>NZ_JAUQOQ010000001.1:0-521519 GCF_030580795.1 Pseudomonas boreofloridensis | reverse complement strand
CGCCAAGCCCGCCGCAGCGGCCGGCGCCGCCCCGGCACGCGCTGCGGCGCCGGCTGCGGACAAGCATGGCGCCAGCGAAGCGGAAACCACGGTGCGCGTCGATACGGCACGCCTGGACGAGATCATGAACATGGTCGGCGAACTGGTGCTGGTGCGTAACCGCCTGGTGCGCTTGGGCCTGAACAGCGGCGACGAGGCCATGTCCAAGGCCGTGTCGAACCTCGACGTGGTCACCGCCGACCTGCAGACCGCGGTCATGAAGACGCGCATGCAGCCGATCAAGAAAGTCTTCGGCCGCTTCCCGCGCCTGGTTCGCGACCTCGCCCGCCAGCTCAAGAAAGAGATCAACCTGGAACTGGTCGGCGAAGAGACCGACCTGGACAAGAACCTGGTCGAGGCCCTCGCCGACCCGTTGGTGCACTTGGTGCGCAACGCCGTCGACCACGGCGTCGAGACCCCCGAGGAGCGCGAGGCGTCCGGCAAGGCGCGCACCGGTCGGGTGGTGCTGTCGGCCGAGCAGGAAGGCGACCATATCCTCTTGTCGATCTCCGACGACGGCAAGGGCATGGACCCCAACGTGCTGCGCGCCAAGGCCGTGGAAAAGGGCCTGATGGACAAGGACGCAGCCGACCGCCTGAGCGAGTCGGACTGCTACAACCTGATCTTCGCCCCGGGCTTCTCGACCAAGACCGAGATCTCCGACGTGTCTGGCCGCGGTGTCGGCATGGACGTGGTCAAGACCAAGATTTCCCAGCTCAACGGCTCGATCAACATCTTCTCGGCCAAGGGCCAGGGCTCGAAGATCGTGATCAAGGTGCCGCTGACCCTGGCGATCATGCCGACGCTGATGGTGATGCTGGCCAACCAGGCCTTCGCCTTCCCGCTGGTCAACGTCAACGAGATCTTCCACCTGGACCTGTCGCGCACCAACGTGGTCGATGGCCAGGAAGTGGTGATCGTGCGCGACAAGGCGCTGCCGTTGTTCTACCTCAAGCGTTGGCTGGTCCAGGACCAGCAGCATGAGGAGCAACTCGAAGGGCACGTGGTGATCCTGTCGGTCGGCACCCAGCGCATCGGCTTCGTGGTCGACCAGTTGGTGGGCCAGGAAGAGGTGGTGATCAAGCCATTGGGCAAGATGCTCCAGGGCACTCCGGGCATGTCCGGCGCCACCATCACCGGCGACGGTCGTATCGCGCTGATCCTCGACGTTCCGAGCATGCTCAAGCGTTACGCCGCCCGGCGTATTTGATTTCGGCGGCGCGACCTGGCGGTTGCGCCGTCTAATGGAGTGTTTATGGCAGTCAAGGTCCTGGTGGTGGATGATTCCGGTTTCTTCCGCCGCCGTGTCTCTGAAATCCTCTCGGCGGACCCGACCATCCAGGTCGTAGGCACCGCGACCAACGGCAAGGAAGCGATCGACCAGGCGCTGGCACTCAAGCCCGATGTGATCACCATGGACTACGAGATGCCGATGATGGATGGCATCACTGCCGTGCGTCATATCATGCAGCGCTGTCCGACCCCGGTCCTGATGTTCTCTTCGCTGACCCACGAAGGCGCGCGCGTGACCCTCGATGCGCTGGACGCTGGCGCCGTGGACTACCTGCCGAAAAACTTCGAGGACATCTCGCGCAACCCCGACAAGGTCAAGCAGATGCTGTGCGAGAAGGTGCATACCATTTCGCGCAGCAACCGCCGTTTCAGCAGCTTCTCCAGCCCGACGCCCAGCGCGCCGAGCAGCAGCGCAGCGTCGAGCAGCGTCGCCAGCAGCCCTGCGCCCGTTCGCAGTGCCGCCCCGACACGTCCGAGCGCGCCGGCGGCCAGCCACTCGCCGGCGCCCAAGCGCAAACCCTACAAGCTGGTCGCCATCGGCACCTCCACCGGCGGCCCGGTGGCCCTGCAACGGGTGCTGACGCAACTGCCGGCCAGCTTCCCGGCCCCGATCGTGTTGATCCAGCACATGCCGGCCGCCTTCACCAAGGCCTTCGCCGAGCGTCTCGACAAGCTGTGCAAGATCAGCGTCAAGGAAGCCGAGGACGGTGACGTGCTGCGTCCTGGCCTGGCGCTGCTGGCGCCCGGTGGCAAGCAGATGATGGTCGATGGCCGTGGCACGGTGAAGATCCTGCCTGGCGACGAGCGCCTGAACTACAAGCCGTGTGTGGACATCACCTTCGGCTCGGCGGCCAAGACCTACGGCGACAAGGTACTCTCGGTGGTGCTCACCGGCATGGGCGCCGATGGCCGCGAAGGGGCGCGCCTGCTCAAGCAGGGCGGCAGCACCGTATGGGCCCAGGACGAGGCCAGTTGCGTGATCTATGGCATGCCCATGGCCATCGTCAAGGCCAACCTGGCCGATGCGGTGTACAGCCTGGACGACATCGGGCGCCACCTGGTCGAGGCCTGCGTCTGATGGACGTGCTCAGCCTCATCGGCCTGATCCTGGCGTTCGTCGCCATCGTCGGCGGCAATTTCCTTGAAGGTGGCCATGTCGGTGCCTTGCTCAACGGACCTGCCGGGCTGATCGTGCTGGGCGGTACCCTGGCCGCAGCGCTGCTGCAGTCGCCGCTCTCGGCATTCAAGCGTGCGCTGCAAATTCTGCGCTGGATCCTGTTTCCACCGCGCGTGGACCTGGCCGGTGGCATCGATCGGGTGGTCAACTGGAGCCTCACCGCACGCAAGGAAGGCCTGCTGGGCCTGGAAGGCGTGGCCGATGCCGAACCTGACCCCTATGCCCGCAAAGGCTTGCAGTTGCTGGTCGATGGCGCCGAACCGGAGTCGATCCGCAGCATTCTGGAGGTGGATTTTCTGACCCAGGAAAGCCGCGATATCCAGGCCGCCAAGGTCTTCGAAAGCATGGGGGGCTATGCGCCGACCATCGGCATCATCGGTGCGGTCATGGGCCTGATCCACGTGATGGGCAACCTGGCCGATCCGTCGCAACTGGGCAATGGCATCGCCGTGGCCTTCGTCGCCACCATCTACGGCGTGGCCAGCGCCAACCTGGTGCTGCTGCCGGTGGCCAACAAGCTCAAGGCCATCGTCCTGCGCCAGTCGCGCTACCGCGAGATGCTGCTGGAGGGGCTGCTGTCGATCGCCGAAGGCGAGAACCCGCGTTCCATCGAGCTCAAGCTGCAAGGCTTCATGGAGTAGACCATGCGCCGTCGCCGTCATACCGAGGAGCACGAGAACCATGAGCGTTGGCTGGTCTCGTACGCCGACTTCATCACCTTGCTGTTCGCCTTCTTCGTGGTGATGTACTCGATTTCCTCGATCAACGAAGGCAAGTACAAGGTGATTTCCCAGGCGCTGGTCGGGGTCTTCAACGACCCCGAGCGCAGCCTGCGGCCGATTCCCATCGGCGACGAGCGTCCACTGACGGTCAAGCCTGCCGAGCCGTTGATCAAGGACAGCGACCAGGTCGATGCCGGTCTCGGCCAGAGCAGCGCTGATGCGTTGAAAACCATCAGTGACGAGGTCGGCGCTGCCTTCGGCGACCTGATCGGTTCCAACCAGATGACCGTGCGTGGCAACGAGCTGTGGATCGAGATCGAGCTCAACTCGGCGTTGCTGTTCGGCAGCGGCGATGCCATGCCCAGCGATACCGCCTTCGAGATCATCGACAAGGTGGCCAAGATCCTCAAACCGTTCGCCAACCCGGTGCACGTCGAAGGCTTCACCGACAACCTGCCAATCCGTACCGCGCAGTATCCGACCAACTGGGAGCTGTCCTCGGCGCGCGCGGCGAGCATCGTACGCCTGCTGGCGATGGACGGTGTGGACCCGGCGCGCATGGCCTCGGTGGGCTATGGCGAATACCAGCCGGTGGCCAGCAATGACAGCGCCGATGGCCGTGCGCGCAATCGCCGGGTGGTGCTGGTGATCTCGCGCAACCTGGAAGTGCGCCGCAGCCTGACCGGTTCGGGTACGGCCAATGCCACGCCGGACGCGGCATTGCGCCGTGCTGGCACACAAAGTGCACCAGCTTCGCCAGCCACGACGGCCGGACGCGATCCCGTCAAATCTCCGTCACCGAATTTATAGACCGTTCCCGCAGGGACCTGCGCCCATGTCGGGAGGAAGCAACGCACGATGAGAGTCTGGGCAGTAGCCAATCAAAAAGGTGGTGTCGGCAAGACCACCACTACCATCGCTCTGGCCGGTCTGCTGGCCGAGGCGGGCAAGCGCGTGGTCGTCGTTGACCTCGACCCGCACGGTTCGATGACCAGCTATTTCGGGCACAATCCCGACGTACTCGAGCACAGCTGCTACGACCTGTTCCTGCACAAGGGCGGCGTGCCCGAGGGCCTGCCGGGACAGTTGCTGCTGCCCACCAGCCACGAGCGGATCTCGCTGCTGCCCTCGAGCACGGCGCTGGCCGTGCTCGAGCGTCAGTCGCCCGGGCAGAACGGCCTGGGCCTGGTGATCGCCAAGAGTCTGGCGCAGCTGTGGCAGGATTTCGACTTTGCCCTGATCGACAGCCCGCCGCTGCTCGGCGTACTGATGGTCAACGCGCTGGCGGCCAGCCAGCAGTTGGTGATTCCGGTGCAAACCGAGTTTCTTGCGGTCAAGGGCCTGGAGCGCATGGTCGGCACCCTGGCCATGATCAACCGCTCGCGCAAGCAAGCGCTGCCTTATCAGATCGTGCCAACGCTGTTCGACCGCCGCACGCAAGCCTCGCTCGGCACCTTGAAGCTTTTGCGCGACACCTATGGCGAGCAGGTCTGGCAGGGCTATATTCCGGTCGACACGCGCCTGCGCGATGCCAGTCGCAATGGCGTCACGCCCTCGCAGTTCGACGGCAAGAGCCGTGGCGTCACCGCATACCGGGCGCTGCTCAAGCACCTGCTCTCTTACCGCAACGCCCTGCAGGTGGCCTGATGAATCACGCTCCACAGATCACCAGCAAGCCGCAACTGGCGTTGCAATCCTATCTCGATGGCCTGCTGCAGGACGCCACCGAGTTCGAAGAATTGCCCGAAGCGAGTGCGCCAGCGCTCGAACAAGCCCCCAGCGACGAATTTGCCGCTGCCGTGCGTGAAGAGCAGGCCCGCGATGCGCGCCGTCCCGTCGAGCCCCGGCCCTACGCCGAGCCCGCGCCGCGCGTTCTGCCTACGGTGCTGCCGCCTGAAACCGACGTCAGCGTGGACGACGCGTCGCCGGTTCAGGCCAGTGAATTGGCCGCGGACACCACGCGCCAAGCGCAGGTCGTCGAGCCCGTCGCGCCGCTGGTCGATGTGCACTTGCCGGCGCCTGGCGCGCCGGTGCCCCCCGCCACCGTCGACGGTCGTCCGGCCTGGGCGGCGGAGCCGTTCGAGTGCCTGCTGTTCGACGTCGCCGGGCTGACCCTGGCGGTGCCGCTGGTGTGCCTGGGCTCGATCTACAGCCTGGAAGGGCAGGAGTTGACGCCGCTGTTCGGCCAGCCCGACTGGTTCCTCGGCATCCTCACGTGCCAGGCCGGTAACCTCAAGGTGTTGGACACCGCGCGTTGGGTGATGCCCGACCGCTACCGCGACGACTTCCGCCAAGGCCTGCACTACGTCATTTCGGTGCAGGGCTACGAGTGGGGCCTGGCCGTGCATCAGGTCAGCCGCTCGCTGCGCCTGGACCCTCAGGAAATCAAATGGCGCAGCCAGCGCGGTCAGCGCCCCTGGCTGGCGGGCACGGTCATCGAACACATGTGCGCCTTGCTCGACGTTGCCGAGCTGGCCGAGCTGATCGCCAGTGGCGCGGTCAAGCAGATGAACATCACACACAACTGAATCGGCGCCGCAGCTGCTGCGACCATAACGAGCACACCGCCACCGGCGGACTGAGAGGGCTAGGGTAATGAAGAAGTCGTCTGCACAAGGTTCCGAAGATCCGATCCTGCAATGGGTCACCTTCCGTCTGGACAACGAGTCCTACGGCATCAACGTGATGCAGGTGCAGGAAGTCCTGCGCTACACCGAGATCGCTCCGGTTCCGGGCGCGCCCAGCTACGTGCTGGGCATCATCAACCTGCGCGGTAACGTGGTCACCGTGATCGACACCCGTCAGCGCTTCGGCCTGATGCCGTCGGACATCACCGACAACACCCGCATCGTCATCATCGAGGCGGACAAGCAGGTGGTCGGCATCCTGGTCGACAGCGTGGCCGAAGTGGTCTACCTGCGTCAGTCGGAGATCGAGACCGCGCCGAACGTCGGCAACGAAGAGTCGGCCAAGTTCATCCAGGGCGTGTGCAACAAGAACGGCGAACTGCTGATTCTGGTCGAGCTGGACAAGATGATGAGCGAGGAAGAGTGGTCGGAGCTGGAGAACATCTGAGGTGATCTTCGAGGCTGCCGTCATCTTGCTCGCGTTGTTGTGGGCGCTGAGCCTGTGGTTCTTTCTCAACTACAGCAAGCGCCAGCGCGAGCTGGCCGCCCAGCAGGCCCAGGGCGATGCGCTGCGTGACCAGCGCATCAAGGACCTGGCCAAGCGGCTGGACGACTACCAGAACGTGACCGTGCGCATGGGCGAAGCGATTCACGAATTGCGCGCGGTGGTGGCGCCGTTGCCGGAGAAGCTGCTGCAACTGGAGCAGCGTGATCCCAACAGCGTCACCTTCTCCCAGGCCGCCAAGCTGGTGGGCATGGGCGCCAGCGTCGAGGAACTGACGCAGAGCTGTGGCCTGACCCAGGCCGAGGCCGAGCTGATGAGCCGCCTGCACCGCGGCTGAGTGGCCCACAGGCGCACCGACGCGCCCATGGGCCGCTTGGCATTGGGCTGAAGCACGCCGGGATCAGCCTTTGGCCCAGGAGTGCAGGCTGCCGACCTTGGCCAGGCGGTTGAGTGGCAGGAGACGGCGCACCAGTTCGGTGTAGCGGTCCAGATCGACGAACAGGCCTAGATTGACGATCTTCATGCAGCCCAGGTTCGCCACCTGGCGCAGTTGGGTGAGGGCGGCAAGCCGGCGGTCGATCACGTCCGTGACCACGCGCGGTCCGGTCAGCGCACTGAGGCGTTGGGCGTAGCGATAGAAGGCGGCCGGATCCTCGGCGAATGTCGGCCGCCAGGTATGGAAGTCCGGTGTTTGCGACAGCCTGGTATGGATTTCTTCGGAAATGGCCTCCAGCGTAGGATTGCCCGCGTGGCTGCCGATGAAGCTGGTGTTGTACAGGCAGTTCATGCCCAGGGTTTCGTTGCTGATCGGCGGCTGCAACAGCAGCCCATCGGGGCTTGTCGCCAGCTCCACCGCGTCCAGCGCCTCTCCCGGCGTACCGACGCCGACCCCATTCTCGAACTGTCGATAGCCTCCTGCGCCAAGCAGCGTGTCGTCCACATCCATGTACAGTCCGCCGTCGTGGTACAGCATGCGGTAACGCAGGATGTCCGAAGCGGCGGCGAATGCACCGCCGTCAATGGCAGCCTGATAGTGCGTGTGGTACTTGCTGCTGCGCAGGGCGACGAAGAATGCCTGGTCTTCCAGTGGCAGCACCTGCAGGCTGGGGGCCTCACGGGCCAACTGCGCGAGGTTCTGCTCGAACGCCGAAGGGGTCGCCCGCGACAGCAGCAGGCGCAGGGTGTAACTGCTGTCCTGCACCAGTTGCGCATTGTGCGCAAGGTTGGCGATCAAGGCCTCGGAGAGCACCTTGTCGCCGACCCACAGGCACGTCAGCGTTCGTGCAATGGGCTGCAGGGCTTGCGTCGCTGGCTCGGGCAGCACGATGGGCAGTTGCAGATCGACCCCCAATGCGCGAAGGCTGGCGCTGCGCATGGCGTCGTCGACCGGGCGCTGGTGCACGTCGACCCGGGCCAGGTCACGCCGGCCGGGGCGGGCAGTGAAGTAGCGCGGATTCACCTCATTGATATCCTCTTCGCACATGAATGCATCCTGTTTCAGGTCGTACACCACCTCGGCGTTGTAGCCATGCAGGGAGGCCTCCAGGCGATCCGGCGTGCCGTCGTACAGACAGTTGCGCACCACCGCTGCCGACACCGCAGGATCGGCCCCGGCCACTGGCGCTATGGAGTCGGAC
Organism: Pseudomonas boreofloridensis; assembly: GCF_030580795.1. Taxonomy (NCBI): domain Bacteria; kingdom Pseudomonadati; phylum Pseudomonadota; class Gammaproteobacteria; order Pseudomonadales; family Pseudomonadaceae; genus Pseudomonas; species Pseudomonas boreofloridensis. Next base: position 513,519 of record NZ_JAUQOQ010000001.1, on the reverse strand, counting down.
ACGTGGAAGTAAGGGGCCATGTCCAGATCGGGCAGGTGCGGCGGTGACACTGGGCTCAGCGGGTAGCCCCAGCGTTCGTTGACCCGGGAGGGGAAGACGAAGTTGTCGCTTTTCACGCGCAACAGGGTGGAGATCCTGGCCGCGCTCTCCAGTGCCAGTGGCGCCGCGTTGAACAGGCCGAACACCATCGCCTCCAGGCCTTCGCTGGCTTGAGACTGCGAGCGCGCCTGCAGGGCCTGGTCCAGGCCCAGGCCGAATTGGGCGATACCGCCGACGGCAAACAGCGGCCAGAGCTCGGGCACGGCCAGCGCCAGGGGAGCCAGGTAGGTTATGGCCGAGGACAGGTAGCCACGCCAGCGGGCTTTGCTGACTTCGCTGTCGGCGTGGATGAGGAAGTCGGCGTCTTGATAGCTGCGCTGGCGGTATCGCGTAGCCAGGGCGTGGAACAGATCGCCGCTCAACGTCGGGCTGTAGCTGGACGGCTTGTAGTTGACGTATTCGCGCGGTGCCCAGACCCCAGCGGCGGTGAAGCCAGGCCGCTGGCTGTCCAGATGGTAGAGATGGGGGTAGACCCCCAGGCCGCCCAAGGCCGTCTCCAGCCCGCTGAAGCTCAGGCCGTCCGGGGTATCGGCCGGGTTGAAACGCGCTTGCAGTGCCTCGCGCGTGGGCGCACTCCGGCATTGCTGGCCGAACCAATCCTGCAACTCGCCCTGATTGGCGAAACTCAGCAGCGGCGAGGCATTGCCTGGCACGTACAGCACTATCAGGTCGCTTCCCTGGGCCTGCAAACACACCAGGTCGGTGCTGGCGTAACCGTAGACATTGAGCATGCGTACATCGATCGGGAGCGGCGAGTGCATCACCCCGGCAGCCCTGAACGCCAATCGCCGTCCTTCATCGCTCAGGCTGCCTTCGCTGATCTGCTTGTTGCATGCCGCAATGAAGTTCAGTTTCAGCGAGTCGCGGTAGCTGTCGAAATGCTCGGACCAGTAAGCGTCGAGCTCAGCCTTGTAGGCCCGGTTGAAATCCAGGTCCCAGACGAACGACTGAAATGTCGGCACCGCCAGCGGCAGCATGCTGTGCTGGTCATAGACCTGGGGCTCGCTGCGCCGGAACAGGCCGCTGAGTACGTAGTAGTTCTGCGCTCCGGTCTGGTGCGGCGGCTGCAGGGCGGAGACGATGCGGATGTGCCGCGCGCTGCCTGGCGGCTGCTGCGGCCGGAGCAGGTGCGGTACGGCCTCCAGATCCGGCGGCGCTTGCCAGTTGCTCAGCAGCGCCTGCGCCAGGCTCTGTCGCTGGACGACGACGCCGTTCCAGCCGTCGCTGCCGGCTTGGTAATGCAGGGTGGCGGCAACGATCTGCTCGGCAGGTACGTCGATGCCTTGGCTGGGCAGCCACTGGTCGAGTGCCGCGATGGCCTGACGGTCTGGGCGAGGGAAGGCCGCCAGGTGCTGGCGGGCGAAATCGATACCTTTGGCGTTGAGATAGGGGATGGGGATCATGGCAGATACCTGGGTCGAGGGTTGAGGATCGCGGTGTCGTACGGTGCCGATCAGTGGTTCAACCAGGAATGGGCGCGGCCGATGTCGGCCACATCGCCCAGGGGCGCGAAACTGGCCAGGGCGTCCATCAGCGCACGGCTGTTGACCACGCTGAACACGTCGTGGACCGGCGAGGCCAGCAGGGTGCAGGTCTCGCGCAACTGGCGCAGCCACGGCAGATGCTGGTCGATCACATCGTTGAGCACGCCGGGACCGGTCAGCAGGTTCAGGCGGCGGGCATAGTGGTGCAGACCCACCGGATCCAGGTCCGGGTCCGGATGGTGGTCGTAGAAGGTGGGCTCCAAGCGGTAGCGTCGCAGGATCTCGTCGGAAATGGCGTCCAGGGTCGGATTGCCCGCATGGCTGCCGATCAGGCTGCTGTTGAACTTGATGTACATGCCTAGCCGGTCGTTGGACACCGGTTGCGCCAGCAGCAGCCCGTCGGCGCTGCAACGCAGGTCCTGCTGCTCCAGGGGCAGGGCGGCGACGCTACCGTCCTTGGGCAGCAACAGGCTGTCGTCGGTGTCCATGTACAAGCCGCCGAAGTGCTTGAGAACGCGATAGCGCAGGATGTCGCAGGCCGAACTGAAATGCGTGGCGCCCAGGCCGTCGCCGCGCAGCGCCGCCTGGTACTGCGGGTAATAGGCAGAGCGCTCGAATTCGAGAAAGAACGGCTGTTCTTCGAGGATGCGGATTCGTAGCCGCGGCGCCACCGCATTGAGCTGGCTGACGTTGTGGTCGAAGTTCGCCACGTTCTGGCGTGACAGCAGCAACTGATATTCGTAGCGACTACCGTGCAGCGCCCGGGCGTTGTGAGCGATGGCGTCGATGAACGGCTCGCCCAGACGACGATCGCCCAGCCAGACACTGGTGATCAAAGGCTCCAGCGGCGTGCGCGACATGTTTTGGTAGGGGGTGTAGTCCAGCGGTAGATCGACGTGGATACCCAAGGCGCGCAGCGTGGCCATGCGCTGCAGGTCGCTGACGGTTCTACTGTCGGTCATGGGTACCAGAGCGTTGGCGTGCTCGGCACTGACGATCCAGCGTGGCGGGCTTTCCTGGCGGATCTGTGACAGCCGAATGAAGCTGTCGGTGTTCAGCTCATAGCAGACCCAGTCATTCTCCAGCCCAGCCTCTGTTTGCAGCCAGGCTGCGAAGCGGTGGCGCAGGCTTTCGTCGATACGGGTAACCACGGCAGCGGTTTGCGTGGACGCTTGTACGGTGGGCTCGCGAAACGCCGCCTCGGCCGGTTGCAGGGCCAATGCCTCGGCGCTGTCGCTGCCTTGCAGCAACTGCCTGAAGCTGACGAAGCCGGGGCGGCACCAGCGATACAGCGCGCTCGATCGGGCCGCCGCCGTGCCGACCAGAGGGAGCGCGTTGAACAGGCCGAATACCTGGTCCTGGACGCCAGCGACCTTGTCCTCCAGCGAGCGGCCGTTGAGCACACGGTCCAGGCCCAGGCTGAACTGCGCCAGGCCGCCTGCGGCCAGTAGCGGCGCCAGGGCAGGGATCACCATCGCGACTGGTGCCAGCATCACCAGCGCGATGTTCAGATAGCGGGTCGCGCGAAGCTTTTCGATCTGTTGATTGCTGACGACCTGACTGTCGAGCGTGGCATAGGCGCGCTGTTGCTGGTGGCGCGCCAGGTAGCCGAACAGCTCTTCGGTAATGGGCGGGTTGTAGTGTTCGGCGCGGTAGTCGACCATCAACTCGGGCGTCCATAGCCCACTGGTTGCGAAGCCCGAATGGGAGGACAGGAAACGGTGTGGCTGCGGATAGCGACCCAGGCCCGCCAGTGCGGTTTGCAGGCCGCTGAAATCCAGGCCATCGGGCCAGTCGAGCGGGCTGAAGAGCGTCAGAAGCGCCGCGCGGCGGTCGGCCGGCTGGCACTGGCGGGCGAACCAGTGCTTCATCGCCAAGGGGGTGTCGAAGCTCAGGAACGGACTGCTGTTGCCTGGGATATACAACAAAGTCAGTGCACTGTCCTCGGTACGCAAGCACAGCAGCGAGGTGGCGACGTAGCCGTAGACGTTGAGCAGCGAGACCTTGAGCGTGAACCTGTCCTGACGTGAGATGCCCGCGGCCTGCCAGATCATCTGCCGCGCCTCTTCGCTGAGACTGCCTTCGGCGACTTGCCGATTGCAGGCGGCGATGAAGTTGATCTTCAGGGCTCGCTGGTAGTCGTTCAGATGAGCCGACCAGTAGCTATCCAACTGCGCCTTGTACAGGGTGTTCAGGTGCAATCCCCAGATGAGCGCCTGGAAGTCTTCGGCGCGCACCGGCAGGCGCGTAGCGGGGCCATAGAGCGCCGGTGTCTGGCGTCGATAGAGGCCGTTGAACACCCGATAAGCCGAGAACCCTGGCGAGGTGCCCTCGGTGTTCAGACGTTCGACCAGGTGCAGCACGCCACTGGGTGCGATCCCAGCCCAATCACCGAAGTGAAAGCCCCCATAGCCCTCGGCGCTTTCGCCTTGCCAATTGCTCAGCAGGGCTTGGACTGCACTCATTTTCTGGGTGATCACCGCGTTTTCACGAAAATGCTGCCGGCCTTCGCCGAGCGGTTCGAGCTGGTAGTGCAAGGTGACGACGTCGATTTCCTGCGCAGGCGTGTCGATGCCTCGCGCTTTCAGCCACGGGCGCAGCAGGGTTTCGGCCAGAGCATCCGGTCGCGGGAAATCGACCAGTGCCGCGTGCACCAGGTGCAGGTTTTCGGCGGGGAGAGGGGACATGGCCGTCGGGCCTCCGTGCAGAGCAGTGGAGGACCGAGCTTGGCGCCATGGGGGGCGGGGCAGGCGTTAGATAGTGCTGTCGTCGGGCGCAGGCAAGGCCAGCGTCGGGGTGATGTCGCGTGGCTCGGGCGGCGTGTCGTCGAAGCCTGGTGGCAGCTTGCCGCGCAGTTGCCAGGCGAAGGCGATGATCTCGGCGATGGTCAGGTACAGCGCCTCGGGAATCTGCTCGCCCAGCTCTAGACGCGCCAGTAAGCCGACCAGCTCGGCGTTCTCGTAGATCGGGACTTCGTGCTCGCGGGCCAGGGCGAGAATGGCCTCGGCCACGGCGTCCTCGCCTTTGGCACTCAGGGTCGGCGCTTGCTCGCCGTCATAGCTCAGGGCGATGGCCTGGCGTGGTGTGCGCTCTGTCATGCGGTTTCATCCACCCAACGTTGTTCCAGGCGGGTGCGCGGGCCCTGGGGCGGCGCGCCGGGATGGCAGGCCAGGTCGCCGACGTCCAGACCGCGGGCCAGCAGACGCTCGCGCAGGCTGCCGAGCTGACTGTCGATCAAGCGGGCGGTTTGTGGACGTTCGGCCCATAACTGGCCGCTGAGACGCCCCTGGCTCAGTTGCGCCTGCACCTGCAGCGGACCGAGCGGCGGCAGGTCGAAGGCCAGCTCGATACGCCACAGCGATTCGAGCGGGTCACGCTGCGCGCGGTGCGGGTCGGCGTGCTGTTCCGGGGTTTCTTCGCGTTGCAGCTTGGCTTGTACCGGGAGGAACTCCTGGCCGTGGCGCAGGGGAATCTCGCTTTGCCAGGTGGTCTGCTGGTTGCCGGTCTCGGTGGTGCCGGTCTGCTGCAGGCTGGCCAATTGGTGACTCTGTAACCGGGAAATCGCCGCCGCTGCCAGACGCAGCAACTGCTGCAGGTCGCCGGTGTCCTCCAGGTTCTGCAACAGCCGCGACGGCAGCGGGAACATGCCGGGCTGCGGGCGGTTGCCGACCTGGTCGAGCAGACCGCGCGCACCACGGGCCAAGGCCGGCAGCGCCTGGGCCAGGGTGGCGGCGGCCAGGGCTTGATTGCCCGGCACACTGGGCAGGATCTGCGCCACCAGACGCACCAGTTGCGCCTTGAGGTCTGGTGCAACGCCCGGTCCCAGGCCTGCGAGCAGCTTGCCTTCAAGGAAGGCGCCGCTGTTGTTCAGGGCCTGGGCGACGGCCTTGGCGTCGCCCAGTTGAGCGGGGTCGGGCAGGCTGGCCAGCAACCGTGAGGCGCTGGCCGAGAGTGCAGGGTCGGCGCTGGGCGCGCTGGCCAGGTGTTGAAGCGCGCCAAGCAGGGCGGGCAGCGAGGCCTGACGGCCTTGCTGGGTGAGCAGTTGCTGGGCGATGGCCAACTGGTCCTGGCGACCGCTCAGGGGCACGAAGCGCAGTGACTGGTCACCTTGCACCAGGGCGCTGAGCAGGCTGCCGACGGGCAACGGGCGCGGGCTGTCAATGGCCAGTGTGGCGCCGGCCTGGCTGCTGTTGAGGAGGCTGACCAGTGCGCGGAAGGCCGGTGCCTGTCCCGCTTCGGCCGGCAGTGGCTGGTTGGTCAGGACCTTGCCTTGTAACAGCGTGCCGATCGGGATCTGGCGGGTGTCGAGCTGGGTCAGGCTGGCGATGTTGCTGGCGCTGGCCTGCTGCACGGCCACGGCCAGGCGGCTGCTGTCGAGTTGCCCGACGGTGACCTGGCTGCCGGGTGGCAGCGGTTGGGTGGCGTTGGCCTGAAGCTGCACGGGTTTGCCATCGGGCAACATCAGGCGCAGGGTCAGGGTGAAGTCTGCGCCGTTCTGCCGCAGGTTCACCACCTCGGCCTGGGCGGTCTCGCCGTTGGGGATCAGGCCAGGTTGCGATTGTGTCAGGCGCAGCAGTTCGCCGGTCAGGCTGGCCTTGGCTACCTGGGCGGCGAAGGCGCTCTGCGCGCTGAGACTATTGATTTCGGTCATGATTGTATACAACCTGTCGAGCCAGCTCTCTTGACAGCCTGGGCGTCCATGTATAATCCGGGCGCCTCGCCACGGGTAGTTTAACGGCCGCGCGCGGGGCGACTTGAGACACCGGCGTGTTCGGCGTCGTTTGTTGCGCGGCTGAGCCCGCTCCTGCAGAGGGGCTGGGTGAGCCTGCAAGCAGCGGGTGCCGGACCCTGAACAGCATAAGGCGAAACCGTGACCTTCCACCTCCAAGCCGCGAACCTTGCCTGCGAGCGCGACTGGCGTCTGCTCTTCGAACACCTGGATTTTGAACTGAGCCCCGGCGACATGTTGCAGGTCAGTGGTCCCAACGGCAGCGGCAAGACCAGCCTGCTGCGCCTGTTGGCCGGGCTGATGCAGCCGACGGCCGGGCAGATCCTGCTCAACGGCCGTGCCCTGGGCGAGCAGCGCCAGGCCCTGGCCAGCGTGTTGCTGTGGATCGGCCATGCTGCGGGCATCAAGGAGCTGCTCAGCGCCGAGGAGAACCTGGCCTGGCTCTGCGCCCTGCATCGACCCGCCAGCCGCGCGTCCATCTGGCAGGCGTTGGCCCAGGTCGGCCTGCGCGGCTTCGAAGATGTGCCGTGCCACACGCTGTCGGCCGGCCAGCAGCGACGCGTGGCCCTGGCCCGCTTGTACCTGGACGGGCCTGGGCTGTGGATTCTCGATGAACCTTTCACCGCCCTCGACAAGCAGGGTGTGGCCCAGCTCGAAGCGCACCTGGCCAGCCATTGCGAGCAGGGCGGGACGGTGGTACTGACCACGCACCACAGCTTGCAACACAAGCCGGGCGGCTATCGCGAACTGAATCTGGGGCAGTGGGCAGCATGAAGGTCTTTGCGTTGTTGTTGCGCCGCGAGGCGCGTCTGCTGTTCCGGCGTCCGGCAGAGTTGGCCAACCCGTTGGTGTTCTTCGCCATCGTCGTGGCGCTGTTCCCGCTGGCGGTCGGTCCCGAGAGCCAATTGTTGCAAACCTTGTCGCCGGGACTGGTCTGGGTCGCCGCCTTGCTGGCGGTGCTGCTGTCGCTGGACGGCCTGTTTCGCAGCGATTTCGAGGACGGTTCGCTGGAGCAGTGGGTGCTGTCGCCGCAGCCTTTGCCGCTGCTGGTGCTGGCCAAGGTGCTGGCGCACTGGACCTTTTCCGGCCTGGCGCTGGTATTGTTGGCGCCGGTGCTGGCGCTGATGCTCGGATTGCCCAGCGCCTGCCTGCCGGTGCTGCTCGGCTCACTGCTGCTTGGCACGCCGGTGCTGAGCCTGCTGGGGGCGGTGGGCGCAGCGCTGACCGTGGGTCTCAAGCGCGGTGGGCTGCTGTTGGCGCTGCTGATTCTGCCGCTGTACATCCCGGTATTGATCCTGGGCAGTGGTGCGTTGCAGGCGGCGTTGCAGAATATGCCCGCCACCGGGTACCTGCTCTGGTTGGCCAGCCTCACGGCCCTTGCGGTAACACTGACACCCTTTGCGATAGCGGCCGGCCTGAGGATCAGCGTCGGCGAATAACGAGTCCCGGGCAGCGAAGCCCGGCAAAGACCCTGGATGTACCCTGATGAAAATGAGCTGGACATGGTTCCACAAGCTGGGCTCGCCAAAATGGTTCTACAGCCTCAGTGGCCGCCTGCTGCCCTGGCTGAGCGTCGCGGCGGTGCTGCTGTTGCTGGCAGGCATCGCCTGGGGCCTGGCCTTCGCCCCGGCGGACTACCAGCAGGGCAACAGCTTCCGCATCATCTATATCCACGTGCCGGCGGCCATGCTGGCGCAGTCCTGCTACGTGCTGCTGGCAGTGGCAGGCGTGGTGGGGCTGGTGTGGAAGATGAAACTGGCCGACGTCGCCCTGCAGTGCGCGGCGCCCATCGGCGCCTGGATGACCGCCTTGGCCCTGGTCACCGGCGCCATCTGGGGCAAGCCGACCTGGGGCAGTTGGTGGGTGTGGGACGCCCGCCTGACCTCGATGCTGATCCTGCTGTTCCTGTATTTCGGCATCATCGCCCTGGGCCAGGCCATCGGTAACCGCGACAGCGCCGCCAAGGCCTGCGCTGTGCTGGCCATCGTCGGTGTGGTCAACATTCCGATCATCAAGTACTCGGTCGAGTGGTGGAACACCCTGCACCAGGGCGCCACCTTCACCCTCACCGAACGACCGGCCATGCCCGCCGAGATGTGGCTGCCGCTGCTGCTGACAGTGCTGGGCTTCTATTGCTTCTTCGGTGCCGTGCTGCTGCTGCGCATGCGTCTTGAAGTGCTGCGCCGCGAAGCGCGCACCCAGTGGGTCCGCGAGCAGGTGCTCGGCAGCCTGGGTCGGGAGGCCGCACGATGAGTTTCGCCTCCTTCGCCGATTTCCTCGCCATGGGCCATCATGGGCTCTACGTCTGGTCGGCCTATGGCCTCTGCCTGGTCGTGCTGGCCATCAACGTCGCCGTGCCGGTGCTGGCGCGCCGCCGCTATCTGCAAGAAGAGGCGCGTCGTCTGCGCCGGGAGAACCACCAGTGAATCCGCAGCGCAAGAAACGCCTGTTGCTCATCCTCGCCCTGCTGGTCGGCGTGGCGGTCGCCCTGGGTCTGGCCCTCAGCGCGTTGCAGCAGAACATCAACCTGTTCTACACCCCGACCCAGATCGCCAATGGCGAGGCGCCGCTGGACACACGCATTCGCGCCGGCGGCATGGTCGAGCAGGGCTCGGTGAAGCGCTCGGCCGATTCGCTGGACGTGCGCTTCGTGGTCACCGACTTCAACAAGTCGGTCCCCATCACCTACCGGGGCATTCTCCCGGACCTGTTCCGCGAAGGGCAGGGGATCGTCGCCCTGGGCAAGCTTAACGCCGACGGCGTGGTGGTGGCCGACGAAGTGCTGGCCAAGCACGATGAGAAGTACATGCCGCCGGAAGTCACCAAAGCCCTCAAGGACAGCGGCAAGACTGCCGCCAGCGGCGAGGCCCGGCCATGAACGCGGCGCTGGTGATTCCGGAACTGGGGCAGTTGGCGATGATCCTGGCCATCTGCCTGGCGGCGGTGCAGGCCAGCGTGCCGCTGCTCGGCGCCTGGCGTGGCGACCGGCTGTGGATGAGCCTGGCGCGTCCGGCCGCCTGGGGTCAGTTCGCCTTCCTGGTGTTCGCCTTCGCCTGCCTGACCCATGCCTTCATGACCGACAACTTCTCGGTCGCCTATGTGGCCCACAACTCCAACACGGCGCTGCCGTGGTACTACAAGTTCAGCGCCGTGTGGGGCGCCCACGAAGGCTCGTTGCTGTTGTGGGCGCTCATCCTTGGCGCCTGGACCTTCGCGGTGTCGGTGTTCTCGCGCCAGTTGCCGCAGGTGATGCTGGCCCGGGTGCTGGCGGTGATGGGCATGATCAGTGTGGGCTTTCTGTCGTTCCTGATCATCACCTCCAATCCCTTCGCCCGCCTGCTGCCGCAGGTGCCGACCAACGGCCGCGACCTCAACCCGCTGTTGCAGGACTTCGGCCTGATCGTCCATCCGCCGATGCTGTACATGGGCTATGTCGGCTTCTCGGTGGCCTTCGCCTTCGCCATCGCCGCCTTGCTCGGCGGCCGCCTGGACGCGGCCTGGGCGCGCTGGTCGCGGCCCTGGACCCTGGTGGCCTGGGCCTTCCTCGGCATCGGCATCGCCCTGGGTTCGTGGTGGGCCTACTACGAACTGGGCTGGGGCGGCTGGTGGTTCTGGGATCCGGTGGAGAACGCTTCGTTCATGCCCTGGCTGGTGGGCACGGCGCTGATCCACTCGCTGGCGGTGACGGAAAAACGCGGGGTGTTCAAGAGCTGGACGGTGCTGCTGGCCATCGCCGCGTTTTCGCTGAGCCTGCTGGGCACCTTCCTGGTCCGCTCCGGGGTGCTGACCTCGGTGCACGCTTTCGCCGCCGACCCGGCGCGCGGCGTGTTCATCCTGATCTTCCTGCTGTTCGTGGTCGGCGGTTCTCTGACGCTGTTCGCTTTGCGCGCGCCGGTGGTCAAGAGCCAGGTGGGCTTCGGTCTGTGGTCGCGCGAGACGCTGCTGCTGGCCAACAACCTGGTGCTGGTGGTGGCCGCCTCGATGATTCTGCTCGGCACCTTGTATCCGCTGGTCCTTGATGCCCTGACCGGCGCCAAGCTGTCGGTCGGCCCGCCGTACTTCGATGCGCTGTTCGTGCCGCTCATGGCGCTGTTGCTGGGGCTGCTGACGGTGGGTGTGCTGGTGCGCTGGAAAGACACGCCCGGACGCTGGCTGGCCAGCCTGCTGACGCCGGTGCTGATCGGCAGCGCCATCCTGGCGCCAGTGGCCGGGCTGATCGTCGACGACTTCGACTGGCCGGCGCTGAGCGTCTTCGCCCTGGCTGCGTGGGTGGTGCTCGGGGGCGTGCGCGACATCCTCGACAAGACCCGCCACAAGGGCCTGGCCAAAGGCGTGCGCGCGCTGCCGCGCAGCTACTGGGCCATGCACCTGGCGCACCTGGGGCTGGTGGTGTGCGCCCTGGGCGTGGTGCTGTCGAGCAACAACAGCGCCGAGCGCGACCTGCGCATGGCGCCGGGCGAGAGCGTCGAACTGGGCGGCTATCACTTCCTCTTCGAAGGCGCCAAGCACTTCGAGGGGCCGAACTTCATTTCCGATAAGGGCACCGTGCGTGTGTCGCGCCAGGGCCGTGAGGTGAGTGTGCTGCACCCGGAGAAACGCCTGTACACCGTGCAGCAGTCGATGATGACCGAGGCCGGTATCGACGCCGGCTTCACCCGCGACCTCTACGTCGCCCTCGGTGAGCCGTTGGAAAACGGCGCCTGGGCGGTGCGGCTGCACATCAAACCCTATGTGCGCTGGATCTGGCTGGGCGGGTTGCTGACCGCGCTGGGCGGGTTGCTGGCGGCGTGCGATCGGCGTTATCGGGTCAAGGTCGTGGCGCGGGTGCGCGACACACTGGGCCTGTCTGGAGCGACGGCATGAAGCGTTGGATCATGGTAGTGCCCTTGGCAGTCTTCCTGCTGCTGGCGGTCTTTCTGTACAAGGGGCTGTTTCTCAAGCCCGACGAGTTGCCTTCGGCGATGATCGGCAAGCCGTTCCCGGCCTTCTCGCTGCAAAGCGTGCAGGACGGGCGGACCTTGACCCAGGCCGACCTGCTTGGCCGTCCGGCCCTGGTCAACGTCTGGGGCACCTGGTGCCCGTCGTGCAAGGTCGAGCACCCGTATCTGAATCAGTTGGCCGGGCAGGGCGTGGTGATCCACGGCATCAACTACAAGGACGACAACGCGGCAGCGCTCAAATGGTTGGCCGAGTTCCACAACCCTTACCAGCTCGATATCCGTGACGAACAGGGCACGTTGGGCCTGGACCTGGGCGTGTATGGCGCACCGGAAACCTTTTTGATCGATGCCGAAGGCATCATCCGCTACAAGCACGTGGGTGTGGTCGATGCCCAGGTCTGGCGCGAGCAACTGGCGCCGCTGTACCAGGCGCTGGTCGACGAGGCCCAGCCATGAAGCGCTGGTTCGCCGCTGTGGTGTTGGGCCTGAGCCTGGCTGGCATGGCCAGGGCCGCCATCGACACCTACCAGTTCCGCGACGAGGTCGAGCGCGAGCGTTATCAGCAGTTGACCAAGGAACTGCGCTGCCCCAAGTGCCAGAACCAGGACATCGCCGACTCCAATGCGCCCATCGCGGCCGATCTGCGTCGCGAGATCTTCCGCATGCTGGGCGAGGGCCAGAGCAATCGGCAGATCATCGACTTCATGGTCGATCGCTATGGCGATTTCGTGCGCTACAAGCCAGCGCTGACGGCGCGCACCTGGCTGCTGTGGTTCGGCCCGGGCCTGTTGCTGACTGGCGGCCTGGTGGTGATCGCGGTGATCGTGCGCCGCCGGCGCAGTCCGGCAACGGCGGCAGGCACCGAGCTCTCCGTGGACGAACGACACCGTCTTGCCCAATTGCTGAATAAAGAACACACCCATGACTGAATTCTGGCTGAGTGCGGGCCTGCTGCTGCTGGCGGCCCTGGCGTTCCTGCTGATCCCAATCCTGCGTGGCCGGCGCCAGCAGCAGGCCGAACAAGACCGTACCGCGCTCAACGTCGCCCTGTACCAGGAACGCATCGCCGAGCTGACCACCCAGCAGCAGGCCGGTGTGCTCGACGCCGAGCAACTGGCGCGCGGATGCGATGAGGCGGCCCGCGAACTGCTGGCCGATACCGAGGGCGCCGAAGCGCCGCGCCAGGGCCATCTGGGGCGCACCGTGCCGCTGCTGGCGGCGGTGCTGGTACCGGTGCTGGCCCTGGGGCTGTACCTGCATTTCGGCGCCGCCGACAAAGTCCAGCTGACCCGTGAATTCGCCCAGGCGCCGCAGTCGGTGCAGGAGATGACCACGCGCCTGGAGCGTGCCGTGCAGGCCCAGCCGGATTCGGCCGAAGGCCTGTACTTCCTGGGCCGTGCCTACATGGCCGAGCAGCGTCCGGCCGACGCTGCGCGCGCCTTCGAGCGCGCTGTGGCCTTGGCCGGGCGCCAGCCGGAGCTGCTCGGGCAGTGGGCCCAGGCCCAGTATTTCGCTGCCGACAAGCACTGGAGCGCGCCCCTGCAGCAACTCACCGACGAAGCGCTCAAGGCCGACCCGAACGAGGTCACCAGCCTGGGCTTGCGCGGTATCGCCGCATTCGAGGGCGAGCGTTATCAGGAGGCGATCGATTACTGGCAGCGTCTGCTGGCGCAACTGCCCGAAGGCGACGCCTCGCGTGCGGCACTGCAAGGCGGTATCGACCGCGCGGCGGACAAACTCAAGGACAGCGGTGTCAAGCCGCAGCCGGCGGCAGGCCTGAGCGTGCGGGTGGCGCTGGCGGCGGCGCTCAAGGACAAGGTGCGGCCGGACGACACAGTGTTCATCTTCGCCCGTGCTCGCACAGGTCCACCCATGCCGTTGGCGGCCAAGCGGGTCAGGGTGGCGCAGTTGCCCATCGAAGTGCGTTTGACCGATGCCGACGCGATGATGCCGCAGATGAAACTGTCGGATTTCAAGGAAGTCGAACTGGTTGCGCGCGTGTCGCGTAGCGGCCAGCCGACCCAGGGAGAGTGGATCGGCCTGAGCGCGCCGCTGGCCAACCAAGGTCAGCCCCTGCAGCACGTGACCATCGACCGACCTGACCGATAAGAGAGCCCGCCATGAACCGCTGCGTACGCTTGACCCTGATTACCCTGGCGCTGGGACTGTCCGCCTGTACCGGGCATCAGCCGGCCGAGCGTGAGCCGTTGCCGCCGCTGGAGACGCCGCCTCAGGGGCCTGTGGTCAAGCCGCTGCCTGGCGGCAAGCCTGCTGCACCGGCGGGCGCGCCCAGCGGCATTCCCAAGCCGCTGCCACGCACCTCGGCCAGCTTCGCGCCGCCGCCCGGTGGTGCTAGCCATTGGGATCCCAAGCTGGGCGTGTACGTGCTCGACAAGCAGCCCAACACCTTCTACCGCCAGCGCACTTACTATCGCTACGACCAAGGCTGGAGCTGGTCGCTGAGCCCCAACGGGCCGTGGCAAAGCACCGATGCCAGCGGCGTGCCGGGCGGGTTGGGGCGCGCGTTCGGGCAGTGATGCACTTCAGGCCGGGGCGCCGCAGCCCCGGCATCGCCAGGTGAACAGCCTGCGCGCAAGCTGGCATAATCGCCCTCCAAACCGAAGCGGAGGGTGGCATGAGCAAGACTGTTCTGGTGCTGGTGGAAACCGTCGATGACTATCTGCCGTTGCTTGAAAACGCCGGCTACCGGCTGATCCACGCCAAGACGCCGCAGTCGCGCGCCGAGGCCATCGCGCGGCATGCCGCCGACATCGATGCCGTCCTCACGCGCGGTCCGCTGGGCCTGACCGCCGCTGAAATCCATACCCTGACCCACCTGCAGATCATCTGTGTGATCGGCGCCGGCTACGAGCAGGTGGACCTGGCCGCTGCCAAAGCCCGCGGCATTACCGTCACCAACGGCGCAGGCGCCAATGCCGGGCCCGTGGCCGATCATGCCATGGCCTTGCTGCTGGCCCTGCTGCGCGGCATTCCCCAGGCCGACGCCAGCACCCGGCGTGGCGAATGGAACCGGGTGATCAGCCCCTCGGTGAGCGGCAAGCGCCTGGGCATCATCGGTCTTGGCGCCATTGGTCAAGCCATCGCTCAACGCGCTGAGCAGGGTTTCGCCATGAGCGTGAGCTATCACAGCCGCACGCCGCGTCGCGAGCAGCCCTACACCTGGTACGACAGTCCGCAACGGCTGGCCGAGGCGGTCGACATCCTGGTGATCGCCACGCCCGGTGGCCCGGGCACCCGGCATCTGGTCGATGCGTCGGTGCTCGCGGCGTTGGGCAGCCAGGGCTATCTGGTGAATATCGCCCGTGCCAGCGTGGTCGACACCGAGGCGTTGGTGCAGGCGTTGCGCGCGGGCAGCATCGCCGGGGCGGCGCTGGATGTGTTCGACGACGAGCCCGCCGTGCCGGAGGCCCTCAAGGCCCTCTCCAACACCGTGTTGACCCCGCATGTGGCCGGCCAGTCGCCAGAAGCGGCGCGCGATACCGTCGCGCTGGTACTGCGCAACTTGCAGGCGTTCTTCGCCGGCGAGCCGGTGCTGACGCCGGTGACCCTGTAAGCCTATCGTTCGATCCCGCCCGCGCACTGTGGGCCGACAAGGAGTGTGTGCATGCAACTCGAGATTTTTCAGGTCGATGCCTTTTCGGCCGAACCCTTCGGTGGTAACCCGGCGGCCGTGATCCCGCTCGACGCTTGGCTCGCGGACGACCTGCTGCAACGTATCGCCGAGGAAAACAACCTCTCGGAAACCGCCTATTTCGTGCGCAATGGCGAAGCCTTCGACCTGCGCTGGTTCACCCCCGCCGTGGAGGTCGATCTGTGCGGCCATGCCACGCTGGCTACGGCCTGGGTGCTGTTCGAGCAACTGGGCGAGCAGGCCGAGGTGCTGCGCTTCAACACCCGAAGTGGCGAACTGCGCGTCAGTCGCGGTGCCGATGGCCTGCTGGCCATGGATTTTCCGGCCAAGCAGCCGCAGCCGGTGGACATTCCCGACGGCCTGTTGTCCGCTTTGGGGCTGCCCGGCGCCCGCGCGCTGTACCGCTCGGACGATTTCGTGGTGGTGATCGACGACGCTGCGCGGCTCGATGTGTTGCAGCCTGATTTCGCTGCGTTGTCGGCCTTCGAGGTGCGCGGTATCGCGGTCACGGCACCGGGCCGAGACCGGGATTTCGTCACGCGCTGGTTCGGGCCACGGGTGGGCGTGAATGAAGATCCGGTGACCGGTTCCGCGCACACCAGCCTGGCGCCCTATTGGTCCGAGCGCCTGGGCAAGCGCGTGCTCGACTGCGAGCAGGGCGGGGCGCGCAAGGGGCAGTTGCAGTGCGAGGTGCCGGGCAACGGGCGCGTGATCATCAGCGGGCGGGCAGCGCTGTACATGCACGGCTCGATCATGTTCCCCATGGTCAACCCGCCCCTGGCCTGAGCGCCAGCGTTTGCCAACTTCACTGCGTTGCGCCGGTGCCACGTCGCCGCCTGCTCGAGGGGTCATTGATCACTGGCGATGAACTCGAATTTGGCGGTGCCTGAAGCGGTCTGTGCAAGCGTGATTTTGATAAGCGGCAGGTCAATACCTGTTTTGCTCAGAAATCGCGCTTTAGTAAGGCGCGCCAGTTGCCGCCCTGCGTCGTTTTGATAGAAAAACGCCTGAATAGGCAACTGCGCACCTATACCCGATTCCCACACATCCAACACCAGTTCATTCTGTTCGGAAAAAAATTCAGGGCGCGAGGACTTTGCCTTCAAGGCCGCTTCGAAGGCCGGACCGGCCAATCGGTTGCGCGAATCTCTGACATCGAACGCACAGGTTCTGCGACCCAGTGTGCCAGGTGGGAACTGCTTCGCCCATTGCTCGCCAGTCAGGATGTTCTGCAGATGGCAGGGAGCGCTGCTTGGGTAGCCCGGAAACTGGCCGCAGGCTTGAGGGCGGTGATCGGTACCGGCGTCCATCGGGTACTGGCAAAGCACTTGGATGCGGCGTTTTGTCGACGGGGTTTCGAAGACCGGGTAGAAGATGAAACCGTGGCTATTGGACCGGTCGTAGACAAACCGTTTGAAGTTGTTGTCTTTGCGCAGATAGGAGAAAGAAATACCGCCTTTTTTAATGGATGAGGGGCTCGGGTCCCAGGCATCGAAGTTATTGCTGTACGTGGTACTGCGCAGGACTACGCCTGAGCACAGAAAGGCAGGTTGACTATCGCTGCCGCAGTTGGCTCGGGTATCCATGTAGTGCCAGGTCAGGGCCGCAGCGGTGGCCGGGCCGTCTATGACCGTATGTACGGCGGCGTCAGTTCGGGGGGCGAGCGCGTAAGCCTGATGAGTCGCACAGGCAAGCAGCGTGAGCGAGACGATGATTGATGATGGTCTGTTCATGATGGTTCCACCTGCTTCGTTCGTGTTGTCGGGTGATCGAGTCCTTGAGGTGAGGTTAGGAAAGGTGCTACTCATCGAACAACTGACAACTTTGCCAGTGACGTCTGATCGATACAGGCTTCGGCTACCGCGCAAAGCTGGCCGGTGGTGTTCGTGTCTGGATTTTGAGACCCTCGAATAGGAGTGCTCCAATGTCATTCATCGCCAAAGGCGCCTGCTTGTGCGGCGCGATCCACTTCACCGCCACCCTCGACAACCCTGACGTCAGTGCCTGCCACTGCAGCATGTGCCGCACCTGGGGCGGTGGCCCCATGCTCGTGGCCCATGGCAGCCAGGCGCCGGTCTTCGAAGGCGCGGCACCTGCGGTCTATCGGTCGTCGGAATGGGCCGAGCGTGGGTTCTGTGGCCAGTGTGGCACCCACCTCTTCTACCGGCTGACTGGCAAGGACGAGTACTTCTTCCCGGTGGGCATGCTGCAGGGGGCGCAAGATTGGCAGTTCAGCCTGCAGGTCTATGCCGATGAGCGTCCGTCCTGGTACTGCTTCTCCAATCAGACCCAGCAACTGACCGGCGAGCAGATCCAGGCCATGTACAACTGAGCTTGTCAAAACCCTGCTTTCCTGAGAAAAGGGCGGCCTTCGTATTTGGCATAGAGGGCCAGCCCGTGACTCAGGAACTTCACATCACCGATCTTCACCCAGGCGACGGCAAGGCCGTGGTCAAGGGCGCGCTGATCACCACCCAGTACACCGGTTGGCTGGCCGACGGCAGCGAGTTCGATTCCTCCTGGTCGCGCGGCAAGCCCTTCCAGTGCGTCATCGGCACCGGCCGGGTGATCAAGGGCTGGGACCAGGGCCTGATGGGCATGCGCGTGGGCGGCAAGCGCCGTTTGCAGGTGCCGGCGGCGCTGGCTTATGGCGAGCGCAGCATCGGCCGCATCCCGCCGCACGCGGACTTGACCTTCGACATCGAGTTGCTCGAGGTGCTGACCCGCGACGAATGATGTCTTGTTGTTACCTGGATGACGTAATTCGGCAACATCCTGGGTCCAACATGGCTGCTGCCACGGAGGGCCGGCATGTTAACCCCATCGGGCGGCCGTTGCTCGGCACCGCCGCCGGGCATGAGGGTGCTGGCAGGGAGGCCTCTTGTCCTTAGCCGAATGAGTCCTGCCATGAAGTGGAAGCACTACCTGAAACGCCGTCACCTGTTGCTCGGCCTGACCCTCGCTGCGGTGTTGATACCCCTCACGTTCGAGGCCGTGCGCAGCGATGACAGGCGCGGTGACGGCACCCAGACCCTGGTCTTCCTGCGCCATGCCGAAAAACCTGGCGAGGGGCTTGGGCAATTGAACTGCCAGGGCCTGAACCGCGCCATCGACCTGGCAACGGTGCTGCCGGAGCGCTTCGGCAGTGCCGATTACGTGTTCGCCGCCAATCCGACCCGCCATGTCGAGGAAGGCAGCGAGGATCGACGCTTCAGCTACATCCGCCCGCTCATGACCATCAGCCCGAGCGCCATTCGCCTGGGGCTGCCGGTCAATATCGACTTCGACGCCAACGATTACGACGACCTCGCCGATGAACTGCTGCGCCCCAAGTACCGCAATGCCACGGTGTACACCGCTTGGTCGCACGGCTACCTGCCCGACTTGATCAATGCCGTGGCCGGCAAGGCCTTGGGCGAGAAGCGCGTCATCACCGAGGACTGGGACGGCGGCGATTTCGACACCCTCTACGTGCTGACCCTCACTTGGCACGAGGGCAAGGCCACGCTGCTCAGCCGTAACGTACGCCAGGAGCTCGACGGCGGATCCACGGTCTGCCCGACCTGAGGCACCAGGGCGCCTTCGCTAGGTTTTTTCGGAGCTTTCTGACGCAGCTTGTCGATTCAGGCTCGCTGGTTTTCCCGCGACGGTCAGGCACCTTCCATCAGTCCCCGGACGACCGCTTCCGGGGCTGGAGCGAGAGGGTGTATGGAAATCGACCGAGCCTACCGGTATAGGGGCCACCGCGGGATCACTTATGACGTCATCGAGTTCACTGTCAGGGCTGACGGTTTCTTCCTGAGCGATGGATCATGAATGTCTACCAGGATCCGTTTCAGATAGGGCTGATGATCGTCACCACGCTGGTCCTGGATCGCTTGATCGCCGCACCCGCGTGGCGAACAACAATTGGGTCGATTCTCTTTGCCTCCAGTCTTTTCACGCTGTTGTTTCACCAAGCGTGGTTCTATCACGGCATCGATCTGTACATGTGGAAGTCCTGGGGCTTGATGATGGGTATCTGCCTGATGCTTCGTCGGCATCGACGGTTGACTGAGGAGGCTAGCCGTGACCTACGATTGCCCCTTGCAGATCGCCTTGATGGTTCTGGTGGGCTGCGCTTTCGACCGGTTTTTGGCTCCGCCATGGCGTCGGTGGACGGGTTTCGTTCTTTTCGCCAGCGGTGTGTACAGCCTGTTTCTCGACGTCTGGACAGTGTTTGGCGTGGAAATAGCGCTGTGGAAATCGACGGCCATTGCGCTTGGCTGTTTGCTGATGATGCGCAGCAATCGATACCTGTCGAAAGATTGAGCCGTTGTCGCGTGTGGAGACGCCGGTGAACGGCACCGGCGTCCATCGTCCGTAGACCAGATTTCAGCGCCCCAGGCGCAAAGGCCAGCCCACCACCTTCTTGGTCCGCGGCGTGGCATAGGTGCGCACCTTCGATGTACTCAAGCCCAGCCGCACCAGCGACTCAGCGATGGTCACCGCTGCGCTGACGCCATCGACCACCGGTACGCCGGTCCGCTGACGGATCTGCTCATCCAGCCCGGCCATGCCGCCGCAGCCCAGGCAGATCACCTCGGCCTTGTCCTCGCGCACGGCGCGCTCGGCCTGCTCGACGATGGCCTGCACCGCGCGCTGCGGGTCGGCCTCCAGCTCCAGTACCGCCATGCCGCTGGCCCGCACCGAGGCGCAGCGATCGTACAGGCCGGACAACTTCAGGCGATCCTCGATCAGCGGCACGGTGCGGTCCAGGGTGGTGACCACCGAATAGGCATGGCCCAGGTACATCGCCGTGCTGGCCGCTGCATCGGTGATGTCCACCACCGGCACGTTCAGCAACTCCTGCAGGCCTTCGCGGCCGTGCTCGCCGTAGCCAGCTTGAATGACTGCGTCATAGGGCTGGTCATAGGCCAGCACCCGGTCCATGACGGCGATGGCGGCCAGATAACTTTCGAAATTGCCTTCCACCGATTCGGCGCCGAACCAGGGCGTCAGGCCGACGATCTCGGTCCCCGGCGCGGCCACGCTGCGCGCCTGTTCGGCGATGGCCTCGGTGATGGCTTCGGTGGTGTTGACGTTGGCGATCAAAATACGCATGAACGACTTTCCTTGATCAGTGACTGCTGTGGTCGACGGCGATGGCTTCGCCGCTGACGTCGAGGTATTGGCGATTGCGCGGCGCGATCAACAGGTACAGGGTCGCGGCGGTGGCGGCGCCGATCAGCCAGGAGAACGGCGCCACGCTGTGGAAGTGCGGTACCAGGGCGAGCACGATCGCCAGCAATGCTGCTGGGATGAACGCCGCGAGCGCCCGCAGGTTGATACCGCGCGAGTAATGGTAGGCGCCGCTCGGGTGTTCGCTGTACAGCTCCGGCACGTTGACCCGGCCTTTTCGCAGCAGCCAGTAGTCGGACATGATCACGCCGTACAACGGGCCGAGCAGGGCACCCAGGCCGGACAGGAAGTACACGATCACCAGCGGGCTGTTGTACAGGTTCCACGGCAGGATCAGCACGGCCACGGTGGCGCTGATCAACCCGGCACGGCGGAAATTCAGGTGGCGTGGCGCCAGGTTGCTGAGCACGAAGGCGGGGGCGACGAAGTTGGCCATGATGTTCACCGCCACGGTGACGATCAGGAAGGCCAGGCAGCCCAGTACCAGGAAGGGGGTGCTGGGAATGGTCGCGACGATCTGCGTCGGGCTGTCGATCACCTGGCCGTTGATCTGGAACTGCGCGCCGCATAGCACTACGGTGATTACCGCGAACACCAGAATGTTCACCGGCAGGCCCCAGAAGTTGCCCACGCGGATGGTCTTGCGGCATGGCGAGGAGCGCGCGAAGTCGCAGAAGTTGAGCACCAGAGTGCCGTAGATCGCCAGCCACAGCGCGCCGCCGGCGAAGATGTTGCGCCACATCTCGTAGCCGGTCAGCGGATCGCTCACCGACCAGGCGATGCGCGCATCGTTCTTGAAGAACATCCACGCGGCCAGGCTGGCCACGGTGAGCAGGATCACCGGACCTGCGAAGCCTTCGTAGCGGCGCACCATCTCCATGCCGTAGGCGAGGATCACCAGTTGCACCAGCCAGATCGCCACGAAGCAGAGCCAGCCCAGGCTCGACAGGCCCAGGATGCTGTCGTGGTCGTAGGCGGCGACCTGCGGCCAGACGGCAGTCAGCAGCACGCGCAGCACCACCGAGGCGAGGTAGGTCTGGATGCCGAACCAGGCGATGGCGATGACGGCACGAATCAAGGCGGGAATTTGTGCGCCATGGATGCCGAAGGCGATGCGGCTCATCACCGGAAAGGGCACGCCGGTCTTCTGGCCCATGTAGCCGGACAGGTTCATGAAGAAGTACACCAGCGCTGCGCCGATGGCCAGCGACACGAGAATCTGCCAGCCACCCAGGCCGAGCGCGAACAGGCCCATGGCGAAGGAGTAGTTGGCGATGTTGTGCACGTCGTTGGTCCACAACGCGAAGATGCTGTAGCCGCCCCAGCGGCGGCCCTCGAGGCGAGTGGGCGCCAGGTCGCGATTGTGCAGGCGCGGGCTGAGTTCGCACGGGCTGGCGGGGGTGTCGAGCGAAGTGGCGGTGGGCTGGCTGCTGGCTACGGAAAGTTCAGGGGCAAGGTCGAGGCTGCTACTCATTCCGGAGGCTCCTGATGCGCGAGGGGCTGCGAGGCGGCGAAAGCTCGCCAGCGCGTCGGTGCAGCCGTGGCATCACTGGGTTCTGGGCGCAAACGGCTTGCTGGGCAAGCGCTGCGGTTCTTGTGTGTTTATGTCTTGCTTAAGTTGTATACAAAACATATGACCACTCAAGCCAGTTCCATGCCAGTGAGGGCAGGTTTTCTAGAGAACGCAGGCGAATAATTTCCCGATAGATTTTTAATCTATTGATTTTATTGGATTAAATTCGAATTCTCGGTGGTGTGTTCAAGTCCGCTAGCGCCATAACCTGATCTATGAGTCAGATTTATCTATCGAAAGATGTCACCTGATAGTGCAGTGAAGTAACGAGTGCACACAAAAATGGCACTTGAGGTGACAGAGTTGTGCACAATAAATGCGATCAGTTTTCATATTTTCTCGATTAACTGTCTACAGTGTGATCGCTGCACAATGCTGACGGAGTCCAGTCAGGAAAACCGTTAGAATGCCGGTTTTGCCTACCACGACGCCTCATGACCTCTCCAATCCATACGCTGGAGCAGCATCTGCTCACTTCCCTCGACGCTGCGCCTAGCGAAACCCGCCGGCTGTTCCACGGCCGCGGTCGCTGCTGGCCAGGCCTTGAGCAGATCACCGTTGACTGGCTGCAGGGCGTGCTGTTGGTCGCCCTGTTCCGCGAGCTACCAGACGGCCAGTTGACCGAGCTCGAATCGATGTTGCGTCGCTTGGCCGAACGCCCGCAGTGGACCGGCCAGGCCATCCTGCTGCAGCACCGCTACCTGCCCGACAGTCCCGGGCAGTGGCTTTTGGGCGAGCCTTGCCAGCAACGCGCAGTGGTCGAAGACGGCCTGAGCTACCTGCTCGATCTGGGTGTGCGGCAGAACAATGGCTTGTTTCTCGATATGCGCTACGGCCGCCGCTGGGTACGTGAGCAGGCGGCAGGTAAGCGGGTGCTCAACCTGTTCGCCTACACCTGCGGCTTTTCGGTGGCGGCCATTGCCGGGGGCGCGCAGCAGGTGGTCAACCTGGACATGGCCAAGGCCGCCTTGTCGCGCGGGCGGGAGAATCATCGGCTCAACGGCCACGACGCCTCGCGGGTGGCGTATCTGGGGCACGAACTGTTCAAGTCGTGGGGCAAGGTGCGCAAGTACGGGCCGTACGACCTGATCATCATCGATCCGCCGACGTTCCAGCGCGGCAGCTTCGTGCTGACCCAGGATTACGCCAAGATCCTGCGCCGTCTCCCGGAATTGCTGGGGGAGGGCGGCTGTGTGCTGGCGTGCGTCAACGATCCGGCCATTGGGCCGGAGTTTCTCATCGAGGGCATGGCCGAACAGGCGCCCGAGCTGAGGTTCGTCGAGCGCCTGGAGAACCCGCCGGAGTTTCCCGACGCCGACCCGCAGGGCGGGCTCAAGGCGCTGGTATTCCGCCGACAGGCTTGAGCCCTGCGCGGCTCAGTATTCGGAGAGGGAGAACTCGGTCAAGCAGAAGGTCGGCACGCCGGCCGCCTGCAGGCGCCGCGAGCCTTCCAGCTCCGGCAGGTCGATGATCGCCGCCGCCTCGAACACCTTGGCGCCGGTGCGCCGCACCAGGTTGACCGCCGCCAGCAGGGTGCCGCCGGTGGCGATCAAGTCATCGAAGATCAGCACCGAGTCGCCATCGCACAGGCTGTCGGCATGCACTTCGAGGAAGGCTTCGCCGTACTCGGTCTGGTAGCCCTCGGAGAGCACATCGGCAGGCAACTTGCCTTGCTTGCGGAACAGGATCAGCGGCTTGTTCAGCTGGTGGGCGATGATCGAGCCGATCAGGAAGCCACGCGCGTCCATCGCGCCGATGTGGCTGAAGTCAGCTTCGACGTAGCGCTCGATGAACTGGTCGGCAACGTAGCGCAGCCCGCGTGGCGACTGGAACAGCGGGGTGATGTCACGGAAGATCACGCCCGGTTTCGGGAAGTCCACTACCGGGCGGATCAGGGCTTTGAGGTCGAAGGTGTCGCTAGGCATGGGGCGGGTATCCTGGAAAAACGTGGCGCCAGTATACCCTGGCGCCGCGCTCAGGCGTCCATCGCACCACCGGCCAGGGCGCACAGCTGGATCGGGTCGAGGATGTGTACCTCTTTACCCTCGGCCTTGAGCAGGCCGTTCTGCTGGAAGCGGGTGAACACCCGCGACACGGTTTCCACGGCCAGGCCCAGGTAGTTGCCGATCTCGTTGCGCGACATGCTCAGGCGGAACTGATTGGCCGAATAGCCACGGGCGCGGAAGCGCGCGGACAAATTGACCAGGAAGGTGGCGATGCGCTCGTCGGCGGTTTTCTTCGACAGCAGCAGCATCATCTGTTGGTCGTCGCGGATTTCACGGCTCATCACGCGCATGAGCTGGCGACGCAACTGCGGCAACTGCACCGACAACTCGTCCAGGCGCTCGAAGGGGATTTCGCAGACCGAGGTCGTCTCCTGCGCTTGCGCCGACACCGGGTAGGCTTCGGTGTCCATGCCGGACAACCCGACCAGTTCGCTGGGCAGGTGGAAACCGGTGATCTGCTCTTCGCCGGCATCGCTCAAACTGAAGGTTTTCAGGGCGCCGGAGCGTACCGCATAGACCGAGCCGAAATTGTCACCCTGGCGGAACAGGAACTCGCCCTTTTTCAGAGGACGGCCGCGCTTGACGATCTCGTCCAGTGCGTCCATGTCTTCAAGATTGAGTGACAGGGGTAGGCACAGGGGGGCCAGGCTGCAATCCTTGCAATGGGCCTGACCGTGGGGGCGCAGTTTGACTGGCTCGGACATTTCTTTCGATCCTTGTGGAAAAGCACACATAAGCCGTAAGGGTAACCTACGGGTGGTCTGGAGGCCAGCCTGCACTTCTTTGGTGCGGCTGCTGGATGGCGCACGCGGATAGGCGTGCGCACCCTCTACCGTCCATGGTGTGCCTCACAAGTTGGGCTGTCCATGCGGCCCATCGTCTCGCTGAGGCGTATGAAACTCCTAAATTACGCGGGAAAAACGCTGACGATTCTGTAGGGCCAAGTAAGCATCGAAGACCATGCACACCGATCGCACCAGCAGGCGTCCGGCCGGCAGTACGCGGATACCGCGGGCATCGAGGGTGATCAGACCGTCGCGCTGCATCGCCTGCAACTGCGGCCAGAGGGCTTTGAAATAGCCACGGAAGTCGATGGTGAAAGCCTGCTCGATCGGCTCGAACTCCAGCTCGAAGTGGCAGATCAGTTGTTGGATCACGGCCCGGCGCAGACGGTCGTCCTGGTTGCACAGCAGTCCGCGTTGGGTCGCCAACTGCGCGCTGGACAGGGCGTCCTGATAGGTGTTCAGGTCGCTGCTGTTCTGGCAGTACAGGTCGCCGATCTGGCTGATGGCCGATACGCCCAGGCCGACCAGGTCGCAATGACCGTGGGTGGTATAGCCCTGGAAGTTGCGCTGCAGCGTGCCTTCCTCCTGGGCGATGGCCAGTTCGTCGTCGGGCAGGGCGAAGTGGTCCATGCCGATGTAGCGGTAGCC
Organism: Pseudomonas boreofloridensis; assembly: GCF_030580795.1. NCBI lineage: Bacteria > Pseudomonadati > Pseudomonadota > Gammaproteobacteria > Pseudomonadales > Pseudomonadaceae > Pseudomonas > Pseudomonas boreofloridensis. The sequence goes on along the minus strand of NZ_JAUQOQ010000001.1, from coordinate 488,422 downwards.
GGCGGCGGTCAACTGCTCGATGGTGTTGTGCAGCATCTCCAGCTTGACCGCGGCGGCTGGCAGTTCATTGGCGTCGATGCGCCGTTGCGGCATGAAGCGCTCGGGCAGGTGGGCATAGTTGAACACCGAGAGGCGGTCTGGCTGCAGGCGGATGACTTCCTCGACGGTGCGGGCGAAACCTTCTGGTGTCTGCTTGGGCAGGCCGTAGATCAGGTCCAGGTTCACTGAGCGGAATTGCAGGGTGCGTGCGGCTTCAACCAGGGTGCGGGTCTGCTCCAGGCTCTGCAGGCGGTTGATGGCACGCTGCACGGCCGGGTCCAGGTCCTGCACGCCCAGGCTGACGCGGTTGAAGCCCAGTTCGCGGAGCAGACCCATGGTTGACCAGTCGGCTTCGCGGGGGTCGAGTTCGATGCCGTAGTCGCCCGAATCGTCGTCCAGCAGGTTGAAGTGCTGGCGCAAGGTGGCCATCAACTGGCGCAGCTCTACATGGCTGAGGAAGGTCGGCGTACCGCCTCCGAAGTGCAACTGTTCCACGCGCTGACGCGGGTCCAGGTGGCAGGCGATCAGTTGGATCTCCTGCTCCAGGCGTTGCAGGTACGGCGCCGCGCGGGCGCGATCCTTGGTGATGACCTTGTTGCAGGCGCAGTAATAGCAAATGTTGGCGCAGAACGGCACGTGCAGGTACAGCGACAGCGGACGCACGGCCCTGCGGCTTTCGCGCAGGGCATGCAGCAGGTCGAACGAGCCCACTTCGGCGTGCAATTGCACGGCAGTCGGGTAGGAGGTATAGCGCGGCCCGGCCAGATCGTAACGACGGATCAGGTCGGGGTCCCAGTGGAGTTCGTCGAGCATGTGGGCAGTCCCCGAATAGAGCGGCAGTGTCCGGAGTCTAGAATTGTCTGTAGGAATCAGCCTTGACCTGCATCAAGCGCGGTGCCAGGCGCGAACGCCCTTTCATGTTGCCGTCGGGGGGCACGCCTGCCTCATGCCCCGCGCAGTAGGCTCACGTCAGACGCTTTTCGAAGCGAACATCCCCCTCAGGTAACTGTTCCACGGCTTGCCAGCCCAGATGTCGATAGAAGCCGCTAGCGCGGCTAGCTTCAGCAGTTTCAAGCCAGATCGTCTGATGGTGTTGAAACAGATGAGCCTCGGCCTCGTTCATCAGGCTGCGCCCCACTCCACGTCCCTCGAATGCCGGAAGAACGAACGCCGCGAACACGCAACCCTCCTCGGCATCCACCATGCAGAACCCCGCCGCAACGCCATCGACCTCAGCGATCCAAGCGCACGGCGCGTCTTCGATGGATCGTCGTATGGCATCGGGGGTGATACCCATCTCTACCAGTTGGTCATAGGACAGATGGTTTTCCCGAACCCGGGTCCGTATATCAAAAATCGCCTCGATATCGTCCGGATCAGCAAGCCTGATTGTTTTTCTCATAAAGCACTCCTTGGCAAAACCCGCCCACAACTTCTGCAGCTATCGACAGTGATCACGCCACCTCAGTGCAGTGCACGCAATCCGCTCTTCCTTGCCGCTTGCCGCTCAAAGCTTGCCGCTCGCTCTTCAATGCCCCATCAACCAATGCTGATGCGGCCCCGGTAAGGTCCAGAGGCCGAACAGCATCACCAGCACACCGCCCGCCATGCGCACGTGGCGTCGGCGCAGCACGGCGGTGACACGCTCGGCTGCCAGGCCCGTGACCAGCAAGACCGGCCAGGTGCCGACACCGAAGGCGAGCATCAGTAGTGCGCTGTGCACCGCGTTACCCTGGCTCGCTGCCCACAGCAGGGTGCTGTAGACCAGCCCGCACGGCAGCCAGCCCCAGAGCGCGCCGAGCAGTAACGCGCGGGGCAGGCTGGACACCGGCAGCAGGCGCGAAGCGATGGGCTGCAGGTATCGCCACAGCCCGCGCCCCAGCGCCTCGATGCGTGTCAGTCCGCTCCACCAGCCTGCCAGGTACAGGCCCATGGCGATCAGCAACAGGGCTGCCAGAACCCGCAGCATCTGCACCGCCGGGCTGCCGGCCAAGGCCCAGCCGGCCAGGCCCAGCAACAGCCCGGCGACTGCGTAGCTGAGCACGCGTCCCAGGTTGTAGGCGATCAACAGACGCAGGCGACGTGCGCGTTGTTCAGGCGGGATGGCCAGGGTCAGCGCGCCCATCAGGCCGCCGCACATGCCCAGGCAATGGCCGCCGCCGAGCAGGCCCAGTACCAGTGCCGAGACGAGCGCAGGCAGCAGTTCAGGCACGGGGCGAGGCGTCCTGGTCGGTCGCGTCGGGGGCGACGGCGTCGTGCTTGATCGCTGCCTGGTGGCGCGGGTCTTGATCGTCGAACAGGATGCTGTGGGCAGGCCCTTCGAGGTCGTCGTACTGGCCGCTGTCCACGGCCCAGAAGAATACGTACAGCGCCACGCCGACCAGGAGTAGCGCGGCAGGGATCATGATGTACAGGGCGGGCATGCAAAAGTCCTCAGGGTACGCAGGTGCACACGGTCAGGCCTCGGCGCAGGCGGTGACGGGATCGGGCCGGCCTCGACCTTCGCTCGGCGCCGGCAGCCGGGTCAGGCGCAACGCATTGAGCACCACGATCAACGAACTCAATGACATACCGACTGCCGCCCAGACCGGGGTGATCCAGCCGAGCGCCGCGAAGGGCAGCATCAGGCCATTGTACAGCGTCGCCCACAGCAGGTTCTCGAGGATGTTGCGCCGCGTGCGTCGGGCCAGGTCGAAGGCCTGCGCCAGGGCTTGCAGACGGTTGGACAGCAGCACCGCATCGGCGCTGGTCTTGGCCAGGTCGGTGGCCGAGCCCATGGCGATACTGATGTCGGCCGCTGCCAGCACCGGCACGTCGTTGACGCCGTCGCCGAGCATCAGCACCTTGCGCCCCTGCGCCTGCAGCGCCTTGACCCGCGCCAGCTTGTCGTCCGGGCGCAGGCCACCGATGGCCTGGTCGATGCCCAGTTGCGTCGCCACTTCATCGACCATCGGCGACGTGTCGCCAGACAGCAGCAGCGTGTGCCAACCCCGCGCCTTGCACGCCGCGAGCAAGGTCTCGGCATCGTCGCGCAGGCGATCGTCGAGGCCGAACCAGGCCAGTGGCCCCTGCCGGTCACCGAGCAGCAGCCATTGCCCGCGAAGCTCCGGCACCGGCGGCACCTCAGCGCCGCTCAGGGCACAGACGAACGTCGCCTGACCGATGCGCAGGCGTTGCTGGCCGACCTGGCCCTCCAGGCCCAGCCCCGGCATCGCCTGCACCTGCTCGGCCGGCTCGGCGCTGACCCCGAAGGCGTGGGCAATGGGATGTTCGGAGCGGTTTTCCAGGGCCGCGGCCAGGGCCAGGCAGCGCTGCGCCGTCAACTGGCCCAACGGGCGGATGCTGCGCAGCGCCAGTCGCCCCTCGGTCAAGGTACCGGTCTTGTCGAACACCACCGTGTCGATCTGGTTCAGGCCTTCGAGCACATGCCCACGGGTGACCAGCAGGCCAAGCGTGTGCAGGGTGCCGGTGGCCGTGGTGAGCGCTGTCGGGGTGGCCAGCGAGAGGGCGCAGGGGCAGGTGGCGACCAGCATCGCCAGGACGATCCAGAACGCTCGGTCGGCGTCCAGGTGCCACCACCACAGGCCGATGCCCAGCGCCGCCAGCAGGCTGAACAGCAGGAACCACTGCGAGGCGCGGTCGGCGATCTGTGCCAGGCGCGGCTTTTCCGACTGGGCGCGCTCGAGCAGGCGCACGATGGCCGACAGCCGTGAAGCCTGGCCAAGGGCTTCGACCTCCACCACCAGCGTGCTTTCCACGTTCAAGGTGCCGCCGGTGACGCGTTCGCCGGCCTGCCGCGCCTGTGGCAGGTACTCGCCGGTGAGCAGCGATTCGTCGACGCTGGAGCGCCCGTCCACGATGCGGCCGTCAGCCGGAATCACCGCGCCGGGCAGCACCTGCACGCGCTCGCCACAGGCCAGTTCGGACAGCAGCACGCGCTGCGCCTGGCCCTGAGGGTCCAGACGCAGGCACGAGGCTGGCAACAGGTTGACCAACTGCGCGGTGGCCGCTGCCGTGCGTTCACGGGCGCGCCGTTCGAGGTAGCGCCCGCTGAGCAGGAACAGGGCGAACATGCCGACCGTGTCGAAGTACAACTCGCCACGGCCGGTGATCGCGGTCCAGATCCCAGCGCCGTAGGCCAGGGCGATGGCCAGCGATACCGACAGGTCCATGGTCAGATGCCCGGTGCGCAGGTCGCGGGCAGCGCCTTTGAAGAAGGGTGCGCAGCTGTAGAACACGATGGGCGTGGTCAGGAACAGCGCGACCCAGCGCAGGATGGTGTGCAGCTCTGGCGACAGGTCGATGTTGAATTCCGGCCAGGTGGCCATGGTCGCCATCATCGCCTGGAACCACAACAGCCCCGCCACGCCCAGTCGCCGCAGCGCCGTGCGGTTTTCCTGGGCCAGGCGCTCGGCGGCCTGGTCGGGTTGGTAGGGATGGGCGGCGTAGCCGATGCCACGCAGTTCGCCGAGCAGCCGCGACAGCGGCAGTCGCTGGTCATCCCACCTGACGTGCAGGCGATGATTGGACAGGTTCAGGCGCGCCTCGCCCACGCCCTCGAGGTTGCGCAGGTGCTTCTCGATCAACCAGCCGCAGGCTGCGCAACTGATGCCTTCGATCATCAGGGTGGCTTCGGCCAGCGCGCCCTGACGATGGACGAAGCCCTGCTGCACGTCGGCGCGGTCGTACAGCGCCAGTTCGTCCTGCAATTGCCTGGGCAGGGTCTGCGGGTTGGCGCTGCTGTCGCTGCGGTGCTGGTAGTAATGCTCCAGGCCGCCAGCGACGATGGCCTCGGCCACCGCTTGGCAACCGGGGCAGCAGAACGGCCGGGCCTGGCCCAGCACCACGGCGCTGAAGCGGCTGCCGGCGGGGACGGGCAGCGCGCAGTGGTAGCAGGGGATGGGTTGGCTCATCGGGCGAAGTTCTTGTGGCCTGGGATCATGGCTGGTGCTCGGCCCCTTGCAGCGCTTCGTCGCCCAGTAGCAAGGCGACCCCGTGCTCGACCTTCTCCTCCTCGAACAAACGCCACACCTGATCCTGCTCGCTGCCGAGCAGCTCGACGAAGCGCCGGCCTTCGACCTTGTCGTCGAGCTGGCCGACATAGCGCCCGCCCTCCACGCGCAGCAGCTTGACCTTGCGGTCCCTGTCCGGCTGGGTCGGCGAGATCAGGTTCAGCTCCAGACGCTGCGGTGCGCTGTCGCCGCTCAGGTGCAGTTCCACCTCGCCGGTCAGATCGTCCAGGTGCACGCTGGCCCGCAGGTTCAGGGCCTGGGCCAGCATTTCGCGGTCCAGCGACCGGTTGATGCCTTTGCCGGCCTCGTAGTAGTTGTCGTTCACCAGGTTGTCCGGATTGCGCACGGCAATGCTGACCATGGTCAGGCTCAGGCACACCGAGGTGGTCAGGATGCCGATGATGATCCAGGGCCAGAGGTGCTTGTACCAGGGGCTGGTGGCGGTGGCGGTCATGGCGCAGGGTCTCTCTTTCAGCGGATCTGGGGGCCGATGAATCGGCTCTTGGCTTCAACCTGGGTGCCGCTGTCATCGGCATCCTTGAGGATGAAGGTGATGTCGTTGGTGGTCGACGGCAATTGCTCGGGCGCGATGGACAGTTGCACCGGCAAGCTGACGATATCGCCGGCGGCCACCCGCAGTTCGCGCTGGCCGGACAGCTGCAGGCCTGGCAGGCCGCTGGCGTCGAGCACGTAGACGTGGTCGTGCTGGTCCTTGTTCATCACCTTCAGGCTGTACACGTTCTCGATCTGCCCCTGGGCGTTCTCGCGGTACAGCACACGGTCCTTGCTCACGTCGAAGCCGACCAGCGAACGGGTGGCGAAGGCGGTGGCCAGGGCGCCGATCATCACCAGCAGCACCACGGCGTAGCCGATCAGGCGCGGGCGTATCAGGTGGGTCTTCTGCCCTGAGAGGTTGTGCTCGGTGGTGTAGCTGACCAGTCCGCGCGGGTAGTTCATCTTGTCCATCACGCCATCGCAGGCATCGATGCAGGCCGCGCAGCCGATGCATTCGATCTGCAGGCCGTCACGGATGTCGATGCCGGTCGGGCAGACCTGCACGCACAGGGTGCAGTCGATGCAGTCGCCCAGGCCTTTGGCCTGGTAGTCCGCGCCTTTCTTGCGTGGGCCTCGGGTTTCGCCGCGGCGCGGGTCGTAGGAGACGATCAGGGTGTCCTTGTCGAACATCACGCTCTGGAAACGCGCATAGGGGCACATGTACACGCACACCTGCTCGCGCAGCCAACCGGCATTGCCGTAGGTGGCCAGGGTAAAGAAGCCTACCCAGAAGTAGGCCCAGCCATCGGCCTGGCCGCTGAAGAAGTCCACCACCAGTTCGCGGATCGGTGCGAAGTAGCCGACGAAGGTCAGTCCGGTGACGAAGCCGATCAGCAGCCACAGGCTGTGCTTGGCCAGCTTGCGCAGGAACTTGTTGCCGCTCATCGGCGCCTTGTCCAGCTTCATGCGCTGGTTGCGATCACCCTCGGTGACCTTCTCGCACCACATGAAGATCCAGGTCCAGACGCTTTGCGGGCAGGTGTAGCCGCACCAGACCCGGCCAGCGTACACGGTGATGAAGAACAGGCCGAACGCGGCCACGATCAGGATGCCCGACAGCAGAATGAAGTCCTGCGGCCAGATGGTGGCGCCGAAGATGTAGAACTTGCGCTCGGGCAGGTTCCACCAGACGGCCTGGTGACCGCCCCAGTTCAGCCAGACGGTGCCGAAGTACAGCAGGAACAGCACGGCGCCACCGACCATCCGCAAGCGGCGGAACAGTCCGGTGAAGGCGCGGGTGTAGATCTTTTCTCGGGAGGCATACAGGTCGACGGAATCCTTTCCGGTTGCAGGCGGGGTGACATCGTGTACGGGAATCTGCTTGCTCATCATCAAGTCCCACGGCAGTGGAGAAATGCCAGGGCCAGTGCGTGCCGGCCGTGGTCGCGCGCCCGGTGCTGGCGCTCTGCGGGCCATGATACGCCTGTGATGGCAAGGTCGGGCCTGGCTGCGACCTTTAGTCGCATTGGGTTGCGCTCGGTAATCGTGATATGGGAAGTGTCAATTGATTCAGGTCAGTGGCCGGTGGAGTTAACCGCCGGCCACCGCACCTCATTTCGGCTGATCGTCCTGGGTCGCAGGCTTTTCCTGAGACAGGCTGTACACGTAGGCCGCCAGCAGATGCACACGGTCGTTGCCCTGGATCTCGGCCTGGGCCGGCATCTGGCCCTGGCGGCCGTAGCGGATGGTCTGCTGCAACTGAGCGAAGCTCGAACCATAGATGAACGCCTGCGGATGAGTCAGGTCAGGCGCGCCCATCGCCGGGGTGCCTTTGCCCTGCGGTCCGTGGCAAGCCACGCAGGTGCTGGCGAAAATCTGCTGACCCTTGACCGGGTCGGCCTTGGCGTCCTCGGGCAGCTTGCGCCCATCCAGCTGACTCAGCACGAAGGCCGCCACGTCGGCCACGCCCTGTTCGCCGATCACCTCGCCCCAGCCGGGCATGACGCCGTGGCGACCGTTCATGATCGAGGCCTTGATGGTTTCCGGCTCACCGCCCCAACGCCAGTCGCTGTCGGTGAGGTTCGGGAAGCCGTAGGCACCCTTGGCGTCCGAGCCATGGCACACGGCGCAATTGGAGGCGAACAGGCGCGCGCCCATCTTCAGCGCCTGCGGGTCCTTGGCCACCGCTTGCAATGGCATGGCCGCGAACTTGGCGAAGATCGGGCCGAAGCGGGCGTCGGCCTTGGCCATTTCCTTCTCCCACTCGTGCACGCCGCTCCAGCCTGTCTGGCCGTCGCCAAATTCGCGGCGCGAGTCGCTGTCCAGGTAGGCGTAGCCGGGCAACAGCCCGCGCCAATTGCCCAGGCCCGGATACAGCACCAGATAGCCCAAGGCGAAGACGAGGGTGCCCACGAACAACCAGAACCACCAGCGCGGCAGGGGGTTGTCGTACTCCTCGATGCCATCGAAGGCATGCCCGACGGTCTGGTCGGTGAGGTCTTCGCGCTGGCCCTTGCGGGTCGACAGCAGCAGCCAGGTCAAGGCGAAGATCGTGCCCAGGGTCAGCACGCTGATGTACAGGCTCCAGAAACTGCTCATGGTCGCTCGCCCCCCGATGTGTCTCGTGCATTGCGCTCGATCCGGCGCTGGGCCTCGGGATCGTCGGCGAACGGCAGTTGCGTGGCTTCGTCGAAGTCGCGCTTGCGGCGTGGGCTGAACACCCACAGCGCCAGGCCCACGAAGGCCACCAGCACCACAAGGGTGCCCAGGCCTCGAATCGTTCCGATTTCCATGCGCGTCACCGTTTGCTTTTGATCAGGGTGCCAAGGCCTTGCAGGTAGGCCACCAATGCGTCCATCTCGCTCTTGCCCTTGACCGCCTCGCGGGCGCCGGCGATGTCGGCGTCGCTGTAGGGCACGCCGAGCGTGCGCAGTACTTGCAGCTTCTTCGCCGTGTCCTGGCCGTCGAGGTGGTTTTCCACCAACCAGGGATAGGCTGGCATCTTCGACTCCGGTACCACGTTGCGCGGGTTGTACAGGTGCGCGCGGTGCCAGTCGTCCGAGTAGCGTCCACCCACGCGGGCCAGGTCCGGCCCGGTGCGCTTGGAACCCCACAGGAACGGGTGGTCCCAGACGCTTTCGCCAGCCACCGAATAGTGGCCATAGCGTTCGGTCTCGGCCCGGAACGGCCGGATCATCTGCGAGTGGCAGCCCACGCAGCCCTCGCGGATATAGATGTCGCGCCCCTCGACTTCCAGCGCGGTGCGCGGCTTCATGCCCTCCACCGGCTGGTTGGTGACGTCCTGGAAAAACAGCGGCACGATCTGGGTCAGCCCACCGATGCTCACCGCCACCACCATGAAGAAGGCCAACAGGCCGATGTTCTTCTCGACGACCTCATGTTTCATCAGTGCGCTCCCACGACGACGATCTTGGCGGCTTCGTCGGCCTGCGCCGGGTGGGCGCCACGCACCGTGCGCATCACGTTGTAGGCCATCAGCAGCATGCCCGAGGCGAAGAACGCCCCGCCCACCGCGCGCACGATGTAGCCCGGATGGCTGGCCTGCAGCGCTTCGACGAAGGAGTAAGTGAGCGTGCCGTCGTCATTGATCGCCCGCCACATCAGGCCCTGGGTGATGCCATTGACCCACATCGAGGCGATGTACAGCACGGTGCCGATGGTGGCCAGCCAGAAGTGCGCGTTGATCAGGCCGACACTGTGCATCTGCGCGCGTCCATAGAGCTTGGGAATCATGTGGTACAGCGCACCGATGGTGATCATCGCCACCCAGCCCAGAGCGCCGGCGTGAACGTGGCCGATGGTCCAGTCGGTGTAGTGGGAGAGGGCGTTGACGGTCTTGATCGCCATCATCGGGCCTTCGAAAGTGGACATGCCGTAGAACGCCAGCGACACCACCAGAAAGCGCAGGATCGGGTCGGTGCGCAATTTATGCCAGGCCCCGGAGAGGGTCATCATGCCGTTGATCATGCCGCCCCAGCTCGGCGCCAGGAGGATGATCGACATCACCATGCCCAGCGACTGGGCCCAGTCGGGCAGGGCGGTGTAGTGCAAGTGGTGCGGGCCGGCCCAGATGTACAGGGTGATCAGCGCCCAGAAGTGGACGATCGACAGGCGATAGGAATAGATCGGCCGCTCGGCCTGCTTGGGCACGAAGTAATACATCATCCCGAGAAAACCGGTGGTCAGGAAAAAGCCGACGGCGTTGTGGCCGTACCACCACTGGATCATCGCGTCGGTGGCACCGGCGTAGGCCGAATACGACTTGAACAGGCTGACCGGCAGGGCTGCATGGTTGACGATGTGCAGCATGGCGGTGACCAGGATGAAGGCGCCGTAGAACCAATTGCCGACATAGATGTGCTGGGTCTTGCGCCTGACCAGGGTGCCGAAGAACACCACGGCATAAGCCACCCAGACAATGGCCAGCAGAATCGCGATCGGCCATTCCAGCTCGGCGTATTCCTTGGTGGTGGTGTAGCCCAGGGGCAGCGTGACCAGCGCCCCAACGATCACCGCCTGCCAGCCCCAGAAGGTGAAGGCGGCCAGGCCATCGGAGATGAGTCGGGTCTGGCAGGTGCGTTGCACCACGTAATAGCTGGTGGCGAACAGCGCACAGCCGCCGAAGGCGAAGATCACCAGGTTGGTGTGCAGCGGGCGCAGGCGGCCGAAGCTGGTCCAGGGCAGGTCGAAGTTGAGGCTGGGCCAAACGAGCTGCGAGGCGATGAACACGCCCAGGCCCATGCCGAGGATGCCCCAGACCACGGTCATGAGGGCGAACTGGCGGACGACTTTGTAGTTATACGCAGGCGGACTGATGGCTGTGTTCATGCTGGGGTTCCACGCTTTGACTGTTCTTGTGGGTGGAAAAAACGCTGTCAGGGCACGCAAAGCCCTGCACTGCTTCCTGTCCGTGACTGCGGGGCAGTTGACGATCAGGCAGGCCGAGTGAGTGTACACAAACAAATCACTGTTATGTGTACCGTTTCTCAAATTTTTCTGATCGATCGGTCAGGGTTTTTTCCAAGCCGTTTTCGCGCGCCGGGCATCGGGCCATAGGCGAACGGTCGCCAGCTTAGAGGTCGTGGGCAGGGGAGGAAAGGCTCAGAACGGCACGCCCCCTGTGACGGTGCAGATGCGGGAATGTCCCGTACCTGCACCCCCGACAGAGGGCGCGGTGTTAGCGGGGTTACTGATTGCTTGAGGCGTGCGCTGGCTCACACGTCGGCTATTTAATTCCCGTGCAAGTGCTGCTTGAGCAAAGCCGTGAATATAATCACGGCCGTACTCAAGCAACTACCTTCGAGATTGCAGGTGCTCGAGCATAGTGCTTTGAAAAAAGCGCATAAGCCGGCTCGAAAAGCGTGCTCACCGGATCACATTTTTTGGCCTAGGGATGCCCATGAGCTGTTTAAGCATTGAAGATCTGCAGAACCCAGCCTCATGATGCGAATAAGCAATTCCTGAGCTCTCAAATTTCCCCCATATTTTGTCCAACGATAGCTCATTACCTTTTTTGACCATCAGGACGTCGACGCTGTAGGACTTTGCAATCAACTCAAGATGCTCTACCGAATTGTGTTCGAAATGGCTTAGGCTATAATTTGCCGTTAATTTCCCACCCTCCATATCTTTGATTCTCAGGGTTTTGGCTTTGCCTGCAGCTATCAGGTGCGCGGGGCGCCATTCTTTCACAAGCATTCCATTGGCGGAGCGCTGTAACTGTGTTGGGCCGCTGATCGTTCCCGTTGCTGGCGCGTAATAATGAAGCGTACTATTTGCCGGGACTGTCGCTGAACCGCCAAGAATCTTGTTTTGACCGTGGGCTGAGTAATACAAGGTCTCGGACCTTTGCGCACCACTTCGTACGATAATGAAGTCACCGAGATCCTCATGATGCACACCCCCCGCAGCGGTACGTCTTACTGGTTGTGGTGATTGAGCAGGCGATGCGGTTCTTTGACTGTTCCTGAGATTTCTCAGGACTTTTGTCGGGCTAGCATCAATCAAGGCTTCAGACACATTATTCGATACGCGCATGCGTATTCCACGCAACTGCTGCAGGCCTCGAGCGGAGCTCTTCACCAGGGACGGAAGCGCAGTCAAAGCCGCAACCGCCTGCGAAGCCATCGATGCCCACCCCAGTTTCTCTGCCAGTTCCGGGTTGTCCTGTTCCACGGCCATTTTCGTGACGTCCAGTGCTACCGAAACCATCGTAGTGACTCCCAGCACCGCGGCGACCGTACTTGACAAGCCGCCAGCCATCCCCGGAAGACTCGCCAATGCCATCACGACGTGACCTGCCCCTTCCAGGCGCGAGGACAACCGCGGGTTGCTCTGGCGCTGGGCCATGCCCGCGGCGGTGACGGCCGCCCCCGCCATGATCGCGGTACAAAGTGCCATGCCGATCCCGGCCATAACCGGCCCCGCCGACCCAAACGTCAGGATGGTCGCCGCGATAGCGACAACCACGAAAACCGCCAGCGCAACCCATTGCCACCAGGGAACCACCTCATGCACCGGCGGCTGGGTTGCACTGATTGCCGAGTCAAGCCGAGCCAGGCTTTGAGCTTGATCGCGCCGGCTGAGCATGATGTGGCCGCTGGGGTCATGCCAATTCACAGGGTCCCCGCCGGCGCAGTACGCCCGGTCATTGAGCCCGCCAGCGCCAAACGGGCTCCAGTCGTCACGTTGATAGAACGCCCGGTGACGCGGGTCATAGACACGATAGCCATTGCCCAGATGAGCGCACCCGGTCGCAGGGTCCAGCCGTTGCCCGTCGCGGCCCAGGCCACTGAGCATCGCTTGAGTGCTGGACACTGGCGCTTCGCCCCAGGGCGTAAACGCCAACGACCGGTGCTGCCAGGCACCCTTGGCATCCACCCAGTACTCATCGCCACCCGCCTGTTGCGGGTCGCCCAAGATGAAGAGTTGTGTCTCTGTCGCTCCCTGACAATGCTTGATCACCATGCCAGCGTACTCGTCCAGGGTCAGCGTACGAGTGACCTTGCCCTTCGTGTCCAGCCAGGTTTCACCGCAGAGCACATCATCTGTGTAAGCGAGAACACGACGCTGCTCAGCCGCGCCAATCCATTGGCTGACCAGGCAGTCGTTCTCGTCGTACTCGTAATAGCTTGAAGGCGTGTCCTGGTTCTTTTCGGTGACCGAGCGCAGCCTGCCGGTATCCGAGTAGGCAAGGGTTTGCTCGCGTTCGTTGAGCGTCAGCCGCCCAGCGTCATCGTAGGTGTAGCTCAATGATCGAAGCGTACCGGCCTTGCCGCCCTTTGGCGTGAGCTGGGTACTTTGCCGAGTACGGCGGGTGGGATGATCGCTGTCATACTCATAGATCACGCGTTCCACGTCACCATTGCTGCGTGTACTGCTGCACTCGGTAAGGTTGCCCAGTGCATCGTACTGGTAACTCTGCTCTTTGATGGAGTGCCCCTCGGCATCCTTGACCTCATCACCCGAGATCGCCTCGACCGTCCACTTTTGCAGCTCATCACGCGTACCGTCCACACTGGTGTAGTAGATGAATGTCTCGGTACGAGCCGGCGTGGATTGGCCATCGCGGAACAAGACTTTGCTGGTCAGCTGTCCGATGGACGACCAGGTCTGCACGTAGCGCGTCTTGGTCTGGTCATCGAGCCGATACAGCCTTTCAACTTCATTACCCAGCTTGTCGTACGTATAGGACACGGCCATGGTTCGGCCTGTGTTCAGGTCACGCACGGTCATGCGCTGGCATTGGCCCAAGGCGGTGTATTCATACCAATACTCCAGCGAGCCACGGACAACGCGGTCACATTGTCCCTGCGGACCACTCCAGGCGCGGGTGCTCACGCCATTGGCATGTTTCGCCTGCTGCACACGGCCACGCAAGGACACCAGGGCCTCCTGCCGTTGCCGCTGAGCATGCACGGTGCGGTTGAAGTGCCAGCCGCCCAACAGCAGCGGGGTCATTGCCTCACTGGTGACTTTACTCTGCTGGGTACCCTGCGCCGGGCGCTCGGCCTTCAGCGACTGAGTCACCTGGTTAAATTTGAACGACGCCAGCAGTGTGCCGGTACTGTCACTTTTGTTCTCTACATACCACTCGACACTGTGGTCGGTTTCTTTGCGGTACAGTTTCTTGCCGTCAGGCCCCGTGAGTTTTCCGGCTCGATCACTGTAGGCCAAGCCTTTTTTACCCCCGACGACCAAGCCAGTCACAAGGTCACCCTGGTTACCGCCGCCCTCCAGCGTCTGGTTGCCGAGCAACTGGCTGTTCTTGCCTTTGGCCTTGATGCTGACGGTTGTGGGTACCGCACTCATGCCCTGGTAGTTCCAGGTGACGACTGACTCGTCGGGTTGGGTACGCGACAGCGGGCGATCCAGGTCATCCCAGGTCGTGGTCCACTCCCGCGATTTGAATGTTCCGTCCTCCATCGGCACATGCTGCTTGAGGGCCACGGTGCGCCCACGGGCATCGATGAGCTCCTCGACTCGCAGCGCTTTGGCCTCATTGCTGCTGTCATGCCCACTCCAGAGCGCAGACGACAACGTCACGGATCCTGTCGCATGGTTTACCTGCTGCTCCCGGCGGGTGTGCTGGATGCCGTCAGGCAAGAGCGCCAGCGCCGACTGCTGGGTGAGCGTCTGTTCATCCTTCGCGTTCTTCTTCAGCACAGGGTCGGTATGTGCCTGCCAGAAATGCTGGTGCAGCTGGGTGGGTGCCTGAAGGTCCTTGTCATTGTGAGTGCACAGGCCGCCAGGCAGGAAATCGTAGGCTTTGACCTTTTCCGGAGCCTCGCCGCGCCCCCAGGTACTTTCCTCCAGCAGCACGAATTCGCTCGTGTCGCTCGCTTCACGTTGCATTTCGCGTCTGACTGCGCGCTGCAAGCCGTCGTACAGCGTGCGCTGCTGGCGGCCGTCCGCGTTGAGGGTTATCAACCAGGTGCCCGAACCCGTTTCCGTGTGGGTGATGCGCTGTTGTTCGATCGGCTTGAGCGCTTTGACCTCTCCAGAATCGAACGCCTTGGCATCGTACGGGTACGTCACACTGTGGGCCCCTCGGCCACGGGTGTCGTAATCATGGCAGGAGAAACGCACAGGCTTACCGTCACCATCCTGATGCGACTCGCGCAGCAGCCGACCACTGAACGCCGACTGGATCTGCTGGCTGAGGATGGCATCGCCGCCCGCGATCAAAGGGGCCGTGGTGACGAGCTTCCAGGTGTTGGGCTGTTTTCCTGGGTAAGTGGTTTCCGTGATCGTCTGCGTGCTGCGAACGGTGTTGTCCTTGTACCAGGTGGTGGCTGTCCGGGTGATGCTGCGCAATGCGCCGCTCACTTTATTGGCTTGGCTCTGGATCAGCGTAACTTTGATGCCACCCCAGGATTGGGCAAGCGAGACCGTCCAATCCTTCGCCTCAGGCGCGACACTGTCAAGCGTTACACCCTCCAGAATTACTACCGTGTCAGGCATCAATCGGCCCTGTGCATCCTTGGTAGCCTGCGCATAGCCACAAAGCGTCAGGGTGGCCGCCGAAGTGGCCGTGCCGTCGAACGCCAGGTATTCCAGGCGAGCCATCAATGGTGGTTGGTGGGGGTCGACGATCTTCGGGCAGACCAACCCGGCGGCATCCGCCAGCAAGGTTTCGTCAGCAAGTTTGAGCCCGCTGATCAATTCACTGATCACGGGCAATTGATCGCCGCGAGTGCCCTTATCGGTGTCCGCTCCTGAGTAGTACCGCACGCAGGTCGTCTGCCCATCACTGGTAACCGTCGAGCTCGGTTGACCGTGTTTGGTATAAGCAGCCAATGTGCTTTCGACTTGCGAGGCATTCGAAGACGATCCGTTGGTTGTGTCGGTCATGATAGGTCCACCGCAATTGAAGTTTCGACTGGCGATTCAGTGGTGACTTCGATTTTGACAGGGCGTGAGAGTGCCAGGTGCCTGTAGCTATTTGACGCGGCGGTGTCAGGGTATGTAAAGCGCGTCGTACGCAGGGGAGCGTCAGGCTGATATTGAATGATCGTGTCCACCACGCGTACGCCATTGTTGAATGTCCACGACGTTTCGATGAAAGGGCAAGGGGACTTATCAACAGTGCTGAGTCGCTGTTCGCCAATGTTGAATATCGACGACGGTTCGATGACAGGATAAAGGGACTTTCCAACACGGCTGAGTCGCCATTTACGCGACCTCTCAATTATGTATTCACCTGTCCATTCATAGCAATGAGCGATGCACTGCTGATTGGCGCCGGGCACCAATGTATGCATCTCGACGCGTGGCGCCACGGCGCGTTCGAAACTCGAAGATTCGTATTGAACGGTTTCCAGTGAGCCGTCTTCTTCGAGAATACCGGTCAACACCTGATCCAGCACTGGATCGAGCTCATAGTTGAAACGAACATACCGCTCAGGCGTTGAATCCTGCCCAGCACGATGACGCGTGATCGACTTCAACAGGCAGTTTTGGATATCCAGCGTGACATCGTAGCTTTCAGCGGTGTCAGGCCATACCGTGAAGGTGCTTTGCGACGAACCTTGAGCAACGATTGAATCATGTTTGGCCCTTAACAGCACTGTATCTGCGCCTGCGTCTGCAATGCTGTCTAGCCGGATGTGCCCTTTAATGCCCTGCCATGCCAGCGTGAGTTCTCCACCTTGTGGCGAGAGGATGCGCGACGTTACCAGCACCAGACTTTCGCGCTCGATATCCGCCAGTTCTGCTTTCCAGGCGTCGCGTTGTTTTTTTAGATTGGCGATTTGTCCGCTTGTGATGTTTTCCTTGTCGATCCATCGGGTCAGGTTTTCGATGATCTTTTCCAGCTTGGCCTTCAGCGCTGCTTTGTACGCGGCCCCCGCTTCTTTCCCATCATGCGAGATGGGCAACGAAAGCACTTCCTGGCGTCCCTCGGCACCTGCTGGCATTTGGATAGTCAGGGAGGTCCATCGATTTTCGTCGCCCTCGACAGCCGTAATTCTGTAACCCTCTTGATCAAGAAACTTCGTCTTGGCGGCGCTCAGTGATTTCATTTGCGCCTTGGTCAGGGTCACTGTCTGGCCCGTGCTCAACGTCAGTACTCGCCGTCGATTGTCGAAGTAGGAGAAGCGGAATGCCCAACCATCGCCCAGTGCCCCTTCATTCGCACGTACCGCCGAATAATGAAGCGTCAGGTCCAACTCTGGACCTTCACCTCCAAGCCCCCTGAGTGTGCCAACTGGATAGTGGGCATGAAACAAACCCGTGTTTTCGTCTACCCCATTTTCCCGAGCGCCGCCTGTATCGTAGACATGCGCGCCGAGGGTCATGCAACGGTCAGCACAAAGCGTATCCTCGGGGCGGAATAGTTCGATGTGATCAGGTGGCATCTCCAAGTCAAGTTCGAAAGGGCGGACCCAAGGGCTTTGAAAATCACACTCAGCGCCAACCACTCCTACCGATGCCGACGGTGAAGTGTGGAAAGAGGGAGATAAATACAATGTATCTGAACTGTCCTTTTCGTACCCGTCCTCGTTCGCGAATGCCGGGTGCTGCTCATCCCTCGTCTGGGGAAGTACTCCCGGAGGCATCACGTACAAAAAGCGTATACCTTCGCTTAGGGATTCCGGCTTGAGCTTCAGTTGAAGCCGTCGGTCAGCCATTATCATGGAGTCGCCAGATAAAAAATTCTGACAAGAGGGTAAAGGAATACCGAACCTACCAATACGCGTCGGTCTGTCCGAATCCTGTGTGTTTGAAAAAGGGTCTTGAAAATGCTCTTTGGCTACGATCGCCACTTGCAACGTGCCGCCATAGTCGCTTATTTCTTTCGGGCGTTGTATATGTAAAGTGGCGACCATGCCAAGTTTTCTAGGCAGCCATAAAACAGACGTGTCTTCGGTGTTCTCAGCGCCATTACTTGATAAGGTTTGATCCGCGAAAACTGCTCCGGGGATGCCGCCGCGTCGCATAGCATCCATCAGCTTTTGGGTAAATACCTGAGGGGTCTCGGTGTATGCAATGTGCCCAGCTGAATACTCTACGCATACGTGATAGCACACGTACCCCGTGCGAATGTCGTGCAATGTCACTTCCAGTGGATAGAGAGTCCAGTGTCGGTCGAGCGCCGCTGTAGGTCCATGATCCGTGAACTTCTTCACGGCCAGCACGAAATTATCCTTTTCCGCTTGATCAATAGCACTCTGCATAGCCTGTGTCAGTCGGAGTAACTGCTCTTTGATTGGAATGGGTTCATCGATGAGGCCGTTTTCAGGTACCAGCGGCACCCACTCATCGTTTTCCTCCAAGGGCGTGCTCATCAAGATGCGCAAGGGAATTCCCGCGCATTTCCATTGCCCAGAGGCACCATTGGCCTTGTCCAGTTCCAGGGCAAGGTAATCACTCAACGAAGAGGCTTGCAGCATTCTGGCCAACGCCGCCGGCCACTTATCCTGCTCAAGCTCATCAGCACTAGCCTTGAAGACGACCGGTGAACCCTTCAACGGCATACCCGTGACATCATCGTGTACATGAACGCGCAGTTCTTCCTCCGCCGCGAGTGCCCGTGACGCGACAAAGTTGCCGTGAAAGACCCAAGGCGCGGGGTTCACGGTAACTGACAGTTCCGACAGTTGGGGTATCCACAGCGCGTTTCCCTGGTCGTTTGGCGCAATACTGATACCGTCATCCGCCAGCACACCGGCCCGCAGAATTTCGCTACCCTGCATCACCGCGTCACACAGCAATTTGGCGCGATCAGAGGGGGCGCTGTTCACCTCGAAGCTCACCACAATCGACTCCAGCAAGCCCTGGCTGGTGCGGTCACGTACCTGAACGCAAAGGCGCTGGCTCGTCTGGAAGTCGATATCTGCCAGATCGTGAGCCATAACCTGATTGGCAGCGAACGGTGCATTGCTATACAGCCGTGCACGGGATGAAAGCACCCATAGGCGATCGCAGTTCGCATGGGAGGACGCCGCGATGAATTTGGATGTGGAATGGCTTACGGTGCCCGCGCTGAACGTGGTGCCTTTGATGACGCCTGCATGCAGCAACTTGGAATGGTCGACCTGCGTCTTATCATTGCGGATCGCGTTGATCAATGCTGTCGGCCATTGATCTCGAGTGTGATTGGCCTGCGTGGCCTTCAAAGCGACCACCTTCAACACTCGCCCGTCCTGCCGATCAACCGCCCATACACGGATGACCTCATTCAACGCCAGGTCTCTGTCAGCCAACAAGTAACAAGGCGACGTCCATTCACATCGCTCAGCACCAATACGTTCTTCCGCGAAACCAATCATGCTGGGTAGGGCGTCGTTGAACGACGTGGAAACTACGTTCATGAGAGCTCCTTTTCGGTGTCTGCCATTTCGTGGACTTATGTATCCTGGATGCATCGAGCGGTCGGCGTGTGTCTGACGTCGCCGTATGCCTCTAATGTGGTGTGCCCTGCGGCTTGGTAGCGCAATCGGTGAGTTGGCCAGGTTGCCTGCGGTGCGAATCTTTACTCACTGTCTTCCCCTGGCAGGCGTTCGGCAACTCACAAAAATGACAGTGGGTATGCGTACAGTTGGGGGCATTCGAGGTCCAGGGCTTACCGGCATCGTCATCGACTCGAAGAGGGGCGCGGAGACTGTTGAGGGGGATTTGACGCAAGAGGAACTCGAGCAAGTCGGCTGATGCGTTGGTCGAGGTCTTGATGGACGATGCTGGCAGGGCCTGGCGTATGTCTAACGCGTGTCAGGCTTACGGGGAGGGCGGGCTGTTCTGGCGAAAGAAGCGCCTGAGCAGCCCGCCTGGGTGTTACTCGTGGGTAGCGTTTACAGGATCCTGCGACAGGCTATACACATAGGCGGCCAACAGGTGCACCTTGTCGTTGCCCTGAATATCGGCCTGGGCCGGCATCTGGCCCTGGCGGCCGTAGCGGATGGTCTGCTGCAACTGGGCGAAGCTCGAACCGTAGATGAACGCTTGCGGGTGGGTCAGGTCCGGGGCGCCCATGGCCGGCGTGCCTTTGCCTTCAGGGCCGTGGCAGGCCACGCAACTGCTGGCGAAGATGTCCTTGCCCTTGGCCGCGTCGGCTTTTACGCCTTCCGGCAGGCTGCGTCCGTCCAGGTTGGTCAGCACGAAGGCTGCCACGTCCGCCACGCCTTGTTCACCGATCACTTCGGCCCAGGCGGGCATCACGCCATGGCGACCATTCATGATCGACGCCTTGATAGTCTCCGGCTCGCCGCCCCAGCGCCAGTCCTTGTCGGTCAGGTTAGGGAAACCGTAGGCGCCCTTGGCGTCGGAGCCGTGGCACACGGCGCAGTTGGAGGCGAACAGGCGTGCGCCCATTTTCAGCGCCTGTGGATCCTTGGCCACGTCCTCGACCGGCATGGCGGCGAACTTGGCGAAGATCGGACCGAACTTGGCGTCGGCCTTGTCCATCTCCTTCTGCCATTCGCCGACTTGGGTCCAGCCGTCCTCGTAGCCGGGCAGGATGCCTTTCCAGTTGCCCAGGCCTGGATAGAGGATCAGGTAGCCGACCGAGAACACCAAGGTGCCGACGAACAGCCAGAACCACCACTTGGGCAGCGGGTTGTCATATTCCTCGATGCCATCGAAGCTGTGGCCCATCGTCTGGTCGGTGGTATTGCTGCTCTCGCCCTTGCGGGTGCCCAGCAGCAACCAGGTCAGGCCGATCAGGCTGCCGAGGGTCAGTACGCTGATGTAGGTACTCCAGAAGGTGGTCATTGCCCGTTACTCCTCACCACTGCAGTCACGGCTGCGCTCGCAGCCGCGGGTTCCTGCCCGGCAGGGGGCAGGCGGTCGTCGTCGAAGGGCAGCAGGCGCGCTTCGGCGAAATCACGGTCGCGGCGCCGGTTGAACACCCACAGCGACAGGCCGATGAAGGCCACCAGCACCACCAGGGTGCCCAGGCCGCGGATCATGCCGATGTCGAATTCCATCGTGCTTACCTCTTGTTCTTGATCGAGGTGCCCAGCACCTGCAGGTAGGCCACCAGCGCGTCCATCTCGGTCTTGCCCTTGACCGCGTCGCGGGCACCGGCGATGTCCTCGTCGGTATAGGGCACGCCGAGCGAGCGCATCACGCGCAGCTTGGTGTCGGTATGGCTGCTGTCCACCGGCTGGGCCACCAGCCAGGGGTAAGCCGGCATCTTCGACTCAGGCACCACGTTGCGAGGGTTGTACAGGTGCGCGCGGTGCCAGTCGTCCGAGTAGCGCGCCCCCACGCGGGCCAGGTCTGGACCTGTGCGCTTGGAACCCCACAGGAACGGGTGGTCCCAGACGCTTTCACCGGCTACCGAGTAGTGGCCGTAGCGCTCGGTTTCGGCGCGGAACGGACGGATCATCTGCGAGTGGCAGCCCACGCAGCCTTCGCGGATGTAGATGTCGCGGCCCTCGAGTTGCAGCGCGGTGTAGGGCTTCATGCCTTCGACCGGCTTGTTGGTGACGTCCTGGAAGAACAGCGGGACGATTTGCGTGAGGCCGCCGATGCTGACGGCGAACACCATCAGCAAGGCCAGCAGGCCGACGTTTTTCTCGATGACTTCATGTTTCATCTGGTGTCTCTCCTCAAGCCAGCTGGGCGTTCGCAGGGGCGACGTCAAGGGCTGGCGAACGCACGGTGCGCCAGGTGTTCCAGGCCATCAGGAACATGCCGCTGAGGAAGATCGCACCGCCGACGAAGCGCACGATGAAGCCGGGGTGGCTGGCGACCAGGGTCTCGACGAACGAGTAGGTCAGCGTGCCGTCGCTGTTCACTGCGCGCCACATCAGGCCCTGGGCGATGCCGTTGACCCACATCGAGGCGATGTACAGCACGGTGCCGATGGTAGCCAGCCAGAAGTGCGCGTTGATCAGGCCCAGGCTGTACATCTGCTGCTTGCCGAACACCTTGGGGATGGTGTGGTACAGCGCGCCGATGGAGATCATCGCCACCCAGCCCAGGGCACCAGCGTGAACGTGACCAATGGTCCAGTCGGTGTAGTGGGAGAGGGCGTTGACGGTCTTGATCGCCATCATCGGGCCTTCGAAGGTGGACATGCCGTAGAACGCCAGCGACACCACCAGGAAGCGCAGGATCGGGTCGCTGCGCAGTTTGTGCCAGGCCCCGGAGAGGGTCATCATGCCGTTGATCATGCCGCCCCAGCTCGGTGCCAGCAGTACCAGGGACATGATCATGCCCAGCGACTGCGCCCAGTCGGGCAGGGCGGTGTAGTGCAGGTGGTGCGGGCCGGCCCAGATGTACAGGGTGATCAGCGCCCAGAAGTGGACGATCGACAGGCGATAGGAATACACCGGACGCTCGGCCTGCTTGGGCACGTAGTAGTACATCATCCCCAGGAAGCCGGCAGTGAGGAAGAAGCCGACGGCGTTGTGGCCGTACCACCACTGGACCATGGCGTCGGTGGCACCGGCGTAGACCGAGTAGGACTTGGTCAGGCTGACGGGCACTTCCAGGTTGTTGACGATGTGCAGGATCGCCACGGTGAGGATGAAGGCGCCGAAGAACCAGTTGCCCACGTAGATGTGCTTGGTGGTGCGCTTCATCAGCGTGCCGAAGAACACGATGGCGTAGCAGACCCAGACGATGGTGATCAGCACGTCGATCGGCCATTCCAGTTCGGCGTATTCCTTGGAACTGGTGTAGCCCAGTGGCAGGCTGATCGCCGCCAGCAGGATCACCAGTTGCCAGCCCCAGAAGGTGAAGGCCGCCAGCTTGGGCGCGAACAGCAGGGTCTGGCAGGTGCGTTGCACCGAGTAGTAGGAGGTGGCGAACAGCGCACAACCCCCGAAGGCGAAGATCACCGCGTTGGTGTGCAAGGGTCGCAGGCGGCCGAAGCTGGTCCACGGCAGGTCGAAGTTGAGGCTTGGCCAAACGAGTTGCGCGGCGATGAAGACGCCGAGCCCCATCCCGACGATGCCCCACACCACCGTCATGATGGCGAATTGGCGGACCACCTTGTAGTTATAGGCGGTACTGCTGGTTGTGTTCATGTATGGGTTCCCATCCACGGTTATAGGCAGGCTAAACAGCGAGGCAAGCATGAAAGATGGGCAATTTGCCTGTATTGATTCGGATCAATGGGCCCAAGTGGGAAATATCCCAGGCTTGCGCGTCGATCCCCCGCAAATTCGGGGGGATCAGACGTGTTCGTGGGGCTTGATCCTGGCCCATGGCGCCGGCGCGCCCATGGACAGCGCGTTCATGGAGTCGATGGCGCAAAGGCTGGCGGGGCTTGGCGTAGGCGTCATTCGCTTTGAATTTTCCTACATGGCCGAGCGGCGGATAAACGGCGGCAAGCGCCCACCCAATCCGCAGCCGGTGCTGCTCGAGGGTTGGCGTGAGGTGTACAGGCAGGTGCGACCATTGGTCACAGGACCGCTGGCGATTGGCGGCAAGTCCATGGGCGGGCGCATGGCCAGTCTGCTGGCCGACGAATTGGCTGCCGATGCGCTGGTCTGCCTGGGTTATCCGTTCTACGCCGTGGGCAAGCCGCACAAACCCAGGGTCGAGCACCTGGCGGCGTTGCGCACGCCGACGCTGATCGTTCAGGGCGAGCGTGATGCGTTGGGCAATCGTGAGGCGGTGGCGGGCTATGCGCTGTCAGCGGCGATCGAGCTGAGCTGGCTGGTGGCGGGTGACCATGACCTCAAGCCGCTGAAAGCGTCCGGGTTCAGTCATGAGCAGCATCTGCAGACGGCTGCCGAGCGGGTGGCGCAGTTCCTGGACGAACGGCACCGGCCGCCGACGCTGCACCGGTAGGTGCAGCGGTTGCACTGCGATCAGTCGCGGTACTCGCACAGGTAGGCGGTGTCGACTTTCACCTGCAACTGGAACTTGCTGTCGGCCGGCACGTTGAACTGGGTGCCGGCGGCGAAGGTTTCCCAGGTGTCGCTGCCGGGCAGCTTGACGGTCAGCGCGCCGGACACCACGTGCATGATCTCGCGCTTGGCGGTGCCGAACTCGTATTCGCCCGGGGCCATCACGCCCACGGTGGCCGGACCTTCTTCGCCGCTGAAGGCGATCGACTTGACGGTGCCGTTGAAGTATTCGTTGACCTGGAACATGGGCCACTCCTGAACAGGGGCTGGAAAAAGGCTGGCCAGTATGCCCAAGCCCCGCGTGCCCGTCATCTGCTTTCAGGCGCCGCTGGCCGGCAGGCTCAAGGGCAGCAAACGTGCGGTGTTGCGTGCATCCTCCAGGGCCCGGTGCTGCTGCCCGGTGAACTGCAGTCCGGCCAGTTGCAGGGCGCTGTTCAGACCGGTGGGTCGCTGCAAGTGACGGGCTTTGGCGAAGCGCTGCTTGAGGTTGATGTGCGGCACTTGGGCGAGCAGGCTGTCGAGTTGATGGTGCTGCCATTCCTGGAGCAATTGCAGACGGTCGTAGTCGCCCCAGCTAACCCAGGCCTGCAACTGCTGACGGTGATGACCCAGCCAGCGCTCGAACTGCGCCCAGACCTCGGCGAACGACGCGGCTGCATCGACGCTGGCCTGGTCGATATGCGTGAGCTGCCGGCAGAAGGGCGTCAGTTGTGGGCGCCGACGCGGTTTGACGAAGCGCTGGAAGTGATCCACCTCGCGCCCTTCGCGGGTGACCAGGCTCGCGCCGATCTCGATGATTTCCATGTCGGTGACCGGCCAGCCACCGTCGTCGGTGGTGGCTTCAAGATCGATGACCAGCCAGTGGCCCATACCCGGTTTCCTTGCTCAGCGCCTAGGGATCGCGACGTCTGCAGGGCGCTCCAGCGTCGCGGCCCCTAGAGCGTAGCCAATCCTCGACCCTTACGGCATCCCCTGGCAGATTGCCGCTACTTTGGCGCAAGCAGCGGTTGTGCCCTGATGGGAAAACGCCTAGCTTAGGCGTTTCCAAGTCAACACCCTGTGATCGAGCGTCTCCCGTGATTCCTCTGCCCGGCCTCAAGGCCCTGCCATCGCTGCTGATGCTCGCTGCACTGTGCATGGGCGGGGCGGCCCATGCCGCCGAGGTGATCGAAGTGCGCATCGGCGCAGCGCATTTCCCGCCTTACACGGTACGCCCGGAGCAGGGCGCCGACACTGGGCTGCTCCCGCAACTGGCCGAGGCACTCAACCAACTGCAGGCCGGTTACCGCTTCGTCCTGGTGCCGACTTCGATCCCACGGCGCTTCGGCGACTTCCAGCAAGGCCGCACCGACATGGCGATCTTCGAAAACCCGCAGTGGGGTTGGCAGCAGATCCCCCACAGCGCCGTGGACATGGGGCTGGAGGATGCCGAGGTGTTCGTTGCCCGTCGCCAGCCGGGACGCGACCAGCCGTATTTCGACGAACTGGCGGGCAAGCGCCTGGCGCTGTTCAGCGGCTATCACTATGCGTTCGCCGACTTCAATGCCGACCCGAATTACCTGAAGAAGGCTTATCAGGCCAATCTCACCTACTCCCACGACAGTAACCTGTCGATGGTCCAGCACGGTCGCGTCGACATTGCGCTGGTGACGCGCTCCTACCTGAGCGACTACCTCAAGCGCAATCCGGCCAAGGCCACCGAGTTGCTGGCTTCGCAACGTGTCGATCAGGTCTACCATCACTACGCGCTGCTGCGCCCCAGTGCGCCGATCAGTGCCGAGGCGTTCGCACAACTAATGCAACGCCTGCGCGAGCGTGGCACCTTGGCTGCACTGTTCGATCCCTACCGCATCACCGTGCAGGCGCCGCGGCCTTGACGCTCAGCCCTGGCGGCTGTTCTTGCGGCAATGGATCAGGGCATCGCGGATCATGAAGTTGACCAGCGTCGGCGAGACCCCGAGTTCCTTGGCGATGTCCTTCTGCGGCACGCCGTGCAGGCGGTACATCTCGAAGGCGTAGCGGGTGCGCTTGGGCAGTTCGTTGAGCGACTCGGCGATGTGCTCCAGGGTGGCCAGGTTGATGTGGGTGGCCTCTGGCGAAGCATTCTGGATCACCACGTTCAGACCCTCTTCCTCGCTGCCCGAGTACCTGAGTTCCATGGCCTGCTTGCGATAGTGGTCGATGGCCAGGTTGCGCACGATCTGGAACAGGTAGCTGAGCTGGGCCTTGAACGACGACGTGATCTGCGGCGCGGAACCGAGCCGGAAGAAGGCGTCCTGCACCACATCCTCGGCGCGCGAGCGGCACCCGGTGATGCGGGCGGCGATCTTCACGAGGATGCTGCGGTTGTCGACGAAGGCCTGGAGCAGTGGTGAATCGCACTTACTTGTGGATAGTTGTTCCGCCATGGAAATCACCTTGTCTCTAAAGGAAAAGGGTGCACAACGTGAAAGCGTGCTCCCTGCAACGTGCGACAAACTATTCGTAATGATAATGATTGTCAAATACAGAAGTGAGTGAGTCTCTATTCGCTCTCGATCTAAGCTGAACCGCGCGCGTGACCGCTCTGTGAAGGTGGCTTGAACACCTTGCGACGTTTCTAATTATTTCCACTGCCCATCCGTTCCCCTGTGTACATCCAGCCGCCGCCTGCCGCCGCCCGTCGTGCCCCCAGCACCGGGCCCGGCCCCGGCTCGCCCCACCCAGACACTGGCAGGAACACTCCATGACGGACGCCTTCGAACTCCCGCTCACGCTGGTCCAGGCCCTGGCGCAACGCGCTGCGGCCACCCCGGACCGGATCGCCCTGCGCTTTCTCGCCGACGATCCGAGCGACCAGGCGGTGCTCAGCTACCGTGAGCTGGACCTGCGGGCACGCACCATCGCGGCGGCGCTGCAGACCCGCGCGAGCCTGGGCGACCGGGCGATCCTGCTGTTCCCCAGCGGCCCGGACTACGTCGCGGCGTTCTTCGGATGCCTGTACGCCGGGGTGATCGCCGTGCCGGCCTATCCGCCGGAGTCCTCGCGCCAGCATCATCAGCAGCGCCTGCTGTCGATCATCGACGACGCCCAGCCGCGCCTGTTGCTGACCGTGCAGAGCCTGTACGACAGCCTGCGCGGGCTCGAGGCATTGTCCGCGCAGGATGCCCCGGCGCTGCTGGCGGTCGACACGCTCGCGGCGGACCTCGCCGCCACCTGGCAGGCGCCGACGTTGTCCAGCGACGATATCGCCTTCCTCCAGTACACCTCCGGCTCCACCGCGTTGCCCAAGGGCGTGCAGGTCAGCCATGGCAACCTGGTTGCCAACGAACAACTGATCCGCCACGGCTTCGGCATCGACCTCAACCCCGATGACGTGATCGTCAGTTGGTTGCCGCTGTACCACGACATGGGCCTGATCGGCGGTCTGCTGCAGCCGATCTTCAGTGGTGTGCCCTGTGTGCTGATGTCGCCCGGCTACTTCCTGGCCCGGCCGCTGCGCTGGTTGCAGGCGATCAGCGACCACGGCGGCACCATCAGCGGCGGTCCCGACTTCGCCTATCGCCTGTGCTGCGAGCGGGTCAGCGAAGCCGCCTTGGCCGGGCTCGACCTCAGTCGCTGGCGGGTGGCCTACTCCGGTTCCGAGCCGATTCGCCAGGACAGCCTCGAAACCTTCGCCGATAAATTCGCCGCCTGCGGTTTCCAGCCGAGCAGTTTCTTCGCCAGCTACGGGCTGGCCGAGGCGACCCTGTTCGTCAGTGGCAGCCGACGCGGTCAGGGCATCGCGGCATTGGAGCTGGATGCCGACGCCTTCGCCGCCCACCGCGCCGAACCGGGCACAGGCAGCGTGCTGATGAGCTGCGGTTACCCGCAGCCAGGTCATGCCGTGCGTATCGTCGAGCCGCAGCAACTGACCCTCCTGGACGACGGCCAGGTGGGCGAAATCTGGGCGACGGGCCCGAGCATCGCCCAGGGCTACTGGCGCAACCCCGAGGCCAGCGCGCGCACCTTCGTCGAGCAGGATGGCCAGACCTGGCTGCGCACTGGCGACCTGGGCTTCATGCGCGCCGGCGAGCTGTTCGTCAGCGGACGCCTGAAGGACATGCTGATCGTGCGCGGTCAGAACCTCTATCCGCAGGACCTGGAGAAAACCCTCGAAACAGCCGTCGAGGGACTGCGCAAAGGCCGGGTGGCGGTGTTCGCGGTGGACGACAACGGCGAGGAAGCCATCGGCGTAGCGGTAGAGATCAGCCGCAACGTGCAGAAGGCCCTGGCGCCTGAGGTGTTGATCAAGACCCTGCGCCAGGTGGTCGCCGACGCCTGCCGTCAGGCGCCGGCCGTGGTGTTGCTGCTCAACCCGGGCGCGCTGCCCAAGACCTCCAGCGGCAAGTTGCAGCGTTCGGCGTGCCGTCAGCGCCTGCACGACGGCAGCCTGGATTGCTACGCACGCTTCCCGGACACGCCGACTGCGAGCACACCAGCGGCGACCCTCGATACCCTGCACGCCCGCATCGCTGAGGTGTGGCGCGAACAGTTGGGCGTCGAGTCGGTCGCGGCGGATGATCATTTCCTGCTGCTGGGCGGCAACTCCATCGCGGCCACCCAGGTCACGGCGCGGCTGTCCGAGGAGCTGGGCGTGACGCTGAGTCTGCGGACCCTGTTCGAAGCCCCGTTGCTGGCCGACTACAGCGCAGCGGTGGCGGCGCTGCTGGCGTCCGGCGAGCAGGACAGCGGCGCCATTGCCGCCCTCGACCGCGCCCAGCCCCTGCCGCAGTCGCTGGCGCAGAACCGCTTGTGGTTGCTGTGGCAACTGGCGCCCGAGTCGGCGGCCTACAACATCCCGGCCGGGCTGCGCCTGCGTGGCGAGCTGGATCCGGCTGCCGTGCAGGCGAGCTTCCAGACCCTGGTCAATCGTCACGAAGCACTGCGCACGCGCTTCAGCGAAGTCGATGGCCAGGCGTTGCAGCAGGTGCAGCCACAGGTCGAGTTCAGCCTGCAGCATCTGGACTGTGAAGGGCTGCCGGCCAGTGAAGTGGCCAGCTGTCGGGAGCACGAGGCCGTTCAGCCCTTCGACCTGGGTCGAGGCCCGCTGCTGCGGGTGACCCTGGTGCGCCTGGCCGACGACGAGCATCAGCTCTGGGTAACCTTGCACCACATCGTCGCCGATGGCTGGTCGTTGAATATCCTGCTCGACGAGTTCGCCCGCCTGTACGCGGGTCACTGCCAGGGTCAACCCGCGCACCTGGCGCCCTTGCCCCTGGGGTATGCCGACTACGGCACCTGGCAGCGCCAGTGGCTGGCGCAAGGCGAGGGCGCACGTCAGTTGCAGTTCTGGACCGAGCAGTTGGGCGAACAGCCGCCGGTGCTCGACCTATGCACCGACCATCCCCGCTCGGCGCAACGTGAACAGCGTGCCGCGCGCTTGAACGTGAAGGTGCCCAATGCGCTGGCCCAGGCGCTCGAAGGCCTGGGGCGCGATCATCAGGCGAGCCTGTTCATGGTGCTGCTGGCCGGCTGGCAGGCGTTGCTGCAGCGCTACACCGGGCAAACCGACATCCGCGTCGGAGTGCCCAATGCCAACCGTCCACGCCTGGATACCCAGGGCCTGGTCGGCTTCTTCATCAACACCCAGGTGCTGCGCGCCGAGCTCGATGGGCGCACCGCATTCGACCAGTTGCTGGCGCAGGTCCGCACCCGCACCCTCGATGCCCAGGCCAATCAGGATCTGCCGTTCGAGCAACTGCTCGAAGCATTGCCTCAGGCCCGCGAGCAGGGCCTGTTCCAGGTCATGTTCAATCACCAGCAGCGCGATCTGTCGGCCCTGCGTCGTCTGCCTGGCCTGCTGGCCGATGAGTTGCCCTGGCACAGCCGCGAGGCCAAGTTCGACCTGCAGTTGCACAGCGAACAGGACCACCAAGGCCGCCTGTCGCTGGCCTTCGACTACGCTGCCGAGCTGTTCGACGCGAGTACCGTCGAGCGTCTGGCGCAGCACCTGCTGGCGCTGCTGGAACAGGTGTGTGCCCAGCCGAGCCTGCCCATCGGCGAGGTGCGCCTACTCGACGAGGCCGCCAACGCCCAACTGCTCGCCTGGGGGCAGGCGCCGTGCCAAGCGCCGGCAGCTCTGTTGGTCGAACGACTCAACGAACAGGCCCGCCTGACCCCCGAGCGCAGTGCCCTGGTCTGGGAGGGCGGTGAACTGGACTACGCCAGCCTGCACCAGCAGGCCAACCGCCTGGCCCATTACCTGCGCGACAAAGGCGTCGGCCCCGACACCTGCGTGGCCATCGCTGTGGAACGCTCGCCGCAATTGCTGATCGGTCTGCTGGCGATCCTCAAGGCTGGCGGTGCCTACGTACCGCTTGACGTCGATTACCCGGCCGAACGCCTGGCCTACATGCTGGCCGATTGCGGCGCGAGTCTGCTGCTGAGCCAGAGTCATCTGCGCGAACGCCTGCCGCAGGTGGACGGCGTCAGCACCATCGCCCTGGACCAGTTGCACCTGGACAACTGGCCGAACCAGGCGCCGGGTCTGCACCTGGAAGGCGAGCATCTGGCCTACGTCATCTATACCTCCGGTTCCACCGGTCGCCCCAAGGGTGTGGGCAATACCCATGCAGCGCTGGCCGAACGGCTGGGCTGGATGCAGGCCACCTACGCCCTCGATGCCAGCGATGTACTGATGCAGAAGGCGCCGATCAGTTTCGACGTGTCGGTGTGGGAATGCTTCTGGCCGCTGGTCACGGGCTGCCGTCTGGTGCTGGCCGGCCCCGGCGAGCACCGCGACCCTCGCCGTATCGCCGAGCTGGTGCAGCAGCATGGGGTGACCACGCTGCACTTCGTGCCGCCGCTGTTGCAGGTGTTCGTTCAGGAACCTCTGGCGGCCGGCTGCACCTCTCTGCGCCGGTTGTTCTCCGGGGGCGAGGCATTGCCCGCCAGCCTGCGTGACCGTGCCCTGGCGCTGTTGCCACAGGTGCAGGTGCATAACCGCTATGGGCCGACCGAGACCGCCATCAACGTCACTCACTGGCACAGTCGGCGCGAAGACGGCGAGCGCTCACCCATCGGTCGGCCGTTGGGCAATGTGCTGTGCCGGGTGCTGGACGATCAGTTCGAGCCGACCGCCCTCGGCGTGCCGGGCGAGTTGTGCCTGGGCGGCGCAGGCCTGGCCCGCGGCTACCTGGGCCGTCCAGGGCTGACCGCCGAGCGCTTCGTGCCCCAGCCCGATGGCGATGGCCAGCGCCTGTACCGCAGCGGCGACCGCGCCCGCTGGCGGCTGGACAGTGGCGCGCTGGACTACCTCGGACGCCTCGACCAGCAGGTGAAGGTACGCGGGTTCCGCGTCGAGCCTGAGGAAGTGCAGGCACGGTTGCTGGCCCAGCGCGGCGTGGATCAGGCGCTGGTGTTGATTCAGCAGGATGCCGTCGGCGCGCAACTGATCGGTTACTACAGTGGTGTCGAATGCAGTGACGCGCTGCTGGCCCACCTGAGTCAGCACCTGCCGGCGTACATGGTGCCCGCCCAATTGATCCACCTGGCGCAGATGCCGCTGGGGCCGAGCGGCAAGATCGACCGGCGGGCCCTGCCGGCGCCGGTCTGGCAGCAGCACGCGCACGTCGAGCCGCACAGCGCACTGCAACGGCAAGTGGCGGCGGTCTGGCGCGAAGTGCTGAACCTGCCGCAGGTCGGTCTGCAGGACGACTTTTTCGCCCTCGGCGGCCATTCGCTGCTGGCCACCCAGATCGTCTCGCGCTGCCGCCAAGCCTGCGATGTCGAGCTGCCGCTCAAGAGCCTGTTCGAGGCCAGCGAGCTGGGTGCGTTCTGCGCCGAGATCGCGCGCATCCAGGCGGCAGGCGGACGCAACCTGCAGGGGCCGATCGCCCGTGTCGATCGCCGCCAGGCCGTGCCACTGTCGTACTCCCAGCAGCGCATGTGGTTCCTCTGGCAGATGGAGCCGGACAGCCCCGCGTACAACGTCGGCGGCATGGCGCGCCTGCGCGGAGCCTTGCATGTGGACGCCTTCGAGCGGGCCTTGCAGGCGCTGGTCGCGCGTCACGAAACCCTGCGCACCACCTTCCCCAGCATCGACGGCAAGCCCTACCAGTGCGTGGCCGATGACGCCGGCCTGCGCCTGCAATGGCAGGACTTCAGCGCGCTGCCGGCGAACAGTCGTCAACCGCGCTTGCAGCGACTGGCCGACGAGCAGGCGCACCAGCCCTTCGACCTGGAGCGTGGCCCGCTGCTGCGAGCGTGCCTGGTCAAGACCGAGGCGCGCGAGCATTACTTCGTCCTGACCCTGCACCATATCGTCACCGAGGGCTGGGCGATGGACATCTTCGCCCGCGAACTGGGTGAGCTCTACGAAGCCTTCGTCGACGAGCGCGAATCGCCCCTGGCGCCGCTACCGGTGCAGTACCTGGACTACAGCCTGTGGCAGCGGCAGTGGCTGGACGCCGGTGAAGGCGCGCGTCAGTTGGCCTACTGGAAAGACCGTCTGGGCGACGAGCACCCCGTGCTGGCGCTGCCCGCCGATCGTCCGCGGCCGGCGGTGCAAAGTCATCGCGGCGGGCTGTACCGCTTCGACCTCGACCCGGCACTGGTCGAGCGGGTGCATGCCTTCAACAGCCAGCGCGGGCTGACGATGTTCATGACCATGACGGCGACCCTGGCCGTGTTGCTGCACCGCTACAGCGGTCAGCGCGACCTGCGCATCGGCGCGCCGGTGGCCAACCGTATCCGCCCGGAAAGCGAAGGGCTGATCGGCGCCTTCCTCAACACCCAGGTGCTGCGTTGCGAGCTGGACGGGCAGATGAGCGCTGCCGAACTGCTCGACCAGGTGCGCCAGACCGTCATCGACGGCCAGTCGCACCAGGACTTGCCGTTCGACCAGTTGGTCGAAGCCCTGCAGCCGCCGCGCAGCAGCGCCTACAACCCGCTGTTCCAGGTGATGTGCAACGTCCAGCGCTGGGCCTTCCAGCAAAGCCGCAGCCTGGCCGGCATGCAGGTGGACTATCTGGTCAACGATGCCAGCGCCACCAAGTTCGACCTGTACCTGGAAGTCACCGACCTGGACGGTCGTCTGGGCTGCTGCTTCACCTACAGCCATGACCTGTTCGACCAACCGCGCATCGCGCGCATGGCCGAGCACTTGCAGCACCTGTTGAGCGGGCTGCTCGACGATGACCGGCAGCGCCTGTGCCAGTTGCCGATGCTGACGGACGCCGAGCAGCAGGTGCTGATCGGTCAGTTGCAAGGCGAGCAGGACTTCGACCTCGACCAGACGCTGCATGGCTTGTTCGCCGCCCAGGTCGCGCGTGCGCCCCAGGCGTTGGCGCTGACCTTCGCCGGTCGGCACCTGAGCTATGCCGAGCTCGACCAGCAGGCCAACCGCCTGGCGCGGGCCTTGCGTGAGCGTGGGGTGGGGCCGCAGGTGCGCGTCGGCCTGGCGCTGGAGCGCTCGCTGGAGATGGTGGTGGGGCTGCTGGCGATTCTCAAGGCCGGTGGCGCCTATGTGCCGCTGGACCCGGAATACCCCCTCGAGCGCTTGCACTACATGATCCAGGACAGTCGCCTGGGCCTGCTGATCGCCTCGCGCGACTTGCTCCTTACCCTCGGCGAGCTGCCCGAAGGCGTGGCCACCTGGAGCCTGGAAGACGATGCGGCGTCGCTGTCCGCCCACAGCGACGCTGCGCTGGACAACCTCAACCTGGCGCAGCACTCGGCCTACCTGATCTACACCTCGGGCTCCACCGGCCAGCCCAAGGGCGTGGTGGTCAGCCACGGCGAGATCGCCATGCACTGCCAGGCGGTGATCGCCGACTTCGGCATGCGCAGCGACGACTGCGAGTTGCACTTCTATTCGATCAACTTCGACGCGGCCACCGAGCGCCTGCTGACGCCGCTGTTGTGCGGCGCCCGGGTGGTGCTGCGTGCGCAAGGGCAGTGGGGCGCCGAGGAGATCTGCGAACTGGCGCGCGAGCAGCGGGTGAGCATTCTGGGTTTCACTCCGAGCTATGGCAGCCAACTGGCGCAGTTCCTCGCCAGCCGAGGCGAGGCGCTACCGGTGCGGCTGGTGATCACCGGCGGCGAGGCGCTGACTGGCGAGCACCTGCAGCGTATCCGCCAGGCCTTCGCGCCGCAGCAGGTGTTCAATGCCTATGGCCCCACCGAGACGGTCGTCATGCCGCTGGCTTGCCTGGCGCCGCAGACAGTGCCCAGCGATGCCGGCAGCGTGCCGAT
Source organism: Pseudomonas boreofloridensis (assembly GCF_030580795.1). Lineage (NCBI taxonomy): Bacteria > Pseudomonadati > Pseudomonadota > Gammaproteobacteria > Pseudomonadales > Pseudomonadaceae > Pseudomonas > Pseudomonas boreofloridensis. Next base: position 454,836 of record NZ_JAUQOQ010000001.1, on the reverse strand, counting down.
CGGTCGTGTGGTCGGTGCGCGCACCGGGTATATCCTCGACGAAGACCTGGCGCTGTTGCCCCAAGGCGGTATCGGCGAGTTGTACATCGGCGGCGCCGGGCTTGCCCAGGGCTACCACGACCGTGCGGGGCTCACGGCCGAGCGTTTCGTGGCCGACCCGTTCAGCCATCACGGTGGACGCCTGTATCGCACCGGCGATCTGGTGCGCCTGGGCGCCGACGGCCTGGTGGAGTACATCGGTCGCGCCGACCAGCAGGTGAAGCTCCGCGGTTTCCGCATCGAACTGGGCGAGATCGAAAGCTGCCTGCAAAGCCATCCCGACGTCGAACAGGCGGTTGTCCTGGCCCTCGACCTGCCCGGTGGCAAGCAGTTGGTCGGCTACCTGGTCTGCCCGCAGGCCACGGCGGGCAGTGAAGCCCAGGCGCACCTGCGCGAAACCGTGAAGGTGCAGGCTCGCCAGCACCTGCCGGACTACATGGTGCCCGCGCACCTGGTGCTGCTGGAGCGCCTGCCGCTGATGGGCAACGGCAAGCTCGACCGTCGCGCGCTGCCGGCGCCTGACCTCGAACAGGCCGGGCAGCATTACCTGGCGCCGACCACCGCGCGGCAAGTGCAACTGGCGCAGGTCTGGCGCGAGGTGTTGAACGTCTCCCGGGTCGGTGTGCAGGACAACTTCTTCGAGCTTGGCGGCGATTCGATCCTGTCGATCCAGGTGGTCAGCCGCGCCCGCCAATTGGGCTTGCAGTTCACTCCGCGCGACCTGTTCCAGCACCAGACCATCCTGGCCCTGGCCGAGGTCGTCACCGAGGGCGCGGCGCCGACCCAGGTGGAGCAGGGCGCTCGCCAGGGCCGTACCGGCCTGACCCCGATCCAGCACTGGTTCTTCGACAGCGACGTGCCGCAACCGCAGCACTGGAACCAGGCGCTGCTGCTCGAAGTGCGCCAGCCGTTGCACGCCGAGCGTCTCGAAGCGGCGCTGGCCGCGCTGGTGCAGCACCACGACAGCCTGCGCCTGCGCTTCACCCAGGCGCAGGGGCAATGGCAGGGCGAGTACGCCGCTGCCAGCACTGAGCCGCTGCTGTGGACGGCAACGGTAGCCGATTTTGCCGATTGCCAGGCGCTGTACGACGGCGCCCAGCGCAGCCTGGACCTGGCCGCAGGGCCGCTGCTGCGCGGTCTGCTGCTCACCGACGACGCCGGGCAGCAACGTCTGCTGCTGGCGATCCATCACCTGGTGGTCGATGGTGTGTCCTGGCGTGTGCTGCTCGAAGACCTGCAGACGCTGTACCGGGGTCACCGTGTGCCGGCCAAGACCCATGCGCCGGGCGACTGGGCTGCCCGTCTGACCCATTACGCCGGCAGCGATTCGCTGCGTGACGAGCTGGACTGGTGGGACGCCCAGTTGAGCGGCGTGGTGCGCGAACTGCCGTGCGATCACCCGCAGGGCGGCAACCTGCACCGACATGCCCGTACCCTGGCGATCGCCCTGGACCGCGAGCAGACCCGCCAACTGCTGCAACAGGCGCCTGCGGCCTACCGTACGCAGGTCAATGACCTGCTGCTCACCGCGCTGGCGCGCACCCTGTGCCGGTGGAGCGGTGAAGCGCACGCGCTGGTGCAGCTCGAAGGCCATGGCCGCGAGGGCCTGTTCGAAGACATCGACCTGACCCGCAGTGTCGGCTGGTTCACCAATGCCTATCCGCTGAGCCTGAGCCCGGTGGTCGGCGATGACGACAGCGCTCGCGCTGCCTCGATCAAGGCGATCAAGGAGCAACTGCGCCAGGTGCCGCACAAGGGGCTGGGCTTCGGCGTGCTGCGCTACCTGGCCGATGCACCGCTGCGCGAACGCATGGCTGCACTGCCGCAGGCGCGCATTACCTTCAACTACCTGGGGCAGTTCGACCAGCAGTTCGATGACGCCGCACTGTTCCAGCCGCTGGACGCGCCCGCCGGCTTGGCCCATGACCTGGAGGCACCACTGCCGAACTGGCTGAGTGTCGACGGCCAGGTCTATGGCGGCGCCTTGCAGTTGCGCTGGACCTTCAGCCGCGAACGCTACGACGAGGCCAGCATCGCTGCGCTGGCCGAGGCCTACCGTGAGGAACTGCTGGCGCTGGTCGAGCATTGCCTGGTCGAAGGCCATGGTAGCTTCACGCCGTCGGACTTCCCATTGGCTCGCCTGACCCAGGAACAGATCGACGCGCTGCCGGTGCCTGCCGCGGACATCGAAGATGTCTATCCGCTGACGCCCATGCAGGAGGGGCTGCTGTTGCACACCTTGCTCGAACCGGGCACTGGCATTTACTACATGCAGGATCGCTACCGCATCAACAGCGAGCTGGACCCGGCGCGTTTCGCCCAGGCCTGGCAGGCCGTGGTCGCACGGCACGAGGCGCTGCGCGCGTCGTTCAGCTGGAACGCCGGTGAAGCGATGCTGCAGATCATCCACAAACCCGGCAACACGCCGCTGGACTACCAGGACTGGCGCGACCTGGACGACGCCGCCCAGGAGGCGCGCCTGCAAGCCCTGCACCAGCAGGAACGCGAAGCGGGTTTCGAGTTGCTGCGTGAGGCGCCGTTCCATCTGCGCCTGGTGCGGGTCGCCGACGCGCGCTATTGGTTCATGATGAGCAACCACCACATCCTCATCGATGCCTGGTGCCGCTCGCTGCTGATGAACGACTTCTTCGAGCTCTACCAGGCGCTCGGTGAAGGCCGCACGGCGCAGTTGCCGGTGCCGCCGCGTTACCGCGACTACATCGGCTGGCTGCAGCGTCAGGACCTGGACGAGGCGCGTCGCTGGTGGCAGGCCAACCTGGCCGGTTTCGAGCGGGCCACGGCCATCCCCAGCGACCGTCCGCTGCGCCATGACCACGCCGGTGACGGCATGCTCGTCGGTGATTGCTACACCCGCCTGCAGGCCAGTGAAGGGGCGCGTCTGCGCGAACTGGCCCAGGCCCACCAGTTGACCGTCAACACCTTCGCTCAGGCCGCCTGGGCGCTGGTGCTGGCGCGCTACAGCGGTGAGCGCGACGTGCTGTTCGGGGTGACCGTGGCCGGTCGTCCGGTGAGCTTGCCGCAGATGCAGCGCACGGTCGGGCTGTTCATCAACAGCATCGCCTTGCGCGTGCAACTGCCCGCTGCCGGCGAGCGCCTGAGCGTGCGCCAGTGGCTGCAAGGGCTGCTCGAGCGCAACATGCAACTGCGCGAATACGAGTACCTGCCGTTGGTCGCCATCCAGGAGTGCAGTGCGCTGCCCAAGGGCCAGCCACTGTTCGACAGCCTGTTCGTGTTCGAGAACGCGCCGGTCGAGACCGCCGTACTCGATCATGCCCAGCACTTCAATGCCAGTTCCGATTCCGGTCGCACCCACACCAACTTCCCGCTGACGGCGGTGTGCTATCCGGGCGACGACCTGGGGCTGCACCTGTCGTTCGACCAGCGTTACTTCGATCACGCCACCGTCGAGCGCCTGCTGGCCGAGTTCAAGCGGCTGCTGCTGGCGCTGGTCGAGGGCTTCGATGGTCAGATGGAGGCTTTGCCGCTGCTCGGCGCCGAAGAACAGCGCTTCCTGCTCGAGGACTGCAACCGTACCGAGCATGCCTACACGCTGGAGCAGAGCTATGTGGCGCTGTTCGAGGCGCGGGTGGCGGCGCATCCGCAGCGCATGGTCGCGCGCTGCCTGGAAGCGTCCTACGACTATGCTGGGCTGAATCTGGCAGCCAACCGCCTGGGGCACGCGCTTCAGGCGATTGGCGTGGGCATCGATCAGCCGGTCGCGCTGCTGGCCGAACGCGGCTTGCCGCTGCTGGGGATGATCGTTGGCAGCTTCAAGGCCGGGGCCGGTTACCTGCCGCTGGATCCGGGCCTGCCGTCGGTCCGCTTGCAGCGCATCGTCGAACTGAGCCGCACGCCGGTGCTGGTGTGCAGCGCCGCCTGCGCCGAGCAGGCGCGCCAGTTGCTCGATGAACTGGGCAGCGTGACGCGACCACAGCTGCTGGTGTGGGAAGAGGTCCAGGCCGGTCAGGTGGCCAGTCACGATCCAGGTCTCTACAGCGGGCCGGACAACCTCGCCTACGTCATTTACACCTCCGGCTCCACCGGCTTGCCCAAGGGGGTGATGGTCGAGCAGCGCGGCATGCTCAACAACCAACTGAGCAAGGTGCCTTACCTGGCACTGGACGAACACGACGTGATCGCGCAGACCGCGTCGCAGAGCTTCGACATCTCGGTATGGCAGTTCCTCGCCGCGCCGCTGTTCGGCGCCTGCGTCGAGATCGTGCCCAATGCCATCGCCCACGACCCGCAAGGTTTGCTGGCGCACGTGCAGTCACGCGGCATCACCGTGTTGGAAAGTGTGCCGTCGCTGATCCAGGGCATGCTGGCCAACGATCATCAAGCGCTGGATGGCCTGCGCTGGATGCTGCCTACAGGCGAAGCGATGCCGCCGGAGCTGGCAGCGCAGTGGCTGGCGCGGTATCCAGGGATCGGTCTGGTCAACGCTTACGGTCCGGCAGAGTGCTCGGACGATGTGGCGTTCTTCCGCGTCGATGTCGAATCGACCCGCGGCAGCTACCTGCCCATCGGCACGCCGACCGACAACAACCGCCTGTACCTCTATGGCGAGGAGCAGACCCTGGTGCCGTTGGGCGCGGTGGGCGAGCTGTGCGTGGCCGGCACGGGGGTCGGTCGCGGCTATGTCGGCGATCCGGCCCGCACGGCCTTGGCCTTCATCCCGCACCCACACGGCGCGCCGGGCGAACGCCTGTATCGCACCGGCGACCTGGCACGGCGGCGCGCCGATGGCGTGCTCGAATATGTCGGACGCATCGATCATCAAGTGAAGATTCGCGGCTACCGCATCGAGCTGGGCGAAATCGAGGCACGTCTGCACGAGCAACCGGAGCTGCGCGACGTCGCGGTCGGCGTGCAGGAGGGTGTCAACGGCAAGCATCTGGTGGGCTACCTGGTGGCGCATCAGGGCGTGTCGACCGATACCGCGCTGCTCGACCAGCTCAAGCAGCGCCTGCGCGCCGAACTGCCCGAGTACATGGTGCCGCTGCACTGGGGCTGGTTCGACAGCCTGCCGCACAACGCCAACGGCAAGCTCGACCGCAAGGCGCTGCCGGCCATCGAGATCGGTGGTCAGCACCAGCAAGACTATCTGGCGCCGCGAAATGAGCTGGAGCAGACCTTGGCCGACATCTGGGTCGAAGTGCTCAAGGTCGAGCGGGTCGGGGTACAGGACAATTTCTTCGAGCTGGGCGGGCACTCGCTGCTGGCCACGCAGATCGCCTCGCGGGTGCAGAAGCGTCTGCAACTCAACGTGCCGCTGCGGGCGATGTTCGAGTGCAGCACGGTGGAGGCATTGGCGCAGTACGTCGAAGGGGTGCGCGACAGTGCGCTGGATGAGGCCAAGGTGGATCGGTTGAGTGATTTGATGGCGATGTTGGAGGGGTAGCGGTGTGCCGAGCGCTCTCAATAGCGTCCTGCTGGGCTCTGACTGCGCCGCTGCCTCAAAGTGTCGCTGCGCTCGGAGCTTCTACTCGAGCGACCTGAGGAACTGGGTGAGCTGGGCATATCGATTCTTATGGCGAGCTCGTAACGCCGAGGGGTTGCCAATTCTCTGTCTTGGATAAAGAAGATGCTCGACCGAGCGCGCCTTTGCATTGAGGAAGGGTGCGCTTCGGGCATGTCCGGTGGGGGTGGTATGGAGGAAGCAGGTACACCAACACTTTCGTTGGTTACATTGCGCAGCGATCTTGAAGTTGAAGGCGTTTCATGGGGCACGGAACGCGATGTTCCAGCCAAGAGTGTGGCACTGGACTCACCTTCGGTCTGTGTGCTGGCAGCGGCTGTAGACACTGGTCCTTGGGGGGAGTGAGGCTCTGACGCTCTGGGGAATAGGTTCTCGATAGTCAACCGGTCACCCCGCACAAACCCGTATACATCGTTGGTCAAAGCCAGCAGGTCTTCAGCGAGCCCAGCGCCTGCTGCTGAATCGAGAAGGATTTCTCTGGCTTCATCATCGATACCGCCCAGCGCAGCGATACCGTATGAGAACACAAGTGCTTGAGCGACTGCTCCAAACAAAAAGCCCGTTGTCTCTAAACTCCACTCAAATGAGCGTGCGCTGGTCATTGCGGCATCGACCAGCCTGCGAGTGGCTGTAGAAATGTCGGGCTCAGTTCTGTACAACCGACCAAGAACGGTCAATGCCCTCAACATCTTCGCAGCGGTTCTGATCGTAGACAGTCGACCTAGCCAAAAACGTGCAGCCGCGTATTGCTGAGCGGTCGCGTCATCTGGTGCCCGTCCGTCGTGGTCGACGTACCGCATTGGATTGTTTCTGACCATCCTGAAAAAGTTGACCCCATCCACCAGCCCGCCCGGATCGGCACTCAACCATCGACACGAGCCCGCCTGGTAATAGCGCCAGCCGTAGTAATAAAGGCCACTGGCGTCGAGCTCCTTGCCCGCATGCCGCTGGGTTCGCCGTCTCAGCTCATCGACTTCCGCGGCGGGTTCGTCCAGGCCGGTACTCTCACCATAGGGCGCGAACTCTTCGCGCGATACGATGTTGCCCGCTTCATCCGTTTCACCCACGCCGCTACCCAGATGATCGGTGAAGACGTAGCGCAGATAAGTCTTGCCGTGCACCCGATCCTGTATCCACCGCACTCCCTCGGCTTCGCTGATCAGCACATGACGTTGCGCCGCGGGCTGGCCGTCGCGTGTTCTGATGCGCAACTCGCAGTCCTCGAGGTAAGTGGTCACAGTGATCTGCGCGGCACCGGCCACTTGCACGGTGTTGATCTTGCGCCGTCGGGTGCCTCCATCGGCGTAGCGGTACTGTTCGCGATCATCCATCGCTTCGCGGGCGCGGGTCACCAGCGTGACCTCGGCCAACTGGTTATCGGCGCGCCAGGTCAGCGCCCTGCCATCAGCCATCTGCCTCTGCAAGCCGCCTGCGAAGAAGCCGGTGTCGGGGGTGAGCCCGTGCCCTTCGGGCAGCGCCCGGTTGCTATGCGTCGAGACACGCAACTGGCGGGAGCGCTGGCCGCTGCCGCCGTTGTGATCGAGGGTGGTCAGGTTGTCGCCGTCGTCGTAGACGTAGTGCTCCCGGTAGGGGGTCCAGACACTGCCACCTTGATGGTCGGCGGCGCCGAAGGCCGGTGACCTGTAACCTGCCACGGGGGTGCGCTCGCGGCCGCTGGCATCGATCAGGCGGTACAAGGTGTCGTAGGCATACTCGCGCAGACCGTCTGTGCGCTGATTGCCATGCCACTGCGGATCAGCGCCCTGATCGTCCAGCTCGAGCAGATTACCGACCGGGTCGTAGCGGTAATGCAAGTCGCTGATCAGCAGATAGCCGAGCGGGTGGTCGGCCGGGCGTGCAGTACGGTGCTGGATCAGGCGGTGGTCCAACGGCGAGTAACGATAGTGATCGACCACGCCGTTGCCTGACTCGTGCCTTACCACCTTGCCGTCCGCCCTGCGCGTAGCGTCGGCCAGTGCCAGAGCTTCCCGATCGCCTTGCCGTAGGCAGGTGCGACAGACAGCGCCGCTGATATCGCGCTCGATAGAGCGTGTCAGGCCGACGGCGTCGGTGCGGTTGAGCAGTTCGCCGGTGGCATCGTAATCGCAGAGGGCGGTATGCACATCGGTCTCGAGATCGTCTTCAGGGCCCTCGGTCCAGTCAGGCTGATCCAGTTGCACCTGCAACAGGCACTGCCGCTGCTCCAGCGGCTGTCCGGTGAGCGCCAGCGCGACAGTACGGGTCAGTCCGGCATCGTCGAAATGCTCCATGACGGCGCCGGCCCTGTTGCGTGCGCGTTGAGCGTCGGTCACCGGTGCATAAATCAAGCGTTCGCGCATGCGCGGCAAGCCCGCCGCCGCTTGCTCGAACAGCGCGTGGCGTCGCGCACCTTGTTCGGGACGCTCGTAATCGTGCCAGTGACGTGTGCCCTGGGCATTGCAGGTCCACAACGGGCGCCCGGCACCATCGACGAGCGCTAGCGACGTATCGCCATCAACGCTGTGCAGGGCCAACGTTTGGCCGCCCAGAGCGAGGTGGACGGTGGCATCGGCCAGCGTGGGCGCTCCCTCCGAGGTGCGCAAGGGCCGTGGTCCGAACTCACGGACCGTGCGGCTGATTTCATCGGTGTGCGTGCGATGGCGCAGGGTCCTGGGCGTGTCAGCGTGCGACTGGCGCAACAAGCGCAGACTCGCCGCCTGCGCACCTGTCGAAGATCTGACGCTGACCTGCGGCGTGTCGGCATGCAGGCGCGCCGTTTCGCGATCCGACATCAGCTTTTCCTTTATTTACGCCTCAAGGCGCAGCGGTCGCGTGGCCACGACCGTGCAGTGCAGCGAGTCTAGGAAAATGCCTGTGGCCGCGCACCTGACAAATCTATCAGGTCAACGCTTGCCGAGGATCTTGCCCAGCATTTCCGGGCGCGGAGCGCCTTGTTGACTCTGCAGTTGCCCTTGCTCGTCGCGGTAGAAGATCGCGGGTGTTGCGCCCAGTCCCAGGTCCTCCATTAGCGCCTGATTGGCGGTGAGCTGCGCTTGGACCGACTCAGGAATGCTTTCCAGCGGCTTCAGCGTGCTCGCCTTACCGGCGCTCTCATGCGCCTGCAGGGCCTTGGCCGGGTCCTTGGCGGCCAGCAGTGCGGCGGATTTGCCTGGGCTGTCCGGCCGAATGATGCCGACCATGATATGGCGCAGTTGCACCTTGCCCGAGGCGACCCATGGCCGAGCCTGTTCCCAGAACATGTTGCAGTAGGGGCAGTTCGGGTCGCTGAACAGGTAGACGGTGCGGGGTGCGTCGGCCTTTCCATCGGCGATCCAGGCGGCGTTCTCCAGCTTCGCCCAGATAGCCTTGCTCATCGGGGCGTAGACCAGCTTTTCCAGCGGTTCGGCGCTCAGGTCCTGGCCCTGCTCGTCGAACAGGCTGCCGGCCAGCACGTGTTTGCCATCGGGCGTCAGGTACAAGGCGATGCCGTTGTTGTGGTATTCGGCGGCGTAGCCACGCAGGCCGTCGGGCGCATCGAAGCTGCCTTTGATCACCGCACCCTTGGCCTCCATCTGGCGGATGGGCTCGGGCCAGGATTCGGCCTGGGTCAACGGCGCGGCAAACAGGGCCACCATCAAAGTCAGCAAAGCGGTCATTCGCATGTCATTGTCCTCGTGCAGGGGAAGCGTCGGGTTTGGCGGGCCGTTCGAGTGTGGTAAGGCCGTTGAGCAGGCTGGCGCGCGACAATTCGCCCAGATGGCTGCCAGCCAGGCGACCGTGCGCGTCGTAGAACAGGGTAGTGGGCAGGGCCATCGAGCCCACCTGTTGGGCCAGTTGTCCGGCACCATCGAACAACACATGTTGCAGGCTCAGCCCGGTAGTGGCGAGAAAGGTGCTGACGCTCTCGACCGTTTCGCCCTGGTTGACGAACAGGAAGGTCACCTCGGGATGGTCGCTTTGCGCCTGTTGCAGCACCGGCATTTCTCTGCGGCAGGGCGGGCACCACGTGGCCCAGAGGTTGATCACCAGAGGCTTGCCGCGATAGCTGTGCAGCGCCACCGCCTCGCCGCTGGCGTTGCGCAGGGCCAGATCCGGCAACTCGGTGCCTTTGCTGTACAGATGGCTGCCCAGACTCGCCAACCCCCAGAACAGCGCGCCGCTGAACAGTGCCCAACTGAGTGGGCGGCGTAGGGCAGGCCGGCGCAGGCCCTGCCAGAGCGTGGCGGCGACGATTCCGAGCAGCCCGCCCCAGAGCCGAAAGCCGCCATCACGAATGTCGATGATCTGCAGCGGATCGTCGCGGTACATGGCCCAGTACTGGAGGACGAAGCCAAGGCGGGCGCACAGCACGCCGGTCAGGAACACATTGAACAGCGCCGATTCCGGATTCTCCCCGCCCCGGCGCGCCACCGCCCAGCCGACCAGGCAGGCGACGCCCAACGCCATGAGCAGCAGCAGGTGATTCAAGGCCATGGTCAGCGGCCCCAGGGTTATCGTCAGCATCATCCTTCACTCCTGATCCTGGCCCAGTGTTGCAGGAACGTGGTGGCATCGACCTCGCCGGTGATACGCCGGTGGCGCCGTTCCTCGCCCTCCGGGCCGATCCATACCAGCGTGGGTGGTCCCGGGACCTGGTAGCGCTGCAACAATGCGCGGCTGGCCGGGGTGTCGGCGGTGACATCCAGGCGCAGGATGCGCACCTCGTCCAGGCTGGCTTGGACGTCGCTGCGAGCGAACACTTGCTTGTCCATCACTTTGCAGGAAGCGCACCAGTCGGCGTAGTAATCGATCAACACCCATTGCTGATTGGCCTTGGCGGCGTCGAGTTCACGCTGCAGCACTTGAGGGTTGTCCAGCGTGAGGGCTTGCTCCTGATGCGTGTTGGCCGTGGTGCCTGCTGGGGTGCCAACGAAGGGCTGCAAGGGCTGCCACAGGTCGCCACCGCCCGCCGCAGCGCCGACCAGCAGCAACCCTCCCCACAGTCCACCCAGTAATGGCAAGACGCGCAGTGCAGGCAGGCGTTGCAAGCCAGGCCAGGCCGCCCAGGCCAGGGCGATCAACCAGCCCCCGGCCAGCGCCAGCAGCAGCGGGCTGGGGAGCAAGGTGCGTACGGTATACAGGGCCATGGCCAGGAACACGAAGCCGAATACCCCTTTGACCCGATCCATCCAGGCGCCAGGGCGAGGCAGGTAGCGGTTGCCCACCGTCACCAGCAACAGCAGCGGCACGCCCATGCCCAGCCCCAGGCTGAACAGCACCAGTGCGCCGAGCACGACATCGCCGCTCTGCGCGATGTACAGCAGCGCACCGGCCAGCGGAGCCGTCATGCAGGGCCCCAGCAGTAGCCCCGACAGCGCACCGAGCAGCGCCGCTCCGTACAGGTTGCCGCCCCGCGTCCCGCGCCCGGCGCGGTCGAGACGGTCGCGCAGGGCGGTCGGCAACTGCAACTCGAAGGCACCGAACATCGGCAGGGCGAGGATCACGAACAACCCGGCCAGGCCACCCAGCAGCCAGGGTTGTTGCAGCCAGGCCTGCACACTCGCCCCCAGCAAGGCGGCGATCACGCCCAGCGCGGCGTACACCAGTGCCATGCTCAGTACGTAGACCGCAGCCAGCATTGCTCCGCGCCGTGCGCTGGCGCTGTTGCCCATGACCAGTCCGGCCAGGATCGGCAGCATCGGCAGTGAGCAGGGCGTAAAAGCCAGCAGCAAGCCCAGGCCGAAGAAGGCCAGCAGGCTCCAGGCCAGGCTGGCGTCCTGCAGGCCGCTGGCCAACGCCTGGTCGCTGGCCTGGTCGTCGAGGGAGACGGTCGATGGCGACGCAGCCGCCGGATTGCCGAGGTCGATTACCGTGGTCTGGGGTGGGTAGCACAACCCCGCATCGGCGCAGCCTTGCCAACCCAGGCGCAGCGAGCCACTGGCATCGGCAGGCAGCAGCAGTTCCAGCTCGGTGCGATACACCGCGCTGTCACCGAAGAACTCGTCGTGATGATTGAGTGCCTGTGGCAATTGCGGCTGTTGCTCAGGCGTAATGCCGTCGAACTTCAGGCGCTTCTGGTAGAGGTAGTAGCCGTCCTTGATCTGGAAATACAGGCGCGTCTGACCGGAGGGTAGACGGTCGTGGGTGAGCACGAAGGCCTGGTCCACCGGCAGGAAGTCCGACTTGAGGGCAAAGGGGTTGGCCTGAAGTGGGCCGGCGAGCAGGAATGTCAGAAGCAGTAGGAGAACACGCATGTCGACGCCTTGGCAGTGCAGTGATTGCACCATGCTGGAGCGAGCTGATTAACCGTGGGTTAACCCAGTCCGACATGAGGCCCTTTCAAAGCCGTGGGAAGGCTCCGAAAGGGCTGTGAGGCTTACATGTCGTTGAAGTAGCGCTCGTGCCAGTCCACCAACGGTTGCGGTACGTTGAGTTTCTGGCCGTAGATGACCGAGTACGACAGGACGTTCTGCACGTACTGACGGGTTTCATCGAATGGAATCGACTCGACCCAGACATCGAAACTCAAGTGCTTGGCGCCTTTGAGCCACTGCCGCACGCGGCCCGGGCCGGCGTTGTAGGCAGCCGATGCCAGCACCCGGTTGCCGTTGAACTGCCCATGTACCTGGCTGAGGTAGGCGGCGCCCAACTGGATATTCTTGTCCGGGTCCAGTACCTGCGCTGGCGAGGCCAGCGGAATGCTGAACTTGCGCGCGGTCTCCTTGGCGGTGCCTGGCATCAACTGCATCAGGCCGCTGGCACCCACGGGCGAGCGGGCGTCGTCCATGAACGCGCTTTCCTGGCGGGTAATGGCGAACACCCAGCTCGAATGCAGGCCGCGGACCTTGGCTTCGCGCACCAGGGTGTCGCGGTGGGCCATGGGGAAGCGAATGTCCAGATCGTCCCAGTACTGGGCCTGGCTGATGGTGCGGATGGCCGGGAAGTACCAGCGCAGATCGTAAGCCAGGCGCGCCTGGGCGACCATCTCGTCGCGGTTGAAGTGACGGCTGACGTGGTACCACTCGCGCCGCCCCTCGACGATCTGCCCGCGCGCATGGAATTCCAGGGCGCGGCGCACGCCGGGCGTGTTGCGCACTTTGTTCAGCAGGGCCTGGCTCAGCACCAGCGGTTTGTTGTTGAGCTGGTAAGGCGTCTGCGCCCGATCGGCAGCCAGGAAGCCATAGAAGTCGCGCTCACGCGACACGTTCTTGTACAGCAGCGGGATCTGCGGGTTGTTCGGTTGTGCCAGTTCCAGGCTGCGCGCCTGCCAGTAGCGCCAGCGGCTGCTACCGGCCAGGTCCTGGGGCAGACGTCGGCTCAGTTCGTAGGCGTCCTCCCAGCGGCCCAAGCGCAGCAGCAGGCGCATGCGCCATTCGCTGACGGTGTTGTCGCGCAGCTCCGGGTCGTAGCGGGTCATCAGGTCGAGTGCGCGCGGGTCGTAGCGGCGGGCGAGGGTGAGACCGATTTCGCGGGCGATGGCGACTTTTTCATCGCGTGAGAAGTGCATGCGCTGGGCGTAGTCGTCGAGCAGCGCCATGGCCTGGTCCGGATCCTGGCGTGCCAGGCGACGCAGGCCCAGGCTGACGACATCGGACATGGCGTCACTGGCCGGCTGGAAGCGGGAAGGTTGCTTGAGCAGTTCCGGTTTCTGCGCCACGTCGATCAGCAACTTTCCCTGTGTGCCGAGCGTGGGCAGGGTCTGTACCAGGTTATTGGCCAGACTGTAGTTGCGTGCTTCGGCCGCCAATTTGGCCCGTTGCCAGCGCCGCGCCTCGGTGAGCTGGCCCTCGGCGGCCCACAGACCGAACAAGGTATCGCAGGTCGCTGGTTGCGACTTGCCGACATTCCACAGCTTCTCGGCCGTGGCGAAACCTTCGGCGCGCTGGCCGCTGGCCAGTTGGTACTGGCCATTGAGGCAGTCCAATTCGGTGAAATTGAGTTTGGCGTCGTAATAACGGGCGAAGGTTTTCCAGTCGCCGCGTTCGGCCAGCCAGCGCAGCCAGCGCAATTTCATCCAGTTGGCCTGGGGAAGGTCGCCGTGCTTTGCGAGAAAACCCTCGATTTCCTCGTTGCTGGCGGTCTTCAGCCGTGCGGTGAGTTCGTCGTAGGCCAGGTAAGGGGTCAGCGGGTAGTCGCTCAGGGCTTGGGCGTAGCGCAGGTAAGGCCCCTTGTCGCCCTTGGCGAGTGCGCGTTTGGCCTCGTCGTAGTACTGGCGCTGCTGGGTGATGTCGGTGGCGTGGGCAGCGCTCGCGGTGGCGGCGCTGAGCACCAGGCAGGAAACGAAGTGGAACAGGCGGCTGCGCATGAGACGTCCGGGCAGTTGAACCATGAGAAAGTGACGGCGAAGCCAACACTGGTGAGGTCGTTTGGTTCCTAGCTTAGCCGGTTGCCGGTCGTGGATGAAAGCACTGTGCTTGTATCGAATCGTGAACCTCGACCACGCGTCGCAAAGCCTGCGCTGCGCCAGCACACCGCTGCATGCACCGGCCAAGGCAGGGCAAAAGTCAGGTAGAATGCGCGCCCGGTTTTTGGAGATGATCATGACCCTGCTCAAATTCAGCGATGTGTCCCTCGCGTTCGGTGCCATGCCGCTGCTGGACAAAGTGTCCTGGCAGATCGCCCGTGGCGAGCGGGTGTGCATCATCGGTCGCAATGGCACTGGCAAGTCCAGCATGCTGCGCCTGGTCAAGGGTGAGCAAAAATCCGACGAAGGTGACATCTGGCGTGCCCCCGGGCTGAAAATTGGCGAGCTGCCGCAGGAACTGCCGGTGGCCGACGACCGCAGCGTGTTCGACGTGGTGGCCGAGGGTCTGGATGGCGTTGGCGCCTTGCTCGCCGAATACCATCACCTGAGCCAGAACATCCAGGGCGACGACGACCTGGACAAGCTGATGCACGTCCAGCACGAGATCGAGGCCCGCGATGGCTGGCGTCTGCAACAGGTCGTGGAAAGCACCCTGAGTCGCCTGCAACTGCCGGCGGACAAGACCCTCGCCGAGTTGTCCGGCGGCTGGCGTCGACGTGTCCTGCTGGCTCAGGCCTTGGTGTCCGAGCCCGATCTGCTGCTGCTCGATGAGCCGACCAACCACCTGGACATCGGCGCCATTGCCTGGCTGGAAGAAGCCCTGAATGGCTTCAACGGTGCCGTGCTGTTCATTACCCACGACCGTTCCTTCCTGCAGAACCTGGCCACCCGCATCCTCGAACTGGACCGTGGCGGTCTGATCGATTGGAACGGCGACTACGCCAGTTTCCTGGTGCACAAAGAGGCGGCGCTGGCCGCAGAGGAGACCGCCAACGCGCTGTTCGACAAGCGTCTGGCCCAGGAAGAGGTCTGGATCCGCCAGGGCATCAAGGCCCGGCGTACCCGCAACGAAGGGCGGGTGCGCGCCCTCAAGGCGCTGCGCGTGGAGCGCGGTGAGCGTCGTGAGCGCCAGGGTCGGGCGAACATCCAGATCGAGGTCGCGGACAAGTCTGGCAAGCAGGTGATGCTGCTGGACAACGTCAGCTTCGCCCATCCCGAAGGCCCCAAGCTGGTCAAGGATTTCTCGATGGTGCTGCAGCGTCAGGACCGCATTGGCCTGCTCGGCGCCAACGGCACTGGCAAGACTACCTTGCTCAAGCTCATGCTCGGCGACCTGGAGCCCACCAGTGGCAAGGTCGAGCGCGGCACCAAGCTGGAGGTCGCCTACTTCGATCAGATGCGTCACCAACTCGACCTCGAGAAGACGGTGATCGATAACCTGGCCGAGGGCCGCGACTTCATCGAAATCGATGGTCAGAACCGGCATGTGCTGAGCTACCTCGGCGACTTCCTGTTCAGCCCGCAGCGTGCGCGCACACCGGTCAAGGCCTTGTCTGGCGGCGAACGCGCACGGCTGCTGCTGGCCAAGCTGTTCAGCAAACCGGCGAACTTGCTGGTGCTGGACGAGCCGACCAACGACCTGGACGTGGAAACCCTGGAGTTGCTCGAAGAGGTGTTGGCCAACTTCAAGGGCACCGTGCTCATGGTCAGCCACGACCGGGCCTTCCTCGACAATGTGGTGACCAGCACCCTGGTGTTCGAAGGGCAGGGCAAAGTGCGGGAGTATGTCGGGGGCTACGAGGACTGGATTCGTCAGGGCGGCTCGCCCAAGTTGCTGGGGGTGGCCGAGAGCAAGGGCGGCAAGTCCGCGCTCAATAGCGCTGTGGTGGAGAAGGTCGAGGTGACTGACGTGCCCGAACCTGCTGTCGCCCAAACCGCCGACAGCGGCAAGAAAAAACTCAGCTACAAGCTGCAGCGCGAACTGGAGATGCTGCCTGGGCAGATCGATGCACTGGAGCAGAAGATGGCTGTGCTGCAGGCGCAGGTGGGGGCTTCGGACTTCTATCAGCGGCCGATTGCTGAAACCTCGCAGGTGCTGGCCAAGCTCGAACAGTTGCAGGCTGAGCTTGACGCGCTGGTCGAGCGCTGGGCTGAACTGGAGGGCTGAGCGGACCCTGGCACTGCATTCGCGACCTGAGTCACGAGGGCAGTGCCAGCACGGGCATCAGTCCTTTTTCAGCAGTCGCACGGCCAGCACATCGCACGGTGCGCCGTGCAGGACGTCATTGGCCGTGGAGCCCAGCAGCAGCGCCAGGCCATGACGGCCATGGCTGCCGACCACGATCAGGTCGCAGGCTTCATCGGTGGCCAACTGGTGGATCTCCTGGCGAGGCTGGCCATATTTCAGGTGCGAATCACCGCGATTGATGCCGGGATACTTGGCATACAACCGGTCCATGCGCTCCTTGGCCTGGTCGAACTGCTGCTGTTGCAGTTGCGACAGGTCCATCGGCACGTCGCCACCGAATGCCATGGCCATGGGCTCTACGATATGCACCAGCGACACCTTGGCGCCGGTCGGTTCGGCGAGCTTCATGGCGCGCTTGATCACCGGGTCGCATTCCTCGGTCAGGTCGACGGCGACCAGAAGATGTTCGTAGGACATGAGCGGGACTCCTGAAAATCGCGATAGTAAAAGTATGGTCGCTTTCTGGCCCGGCGAGATGAAATGACCAAGCCGCGCCTGTGCAACGCATTATGGGGGATACAGATATGACGGTATGGCTGGTGGTGTCAATCCTTGCGCTGATTCTCAGCCCGCTGGCCTGGCTGCGTCCCTCGCGCAAGCAGAGCGAGCAAATGAACCTGCGGCTGGAGGGCCGGCGCATGGGGCTGGCCATGCAGCTCAGCCCGCAGAAATGGCCGCATTGGCTGGAAAACGAGCCGCCCAGTCCATGCCCCCAATACCACCGTGCGCGGCGCAGAGGGCATGAGGATACTTGGTGCTACTGGCAGGTGAGCCCCGGCGTGTGGCTGAACACCTGGCGTGAGCCCTGCGAGGAACCGCGCTTGGCACAATGCTTCGCGCGCTTGCCTGCCACCGTTTATAAGGTGGAGGCTGATAGCCGCATGATCGCGCTGTGCTGGAGTGAGCGTGGCGACACGGCTGTTCTTCAGGACATCGCGCATACCCTGGAATCACTCGCCTGAACCTTCCCCAGCCCTGGCAGCCACGTCGATCCCGCTGATCCTCAGGGCAAAAAGGCCAGGCTTGCGCCCCGTCAACAGCGAAAGCGCCTGCAACTTCATCGGCGCGTTCATGCTTTCGTCTGAGCTGACTTCTTTTCCTACGCCATTTTCACCACATCACGCCTGAATCGTTGTGATGAATGGTGAGCAATCAGGCTCATCCTGTTTTTTCAAATCTGTAACAAAATGACTGGAAAGTCGCTTTTTTCGGGGACTTGTGGGTATTTGACAACTTCGGCCTTTTCGGAGAATGTGTGCGGACCCAAATCAAACGGGCGTATGAATTGAGCGTTTGTATGTTCACATCGCTCGTCCAGAATCCCGACCAGCGCGCTGACGGGTGTGCCTGGCAGAAGGTCTTGCAAACGACCCGGCTGCCAGCGTTCGGCGTGTACAGTTCAGCTTCCATATCGTGGAGATCAGTTGATGATTTACGAAGGTAAAGCCATCACGGTTAAGGCTCTTGAAAGCGGCATCGTCGAACTGCGCTTCGACCTCAAGGGTGAGTCCGTCAACAAATTCAATCGCCTGACCCTGAACGAGCTGCGCCAGGCAGTCGATACGATCAAAGCCGATGCGTCCATCAAGGGCGTCATCGTCAGCAGCGGCAAGGACGTGTTCATCGTCGGTGCCGATATCACCGAATTCGTCGATAACTTCAAGCTGCCCGAGGCCGAACTGGTCGCCGGTAATCTGGAAGCCAACCGCATCTTCAGCGACTTCGAAGACCTGCAGGTCCCGACCGTGGCCGCGATCAACGGCATCGCCCTGGGCGGCGGTCTGGAGATGTGCCTGGCCGCCGACTACCGCGTGATGGCCAGCAGCGCCAAGATCGGCCTGCCGGAAGTCAAGCTGGGCATCTACCCAGGCTTTGGCGGCACCGTGCGTCTGCCACGGCTGATCGGCTCGGACAACGCCATCGAGTGGATCGCCTCGGGTAAGGAAAACCGCGCCGAAGACGCCCTGAAAGTGGGCGCCGTCGATGCCGTGGTCGCGCCTGAACTGTTGCAGGCCGGTGCCCTGGACCTGATCAAGCGCGCCATCAGTGGCGAGCTGGACCACAAGGCCAAGCGCCAGCCAAAGCTTGAGAAGCTCAAGCTCAACGCCATCGAGCAGATGATGGCCTTCGAGACGGCCAAAGGCTTCGTCGCCGGCCAGGCTGGGCCGAACTATCCAGCGCCGGTCGAGGCCATCAAGAGCATTCAGAAAGCTGCCAACTTCGGCCGTGACAAGGCCCTGGAGGTTGAAGCCGCCGGTTTTGCCAAGTTGGCCAAGACCTCGGTGGCCGAGAGCCTGATCGGGCTGTTCCTCAACGATCAGGAACTCAAGCGCAAGGCCAAGGCCCACGACGAGATCGCCCACGATGTGAAGCAGGCAGCCGTGCTCGGCGCCGGCATCATGGGCGGGGGTATCGCCTATCAGTCGGCGGTCAAAGGCACGCCGATCCTGATGAAGGATATCCGCGAGGAAGCGATCCAGTTGGGCTTGAGCGAAGCCTCCAAGCTGCTCGGCAACCGCGTCGAAAAAGGTCGTCTGACCTCGGCGAAGATGGCCGAGGCGCTCAACGCCATCCGCCCGACCCTGTCCTACGGCGACTTCGCCAACGTCGACATCGTCGTCGAGGCCGTGGTCGAAAACCCGAAGGTCAAGCAGGCGGTACTGGCCGAGGTGGAAGGGCAGGTCAAAGACGATGCCATTCTGGCCTCCAATACCTCGACCATTTCCATCAACCTGCTGGCCAAGGCGCTCAAACGCCCGGAAAACTTCGTCGGCATGCACTTCTTCAACCCGGTGCACATGATGCCGCTGGTCGAAGTCATCCGCGGCGAAAAGTCCAGTGACGTGGCGGTCGCCACCACCGTGGCCTACGCCAAGAAGATGGGCAAGAACCCGATCGTGGTCAACGACTGCCCGGGCTTCCTGGTCAACCGCGTGTTGTTCCCTTACTTCGGCGGCTTCGCCAAGCTGGTCAGCGCAGGCGTTGACTTCGTGCGCATCGACAAGGTCATGGAGAAGTTCGGCTGGCCCATGGGCCCGGCCTACTTGATGGATGTGGTCGGCATCGACACCGGCCACCACGGCCGCGATGTGATGGCCGAGGGCTTCCCCGACCGAATGAAAGACGAGCGTCGCTCCGCCGTCGATGCCCTGTACGAGGCCAATCGCCTGGGCCAGAAGAATGGCAAGGGCTTCTACGCCTACGAAACCGACAAGCGCGGCAAACCGAAGAAGGTCGCCGATGCGTCGGTCCTGGAAGTGCTCAAGCCCGTGATCTACGAGCAGCGTGAAGTCAGCGACGAAGACATCATCAACTGGATGATGGTGCCGCTGTGCCTGGAGACCGTGCGCTGCCTGGAAGACGGCATCGTCGAGACGGCCGCCGAAGCGGACATGGGCCTGGTCTACGGCATTGGCTTCCCTCCCTTCCGTGGCGGCGCGCTGCGCTACATCGACTCGATCGGTGTGGCCGAGTTCGTTGCCTTGGCCGACCAGTATGCCGATCTGGGTCCGCTGTACCACCCGACTGCGAAGCTGCGTGAAATGGCCAAGAACGGTCAGCGTTTCTTCAACTGAACGATCACTGAGCTAGAGCGAGAATATTGATATGAGCCTCAATCCAAGAGACGTGGTGATTGTCGACTTCGGTCGCACGCCCATGGGTCGTTCCAAGGGTGGCATGCACCGCAACACTCGCGCCGAAGACATGTCGGCGCACTTGATCAGCAAGCTGCTGGAGCGCAACGACAAGGTCGATCCGAAGGAAGTCGAGGATGTGATCTGGGGATGCGTCAACCAGACCCTGGAGCAAGGCTGGAACATCGCGCGCATGGCCTCGCTGATGACCCCGATTCCGCATACCAGCGCTGCGCAGACCGTCAGCCGACTGTGCGGTTCGTCGATGAGCGCGTTGCACACTGCCGCCCAGGCGATCATGACCGGTAATGGTGATGTGTTCGTGGTCGGCGGTGTCGAGCACATGGGGCACGTCAGCATGATGCACGGGGTTGATCCTAACCCGCATCTGTCACTGCATGCGGCCAAGGCCTCCGGCATGATGGGCTTGACTGCCGAAATGCTCGGCAAGATGCACGGCATTACTCGCGAGCAGCAAGACCTGTTCGCGCTGCGCTCGCATCAGTTGGCTCACAAGGCCACGGTCGAGGGCAAGTTCAAGGACGAAATCATCCCGATGCAGGGGTATGACGAGAACGGTTTCCTCAAAGTCTTCGATTACGACGAGACCATTCGTCCGGAAACCACCCTCGAAGGTCTGGCGGCGCTCAAGCCTGCATTCAACCCCAAAGGCGGTACGGTGACCGCTGGCACGTCGTCGCAGATCACCGATGGTGCTTCGTGCATGATCGTCATGTCCGGCCAGCGCGCCATGGACCTTGGCATCCAGCCGTTGGCGGTCATCCGCTCGATGGCCGTGGCCGGTGTAGACCCTGCGATCATGGGTTACGGTCCGGTGCCATCGACCCAGAAAGCCCTCAAGCGCGCGGGCCTGAGCATCGGCGACATCGACTTCTTCGAGCTCAACGAAGCCTTCGCCGCACAGGCACTGCCAGTGCTCAAGGATCTGAAAGTGCTCGACAAGATGGATGAGAAGGTTAACCTGCACGGCGGCGCCATTGCCTTGGGCCATCCGTTCGGTTGCTCCGGTGCACGGATTTCCGGCACCCTGCTCAACGTCATGAAGCAGAATGGCGGCACGCTGGGCGTGGCCACCATGTGCGTCGGCCTGGGTCAGGGCATCACCACTGTCTTCGAACGCGTCTGATCGCGTCGCAGGACAGCAGCCGGGGCCCTGTGCCCCGGTTTTGTTTTTTACAGAGTTTGTGCGCGAGAGGACGTGACATGCAGATACAGCCAGGTGTGTACCGGCATTACAAAGGGCCTGAGTACCGTGTCTTCAGTGTCGCGCGGCATTCCGAGAGCGAAGAGTGGATGGTCTTCTACCAATGCCTGTATGGTGATTACAGCTTTTGGGTGCGGCCTCTCTCGATGTTTCAGGAGTCGGTCGAGGTTGACGGCGAGCAGGTGCCGCGCTTTGCTCTGCTCAGGGCTGAAGACGGGCTCTCGGCACGGGTCGCGAAGGCCGTCGAGTGATCGACCGCGCTTGACCTCACTCCTACGCCACTATATATAGCGGTGCCGCGTGCGGCACCTGACGCGTTTTTCATCTTCAGATTCAGGAATACTCCGATCCATGGGCAAATCGCTGGTCATTGTGGAATCCCCGGCCAAGGCCAAGACCATCAACAAGTACCTGGGCAACCAGTACGTGGTGAAGTCGAGTATCGGCCATATCCGAGACCTTCCCACCAGCGGTTCGGCCAGTACGGCCAAGGAGCCGGCTGCCAAGCGCGGCAAGACCGCTGCTCAGGCGTCGACCCTGACGCCGAAGGAGAAGGCTCGCCGGCAACTGGTGGCGCGCATGGGTGTCGATCCGGAGGCGGGCTGGAAAGCTCAGTACGAGATCCTTCCCGGCAAGGAGAAGGTGATCGACGAACTGCGCCGTCTGGCCAAGGATGCCGACACCATCTATCTCGCAACCGACTTGGACCGCGAAGGGGAGGCCATTGCCTGGCACCTGCGCGAAGCCATCGGTGGTGATGACAGCCGCTACAAGCGCGTGGTGTTCAACGAAATCA
This sequence comes from Pseudomonas boreofloridensis, assembly GCF_030580795.1. Classification (NCBI taxonomy): domain Bacteria; kingdom Pseudomonadati; phylum Pseudomonadota; class Gammaproteobacteria; order Pseudomonadales; family Pseudomonadaceae; genus Pseudomonas; species Pseudomonas boreofloridensis. The sequence continues at coordinate 433,130 of NZ_JAUQOQ010000001.1, read as the reverse complement.
CCAAGAAGGCCATCCAGGAAGCGTTCTCGCAACCGGGCGAACTCGACATCGACCGTGTCAATGCCCAGCAGGCGCGTCGCTTCCTCGATCGCGTGGTCGGCTACATGGTGTCGCCGCTGCTGTGGTCGAAAATCGCCCGCGGCCTTTCTGCCGGTCGTGTGCAGTCGGTGGCCGTGAAGCTGGTGGTCGAGCGTGAACGCGAGATTCGGGCCTTCAATCCCGAGGAATACTGGGAAATCCACGCCGATCTCGGTACCGCGAAAAACGCCAAGGTGCGCTTCGAGGTCGCCCGTGAACGCGGCGAGGCCTTCAAGCCGCTGAATCAAGCCCAGGCCATGGCCGCGCTGGAGAAGCTCAAGGCTTCCAGCTACAGCGTGATCAAGCGTGAAGACCGTCCGACCAGCAGCAAGCCCTCGGCGCCGTTCATCACCTCCACGCTGCAGCAGGCTGCCAGCAACCGCCTCGGCTTCGGGGTGAAGAAGACCATGATGATGGCCCAGCGTCTTTACGAAGCGGGCTACATCACTTACATGCGAACCGACTCCACCAACCTCTCCACCGATGCGGTGGAAATGGCGCGCAGCTACATCGAAAGCGAGTTCGGCAAGCAGTACCTGCCAGCGGCGCCGATCGTGTATGGCAGCAAGGAAGGCGCCCAGGAGGCGCACGAAGCCATCCGGCCTTCCGACGTCACGACTCATCCCACCAAACTCAGTGGCATGGAGCGCGATGCCGAGCGCCTGTACGAACTGATCTGGCGCCAGTTCCTGGCTTGCCAGATGCCGCCTGCGCAGTACCTGTCCACCAGCGTCACCGTTGCTGCCGGTGAGTTCGAGCTGCGCGCCAAGGGTCGCATCCTCAAGTTCGATGGTTACACCCGTGTGCAGCCCCAGCAGACCAAGCCGGGCGAAGACGATGTGTTGCCGGACATGGCCCAGGGCGATTCGCTGGCGTTGCTTCAGCTCGATCCCAGCCAGCATTTCACCAAGCCGCCTGCGCGCTTCACCGAAGCGAGCCTGGTCAAGGAAATGGAAAAGCGCGGTATCGGTCGCCCTTCGACCTATGCAGCCATCATTTCCACCATTCAGGATCGCGGCTACGTGACGTTGCACAACCGCCGCTTCTACTCCGAGAAGATGGGCGACATCGTCACCGAGCGCCTGTCCGAGAGCTTCTCCAATCTGATGGACTATGGCTTCACCGCCGGCATGGAGGAGAACCTCGATGACGTCGCCCACGGCGAGCGTGACTGGAAGAACGTGCTTGATGAGTTCTATGGCGACTTCAGCACGAAACTGCTGACGGCCGAATCCAGCGAGAATGGCATGCGGGCCAATCAGCCGACCCTCACCAACATTCCGTGCAAGGAATGCGGGCGGCCGATGATGATTCGCACCGCCTCCACTGGCGTTTTCCTGGGCTGCTCGGGCTACAGCCTGCCGCCGAAAGAGCGCTGCAAGGCGACCGTCAACCTGGTTCCAGGTGATGAGATTGCCGCAGACGACGAGGGTGAATCCGAATCCTTGGTGCTGCGCGGCAAGCATCGCTGCCCGATCTGTTCGACGGCGATGGATGCTTACTTGCTGGACGAGAAGCACAAACTGCATATCTGCGGCAACAACCCAGACTGCCCGGGCTACGAAATCGAAGAGGGCAGCTACCGGATCAAGGGCTACGAAGGCCCAAGCCTGGAATGCGACAAGTGCGGCAGCGAGATGCAGCTCAAGACCGGCCGCTTCGGCAAGTTCTTCGGCTGCACCAATCCGGCCTGCAAGAACACCCGTAAGCTGCTCAAGAATGGCGAGGCCGCGCCACCGAAGATGGACAAGGTGGACATGCCTGAGTTGCGCTGCGAGAAGGTCGATGACACCTATGTGTTGCGCGACGGCGCCTCCGGGTTGTTCCTGGCTGCTAGCCAGTTCCCGAAGAACCGCGAAACCCGCGCGCCCTTGGTCCTGGAAATCGTGCCGCACAAGCATGAGATCGACCCCAAGTATCATTTCTTGTGCGAAGCGCCGCAAAAAGACCCGGACGGCCGCCCGGCAGTGATCCGCTACAGCCGCAAGACCAAGGAGCAGTACGTTCAATCCGAAGTCGACGGCAAGCCGACCGGTTGGAAAGCGTTCTACGACGGCAAGGCGTGGAAGGTCGAAGACAAGCGCTGACGCTTCGATGACAGGAAGGGGCCGCTTGTGTGCCTGTCACGGATGACGTGATGAGCGCGCTCGCGGCCCCGATCATTTATGATGCAAGCCCATTGCCTTGCAGTCAGGGAGGTCATTGAACATGGCCCAGGAACTCTACACGCGCACCAATCAGAAGCTGTTCTTCGCGGGGCTTGCCCTGGAGTCCATGGCCAAGGCTGAGCAGAGCGGCGCGATGAACGCTCAGGGGCTGATCCAGGCAGAGCGTGAGTCTGCGCTCTTTCATTTGTATGGCGCGCTTTTAGGGCTGTGCCACGAAATCGCCGGATTCTACCGCCTGCCTCAGGCCGCAGCACCGCGTGCCGAACTGTTGCTGACCGATGAAACACTGAGCGCTGTGGCCATTCCGGAAATGGCCGAGATGCTGGAACTGGCACGCCAGCCGCAGACGTGGTTAGCCCAATTGCTTAGCGCTTATGCCGATTTGTTCCAACCACCGGTCGAGAGGAAAATCGCCAAGACCGATGTGACTCAGCCTTTGATTCAGGCGGTCAATCTCGACGATTGCGAGGAAGTTGCGGTTTCGCGCGTTGAGTTGGAAAGATGGCGTCAGGCGTTGAAAGGGCTTGCAAGACGTTTCCGCGACGCGTTGAGTGAGTGCTGACAGACTGCGTGGCTGGTACACTACTCGCCTTTCGTGAACAGCAGGCCCCTTATGTCAACGTCCTTTCTAGAAATTGTCGAATTGCCTGATGGTCGCATCGAGCTGCGTCGTGCCGAGGACGAAGGTTCGTTGGTCACTCTGGATTTTTCCGAGGATGCCAAGGTGTTCTTGCAGGGGCAGCACGTTGAAGTGGCCAAGGCGATGCTCAGCGTGGGCGTGCAGATGGCTGGTAAATTGATTGAGGGTGAGTTCGAACGCGATGAAGGGCCGCGCGTTCTCCACTGAACCTTGACTCAGGCGTCATCAAAATCTCACACAGTCAAAGCCTGAACATTAGCCGAGGCGGATGTTCAGGCTTTGTGCGTTTCCACAGGTGGCTGCGTGAATGAGCTGCTGGCGGTTGCCGGCATTGATGTTGCCAAGCCAACTGACCACGGTATGGCTGTGACCCAGGCGCAAGGCCTCACAGGCTAATTGCAGTGCGCTTTGGCTGTTGCCAGGTTGCAGCAGCAGGATCCGCTCCCGGTTTAGCCCAGCATGGCGTAGCCAGGCCTGAGTCAAGCTGGAGGGCGGCGCGATCAGTGTGAGCCAACGCGCATCATCCACATCGCTCAGTTCGCGAAGGATAGGAGCCAGCAGGCTGTGACAATGCCCTGGGGCGCCGCGCAGTGACAGTTCGCTGAACAGCTCGGGCCGGTTCGCCATGTGCGGCAGTTCGCGGCTCTTCAGGCCAGGCAGCACGGGCTGTGCGAGGAAGGCTTCGAACAAAGGCAATTGTGCGGGCTGCGTTGAGTGGGCGGACTGCTGCATGACGCCTCCAGGATCAGCGGCGTATGACGCCGACGCTCAAGCCCTCGATCACCAGTTCCTGATCTTTCAGGTTCACTTCGATCGGGGCGAATTCAGGGTTTTCGGCGATGAGCCAGACCTTGCTGCCTTCGCGCTTGAAGCGCTTCACCGTGACTTCGTCTCCGATGCGGGCAACGACGATCTGGCCGTTGCGTGCTTCGCGGCAGGTATGCACCGCGAGCAGGTCACCGTCGATGATGCCGATGTCCTTCATGCTCATGCCGTGGACGCGCAGCAGGTAGTCGGCGCGGGGATGGAAAAAGGCCGGGTTGATGTTGCAAGATTCTTCGATGTGCTGCTCAGCGAGGATCGGTGCGCCGGCGGCGACGCGGCCGATGATCGGCAAGGCACTGTCTTGCGGCTTGCTTTCAACGCCTGGGATGCGAATGCCGCGGGAAGCCCCCGGGGTCATTTCGATTGCACCTTTGCGCGCCAGCGCCTTGAGATGTTCCTCGGCGGCATTGGGGGACTTGAAGCCCAGCTCCTGAGCGATTTCCGCGCGGGTGGGGGGGAATCCGTTGTCTTCGAGGCAACGTTTGATGAAAGCCAGGATCTCGGCTTGGCGTGGCGTGAGTTTCAGCATGGCGAGTGGCTCTGTCTTTTTATACAGTGACTGGGATTATATACAGTGGATGGCAAGCTGCAAGCTGCAAGCGCCAAGAAAAATCCATGCGCGCCTGTGATGTCATGGCAACCCCTCGTGTTCCGTGGCTTGCAGCTCTTTCTCGGGTAGTGGAAATTACTCGACCGATGGGTCACTGAATCTTGACAGCGTCACGCCTGAAACGTATGTTTCAAACAACTGTTTGTCAGGCGGATAAGTCATGGCCCAATCGGAAACCGTTGAACGCATTCTCGATGCTGCCGAGCAGCTGTTCGCCGAGCGAGGTTTCGCGGAGACCTCGCTGCGTCTGATCACCAGCAAAGCAGGTGTCAACCTGGCGGCGGTAAACTATCACTTCGGTTCCAAGAAAGCGCTGATCCAAGCGGTGTTCTCGCGTTTCCTCGGGCCGTTTTGCGCCAGCCTGGAGCGTGAACTCGAGCGGCGCCAGGCGCAGCCAGAAGCCAAGCCAAGCCTGGAAGAACTGCTCGAGATGCTCGTTGAGCAAGCTTTGGTCGTGCAGCCGCGCAGCAACAATGACTTGTCGATCTTCATGCGTCTGTTGGGCCTGGCCTTCAGTCAGAGTCAGGGGCACCTGCGGCGCTACCTGGAAGACATGTATGGAAAAGTGTTTCGACGCTACATGCTATTGGTCAACGAGGCCGCCCCGCGCATTCCGCCTCTAGAGCTGTTCTGGCGCGTGCACTTCATGCTAGGTGCTGCCGCGTTCAGCATGTCCGGTATCAAGGCGTTGCGGGCTATCGCTGAAACCGACTTCGGCATCAACACGTCGATCGAGCAAGTCATGCGTTTGATGGTCCCCTTTCTCGCAGCCGGTATGCGCGCCGACACTGGCGTGACCGATCAGGCCATGGCGGCCGCGCAACTGCGTCCGCGCAGCAAGAGCCCGGCCACTGGCACACCGGCCAAAGCGTGAAGGCTGGGCGGGGCAGGGCGCATCCGCTAAGCTAGCGCCCATGCTTGCCCGCCCCCCCCCCACCCATTCGTTTATCAGCCGTTCCAGAGCCGGGGATGGCGAGCGCCTGCGCTGCCGTCCTGTATCACTTCGGTCTGAATCTTCAATGAAGGACTCCGTATGACTGCCAGCCTGCAAGGCTCCCTGATGGTGGATATCGCCGGTCACTGGCTGACCGCCGAGGACCGCCAGCTTCTGCGTCAACCTGAAGTGGCGGGCCTGATCATTTTCGCCCGCAACATCGACAGCCCTCGGCAGGTGCGCGAGCTCTGCGCGTCGATACGCGCCATCCGACCTGACCTGATCCTGGCGGTCGATCAGGAAGGGGGGCGGGTCCAGCGTCTGCGTCAGGGGTTCGTGCGCCTGCCGGCGATGCGCGCGCTGGCCGATAACGCCAATGCCGAGTATTTGGCCGAGCAATGCGGCTGGCTGATGGCGACCGAGGTGTTGGCTGTCGGCTTGGACCTGAGCTTCGCGCCGGTGCTGGACCTGGATCATCAACGCAGTGCAGTGGTGGGCAGCCGGGCTTTTGAAGGCGATCCGCAGCGTGCCACACGACTGGCCGGTGCCTTCATCCGCGGTATGAATGCCGCAGGCATGGCCGCCTGTGGCAAGCATTTCCCGGGTCACGGTTGGGCAGAGGCCGACTCGCACGTGGCCATTCCGACCGATGAGCGCAGCCTTGAGCAGTTGCGTCAGGCCGATCTGGTGCCCTTCACGCGTCTGAGCGGTCAGTTGGCAGCGGTCATGCCCGCCCATGTGATCTACCCACAGATCGACAACCAGCCCGCCGGATTCTCGCGGCGCTGGCTGCAGGACATCCTGCGCGGTGAGCTGGGCTTTGAGGGCGTGATCTTCAGCGATGACTTGTCCATGGCCGGCGCGCATGTGGTCGGCGATGCGGCCAATCGCATCGAGGCAGCATTGAGCGCCGGTTGTGACATGGGGCTGGTGTGCAACGATCGGGCTGCGGCGGAGCTGGCGCTGACAGCGGCGCAGCGCTTGAAGGTGAGACCATCGCCGCGCATCGTTGGCATGCGCGGGCAGGGTTTCGCGTCCACCGACTACAAACAGCAACCGCGGTGGCTGGAGGCGCTGGCCGCTTTGAAGGAGGCGCAATTGATCGAGTAAGCCGATTGCGGTTTTACCCGCAATACGGCCTGGATCCGCTCAACGTCCGCGCTTACCCGGCAGCGGCGCGAACAGCGCCTCGATTTCTTCGTCACCCAGGCGCCACTGTCCGGCTTGACCGCCATCGAGCAGCCCGGCCGACAGCGTCGCTTTTTGCTGTTGCAGTTGCTGGATCTTCTCTTCCACCGTGCCACGGGTGATCAGCTTGTAGACGAACACCGGCTTGTCCTGACCGATCCGATAGGCCCGGTCCGTCGCCTGGTTCTCGCTGGCCGGGTTCCACCACGGATCGTAGTGGATCACCGTATCGGCTGCGGTCAGGTTGAGGCCGGTGCCGCCTGCCTTGAGGCTGATCAGGAATACGTCGCTGTCCCCGTTCTGGAATTGCTGGACCGGTGCCCGCCGATCGCGCGTTTCCCCTGTCAGCAGGCTGTAGCGGATGGCGCGCTTGTCCAGTTCGGCCTGAATCAGTGCGAGCATCGAGGTGAACTGCGAGAACAGCAGTATCCGGCGGCCTTCGCTGATCAGTTCTTCGAGCATCTGCAGCAGGCTGCCCAGCTTGCCTTTGTCCGCCTGGTTGCCCTGGGCGTGTAAGCCTTTGACCAAGCGCAAGTCACAGCAGACCTGGCGCAGCTTAAGGAGGGCGTCGAGGATCACGATCTGGCTGCGAGAAGCGCCGTTGAGGGCGATTTCGTCGCGAACCTTCTTGTCCAGTGCCACTCGCACGGTCTCGTAGGTGTCGCGCTGGGCGTCGCTGAGGTCGACCCAATGCACCATCTCGGTCTTGGGCGGCAACTCGCGCGCCACCTGTTCCTTGGTGCGGCGCAGCAGGAAGGGCCGCACCCGAGTGGCGAGGTGCTTCAGGCGCTCGGTGTCACCCTGGCGCTCGATGGGCGTGCGGTAGTCTTGGTTGAAGCGCTTCTGGTCGCCCAGCCAGCCGGGCATCAGGAAATGGAAGATCGACCACAACTCGCCCAGATTGTTTTCCACAGGCGTACCGGTCAGGCACAGGCGTTGGCCGGCGTGCAATTCGCGAGCAGCCTGGGCGGCCTTGCTGGTACTGCTCTTGATGTTCTGCGCTTCGTCCAGCACCAGCACGTGCCAGTTTTGTGCTTGCAGATGCTGAAGGTCACGTGGCAACAGGGCGTAGGTGGTCAGCACCAGATCGTAGTCGCCCAGCGTTGCGAACGCGCGTGATCGGCTAGGGCCATGCAGGGCGAGAACCCGCAGGTCCGGGGCGAAACGCTGGGCTTCGTCGAGCCAGTTGGGGATCAGGCTGGTGGGCATGACCGCCAGTGCAGGCTGGTCCAGACGCCCGGACTCTTTCTCCAGCAGCAGGTGAGCAAGGGTCTGCAGGGTCTTGCCCAGGCCCATGTCATCGCCAAGGATGCCGCCGGTGCCCATTTCGCGCAGCGCCTGGAGCCAGTTCAGGCCTTGCTGTTGATAAGGTCGCAGCGCAGCCTTCAAGCCCTTGGGCGGCAACACGTCGAGGTCGCGTGCATCGCGCAGGCGCCGGCCAAGGTCGCGTAAGTGCTCGCCACCTTCCCAGTGCAGGGGCAGGTGCTCGATGTCGTTCAGGCGCGCGACATCGGCGCGCTCCAGGCGCAGGGCGGAACCCACAGGGCCTTCGTGCAAGTAGAGCTCACCCAGCGTGCCCATCACCGCTTTGATTCGGCCGTAGGGCAGGGCGACGCGCATAGCCGGGCCGTCCAGGCCACCACGGTTGAGATCCAGTAGCAGGTGTTCCTCGTCGCTGCGCCGCGCCAGCTCGCTGGGGCGCAGCAGTTCCGGGTTACTGCGCAGCAATTGCAGGATGATCGGCAGCAGGCTGTGGCGCTGACCGTCGACGACGATGCCCAACTCCAGCTCGAACCACTCGTGGGTGGGCGCTTCCTCGACCGTGGCGTACCAGTCCTGCACCTCGTTGAGGTTGAAGGCAAAGTCGCGGTGCATATCCACTGTCCAGCCGGCTTCGCGCAGCGCTGGCAGGTCCTCACGGGCGAAGTGCAGCCAGGCTTCGTCGTCGGGCAACTGAAGCATGTCGCCCGCGCTGTCGGGCAGCGCTTTGCTTTGTCGGGTGGCGGCCTTGAAACCCAGCTTGCGCAGGGTTTCGCGCAGGTGCTTTTCCTGCTTGGGCTGCCGGGCGATGCGCTGGCTGACGCTGCCGACTAGGCGGCTGAGGGGTTTGTCGTCGTTGCCCGTCGCACGGATGCCATCGTAGTCGAACGAAAGGGCGGCGCGATGCTGCATCTGACGCTGCATACGGCCGGTCTTGGGCGTGTAGGCACTGAATTCGACGCTGCCGAGGGTCAGATGCGCAGTGGGCTGGATGTCGTCCACCCGCTCCTGCTTGACGGTGCTCGGGGTCGGCAGTTGGTGGTTCAGGGCCTTGAGTTTATGGCTCAGGGGCACGATCAGGTGCTCCGGCACGTCGGGAGCGATGGAGAGTTGTTGAGCGGTGTGCGGGTCCAGCGTGTGTCGAAGGGTGCCGACTTGGGCGGTGGCAGTGTCCACGTAGAACAGGGGGATCAGTGGCAGTACATGCAAGGGGGCGTCCGCGCTGTGCCACCGCCCTCGATATTCGCCATTGTCCAGGCGAACCCAGCGGAACTCGGCCTCACGTTCCTCGCCCAGGTTCAGCAGTGGACCGCCTTCGGTGTACAGCAGTCGTCCGGTCTGGGCGATCTGTTGCAGCAGCTCGCCGCCTTCTCTGCCTTTGAGCGGAAAACCGCGCTCTTGGCCGTACGGCATGTTCTGCGCGCCCAGCTGGCGCAATATGCGCAAGTCCTCATCCTTGACGTACGTTGGGGTGTCATAAAGCAGTTCACTCAATGAGTGGAGCCGGCTGTAGCGAATGACCTCGCCCTCCCGCGTGCCTTTTCGCACACGCACTGCACAGCCTTGATCCTCACGGTCGAGGATTTCGTAGCACACCATTCTGCCGCGTCGATCTTCGCTCTGGCGTGCAGCCGTCGGCGGCTGCCCCAGGACCTGTAACCAATGCTCGAGGTGCAGCGGGAGGGTGTCGTTCTTGGCGAGGTCCTCGGCGTAACGTTGGGCGAGTGTGAAGAGTAGCGCTGCGCAGTGCTTGCAATTCAGCGCCACAGGACAGCTGCAGCGACCGTCGATCAGCACCTGGCGGTTAGGCGCGACGGAGAAATCGACGCGTTGTTCGTAGCGGCTGGTACCACTGCCAATACACACGCCTTCGATGCGCAACTGTTCATGGGAGAGGATCTCGGCACGCCCCTGCTCGGCATAGCGCTTGCCGCGTTGCAGCGTGTTTTCGCTGAAGTTGCGGTGCCAGCTCAGGTTCTGTGCGAACAGATGCTCCAGTTCTTTCACGGCCTCACTGCTCCATCATTTCCGGGTCGGGCATCGGTGGTTTGCGCATGCCCACCGGTGCGACCTTGATCAGCAATGCCAGGTGACCGCCGTCGAGGAAGGTGAGTTGGCCATTCTTCACGTTGCTGTTGCTCTGCTTGAACTGCTCGCTGCGCAGCACGCTGCCGTTACCGTCCAGTTCGTTGACCCAGAAATTGGCGTCGATCCGGGTGAAACGACCTTCGGCAATGCTGAGATTGCCTTCGATGGGAAAGTGGCCGAACTGCTCTTCGCCTGTGCCAAGCGCGATACGGCTCGGCTCGCTGCCGACCTCTTGTTGCCAGGCCTTGTGCACCAGCACGGTGTAGTCGGCAGTCGCCTCCAGGCGCGTGGCTTCGTCGGCCAGTGCCAGCGGGCGTTCGGCATCCGGGGTCAGGCGCGCAGCGCCCGCGCTCCAATTCTCGGGCGCGAAGGGGCTGGTGACGGCCGCAACCGTATTTTGCCGCAACAGCAGCATTTCCACCTGATACGGGCCTTCGGCGAAGGCCGCCGCCGGCGCGGTCAGCGTCAGCAGCAGGGTCAGGTAACCAATGGCGCGCATGGAGCTTCCTTAATTCGATTGTGGGGCCAGGCGCTCGAACAGCGCCTCCAAAGTATTGAAACGTTCTTCCGGACGCTCCATCGGCACCAGGAAGCGGAACTGCGTCGCGCCCTCGAACTTGTAGCGCTTGGGCTGGCTCTGGATCAGCTTGATCAGGGTCAGCGGATCGACCGGCGTTTCGGCCTCGAACTCCAGCTTGCCGCCGTTGGGACCGGCGTCGACCTTCTTGATGCCGAGCTTTTCAGCCTGCAGCTTGAGCAGTGTCAGGCGCATCAGGTGTTTTGTCGGCTCGGGCAGCAGGCCGAAGCGGTCGATCATTTCCACTTGCAGATCCTTCAAGCCTTCTTCGTCGGTGGCCGAGGCGATGCGTTTGTACAGGATCAGCCGCGCGTGCACGTCGGGCAGATAGTCTTCGGGGATCAGCGCGGGCAGGCGCAGGTTGATCTCCGGGCCTCCGCCCAGGGGTTGTTCGAGGTTAGGCTGGGTGCCCTTGCGGATCGCTTTGACCGCCCGTTCGAGCATCTCCATGTAAAGCGTGAAGCCCACGGCCTGGATCTGGCCGCTCTGCCCTTCGCCCAGCAGCTCGCCGGCGCCGCGGATCTCCAGGTCGTTGGTGGCCAGGACGAAGCCTGCGCCCAGGTCCTGGGTGTTGGCGATCGCCTCCAGGCGTTTTTCGGCGTCGGTGCTGATCTGCTGACGCGGCGGGGTCAGCAAGTAGGCGTAGGCCTGGTGGTGGCTGCGCCCGACGCGGCCGCGCAATTGGTGCAACTGCGCCAGGCCGAACTTGTCGGCGCGTTCGATGACGATGGTGTTGGCACTGGGCACGTCGATGCCGGTTTCAATGATGGTCGAGGCGATCAACACGTTGAAACGCTTGTGGTAGAAGTCGCTCATCACCTGTTCGAGTTCGCGCTCGCGCATTTGCCCATGGCCGATGCCGATACGCGCCTCGGGCACCAGCTCGGCCAGGTCGGCGGCGCATTTCTCGATGGTCTTGACGTCGTTGTGCAGGTAGTACACCTGGCCGCCACGCAGCAGTTCGCGCAGCAACGCCTCCTTGACCGTACTTTTGTTCTGCTCCATGACGAACGTGCGCACCGACAGGCGTCGCGCCGGCGGGGTGGCGATGATGGACAGGTCGCGCATGCCGGCCACGGCCATGTTCAGGGTGCGCGGGATCGGCGTGGCGGTCAGGGTGAGGATGTCTACCTCGCTGCGCAGCGCCTTGAGCTGCTCTTTCTGGCGCACGCCAAAGCGGTGCTCTTCGTCGATGATCGCCAGGCCCAGGTCCTTGAAGCGCACATCGTCCTGCAGCAGCTTGTGGGTGCCGATGAGAATGTCGATCTTGCCTTCGGCGAGGTCGGCTGCAGCGCTGGCGACTTCCTTGGCCGACTTGAAACGGCTCATCACTTCGACCTTTACCGGCCAGTCGGCGAAGCGGTCGCGGAAGCTGTTGTAGTGCTGCTGGGCGAGCAGGGTGGTGGGCACCAGCACTGCCACCTGGCGGCCGCTGTGCACCGCAATGAAAGCGGCGCGCATGGCCACTTCGGTCTTGCCGAAGCCGACATCGCCACACACCAGGCGGTCCATGGGCTTGGCAGCGAGCATGTCCTGGCGCACCGCTTCGATCGCCGCTTGCTGGTCCGGCGTTTCCTCGAACGGGAAGCCGGCGCTGAACGTGGCATAGTCGGCTGACGGGTCGGCGAAGGCATAGCCTTTGCGCGCGGCGCGGCGGGCGTAAATGTCGAGCAGCTCGGCGGCCACGTCGCGCACTTGCTCTGCGGCTTTGCGCTTGGCTTTCTGCCAGGCTTCGGAGCCAAGCCGGTGCAGCGGCGCCAAGGCGTCGTCGCTGCCGGTGTAGCGTGCGATCAGGTGCAGGTTGGCCACCGGGACGTAGAGCTTGGCGCCCTCGGCGTACTCCAGGGTGAGGAACTCGGCAGCCTGGCCGTCGATCTCCAAGGTGGCCAGACCCAGGTAGCGGCCTACACCGTGGTCGATGTGCACCACCGGCGCGCCTTCGCGCAGTTCGGTGAGATTCTTGATGACCGCGTCGTTGGCTGCTTCGCCGCGCTTGTCGCGGCGTCGGCGCTGCATCACCCGCTGGCCGAACAACGGGCTCTCGGCGATCAGGGCGATGGCAGGATCGTCCAGCAGCAAGCCTTCGTCCAGCGGGGCGATGGTGATCGCCAGGCGCTCACTGCCAGTGATGAAATCGGTCCAGCCTTCGACGGTGTGCGGACGCAGCTTCAGGCGTTCGAGCAGTTCCAGCAGCACCTCGCGACGCCCGGCCGATTCAGCCGTGAACAACACGCGACCCGGGAATTGGTCGAGGAAATTCGCCAGCTCGGCCAGTGGCTGGCTGGCCTTGGCCTCGATGGCCAGGCTGGGCAGGATGCGTGCGGGGAAACGCACGCGGCCAGCGCCGGCCTCCAGCTCATCGCGGCTGACCACCACCCGCGGCCACTGCTTGAGTCGGGCGAAGCAGTCCTCGACCGGCATGAACAGCTCGGCCGGTGGCAGCAGCGGGCGGCTCAGGTCACCACGGCGCTCCTCGTAGCGGGCGCGCACGTCGTTCCAGAATACCTCGGCGGCCTGTTCCACGCCGGGTAGCGAAAATACCTGGGTGTCGCTCGGCAGATAATCGAACAGGGTGGCGGTTTCTTCGAAGAACAACGGCAGGTAGTACTCGATGCCCGCGGGGATGATGCCGCTGGTCAGGTCCTGGAAGATCGCGCTGCGGCGGAAGTCCACGTCGAAGCGTTCACGAAAGCGCGCCTTGAAGCGCGTCACTTCGTCTTTCTGCATGGGAAATTCGCGGGCCGGCAGCAGCCGCACTGAGTCGACCTTGTCGATCGAACGTTGGGTTTCCGGATCGAAGGTGCGCAGCGTCTCGATTTCGTCGTCGAACAAGTCGATGCGATAGGGGGCCTTGCTGCCCATGGGGAAGAGGTCGATCAGCGCGCCGCGCACGGCGAATTCACCGTGCTCGTAGACCGTGTCGACGCACCGGTAGCCGCTGGCTTCAAGGCGCGTGCGCATCTGCTCGACGTCGATCTTCTGCCCCACGTCCAGGACCAGGCTGCCCCCGAGCAGGAAGCGGGTGGGTGCCAGGCGGTGCAGGGCAGTGCTGATTGGCACCACCAGAATGCCGTGGTCCAGTTCCGGCAGGCGGTACAGGCTGGCAATGCGCTGGGAGATGATGTCCTGGTGCGGCGAGAACAGATCGTAGGGCAGCGTTTCCCAATCGGGGAACGGCAGCACCGGCAGCTGCGGTGCGAAGAAGCGCAGCTCCTGTTCAAGGCGGTCGGCGGCCTGGCTGTCGGCGGTCAGCAGCAGGGTGAAGCGTCCAGCGCTGCTGGCGGCTTCGGCGATGGCCAGGCTGAGGGCGGCTCCGGGCAGGTTGCCCCAGGTTTGTTTGCCGGCCGTGGCCGACAGTGGCGGTAGGCGCAGAACTGACACGGAAGATCTGACTCCAAGCGTGCGGCAAAGGGATTGATTGTACTGACGCCACCGTCTGCTGTCAGGTTCCAAAGGCCGCGAAGGCGCCTGTGTGCGGCGCCGACAGGCACTCATTGCCGGTTACGCGACGGGGCGGCATAATGTAGCCCCTTTTTTCTGTCCCTACATGTGGAAGGTTCCCGTGACTCAGAAGCCCGACCAGTGTCTTGGTGAGTGGATCGATCGTGAAGCCCTGGCTGAAGCGATGATCCCGCTTATCGGTCAGCTCTACCGCAATAACAATGTGGTGAGCTCGATCTATGGCCGTAGCCTGATCAACCGTTCGGTTATCTCGATCCTCAAGGCCCACCGCTTTGCGCGTCACCGTCAGACCGACGAGACCGAACTGTCCGTACACGAGACATTCCCGCTGCTCAAGGCCATGAGCGAGCTGAAACTGGGCGCCGCTTCGGTCGACCTGGGCAAGCTGGCCAACAAGTTCAAGCAGCAGGGCAACGGCCGCAGCGCCGAGCAGTTCGTGCGCGACGAACTGGCCGATGTGGTCGGTCAGCAAAATGTTTCGGCACGCAAGGGCACCGACGTCGTGCTCTATGGCTTCGGTCGCATTGGCCGCCTGCTGGCGCGCATCCTCATCGAGAAGACCGGTGGCGGCGACGGCCTGCGCCTGCGCGCCATCGTCGTGCGCAAGGGGGCCGAGAACGACTTGGTCAAACGCGCCAGCCTGCTGCGTCGCGACTCGGTGCACGGCCCGTTCGATGGCACCATCACCATCGATGAAGCCAACAACACCATCACCGCCAACGGCAACCTGATTCAGGTGATCTACGCCAAGAATCCGAGCGAAGTCGACTACACCCAGTACGGCATCGATAACGCACTGATCGTCGACAACACCGGCGTTTGGCGTGACGCCGACGGCCTGGGCCAGCACCTGGCCTGCCCGGGCGCCGGTCGCGTGATCCTCACCGCACCGGGCAAGGGCGCGCTGAAGAACATCGTGCACGGCATCAACCACGGTGAAATCACCGCCGACGACAAGATCATCTCCGCCGCTTCCTGCACCACCAACGCCATCGTGCCGGTGCTCAAGGCGATCAACGATGAGTACGGCATCGTCAACGGTCACGTCGAAACCGTTCACTCGTTCACCAACGACCAGAACCTGATCGACAACTTCCACAAGGGCAGCCGTCGTGGTCGCGCCGCGCCGCTGAACATGGTCATCACCGAAACCGGTGCCGCCACCGCCGCCGCCAAGGCGCTGCCGGTGCTTAAAGGCAAGCTGACCGGTAACGCCATTCGCGTACCGACGCCAAACGTGTCCATGGCCATTCTCAACCTGAACCTCGAGAAAGCCACCAGCCGTGAAGCGTTGAACGAGTACCTGCGCCAGACCGCCATGCACTCGGAACTGCACAAGCAGATCGACTACGTCAGCTCCCAGGAAGTGGTCTCCACCGACTTCGTCGGCTCGCGCCATGCCGGTGTGGTGGATGCCGAAGCCACCATCTGCAACGACAACCGCGTTGTCCTGTACGTCTGGTACGACAACGAGTTCGGCTACAGCTGCCAGGTGGTCCGCGTGATGGAAGACATGGCTGGCGTCAACCCGCCAGCGTTCCCACGCTGATACGCGTGTGAAGTCTTGAACGAACGGGAACCTGCGGGTTCCCGTTTTTCGTGCGGTGCCGGTTGCGCGCTCGGCTGAGTGACAGGTGCTGTACATGTAGTGCAGGCAGTGTTGGCCTACGACGCGACCAAGGGTTAATGTGCGCAGCGTTCAGGCTTGATTAGACTGCACCCGAATTTTTTTCATGGCGCTGCGGCGTCATGGCGAGCCCCGTGGCCAACCGGCTGACGGGCCAGTTCTGAAGGAGTACGCATGGCTGTCTACAACTACGACGTGGTGGTGCTGGGTTCCGGCCCAGCCGGTGAAGGCGCGGCAATGAATGCCGCCAAGGCAGGTCGCAAGGTGGCGATGGTCGACAGTCGTCGCCAGGTCGGCGGCAACTGCACCCACCTGGGTACCATTCCGTCCAAGGCACTGCGTCATTCGGTGCGGCAGATCATGCAGTTCAATACCAACCCGATGTTCCGGGCCATCGGCGAACCGCGCTGGTTCTCCTTCCCGGACGTACTCAAGAGTGCCGAGAAGGTGATCGCCAAGCAGGTCGCCTCGCGCACCGGCTACTATGCGCGTAACCGCGTCGATGTGTTCGTCGGCACCGGCAGCTTCGCCGACGAGCAGACGGTCGAAGTGGTCTGCCCCAATGGCGTGGTCGAAAAGCTCAACGCCAAGCACATCATCATCGCGACCGGTTCGCGCCCGTATCGTCCGGCCGACATCGACTTCCATCACCCACGGGTGTACGACAGCGACACCATCCTCAGCCTCAGCCACACCCCGCGCAAGCTCATCATCTACGGCGCTGGGGTGATCGGTTGCGAATACGCCTCGATCTTCAGCGGTCTGGGCGTACTGGTCGAACTGGTGGACAACCGTGGCCAGCTGTTGAACTTCCTGGACTCGGAAATCTCCCAGGCGCTGAGCTACCACTTCAGCAACAACAACATCACCGTGCGTCATAACGAAGACTACGAGCGGGTTGAAGGGCTGGACAACGGCGTGATCCTGCACCTGAAGTCGGGTAAGAAGATCAAGGCCGATGCCTTGCTCTGGTGTAATGGCCGCACCGGCAACACCGACAAGCTGGGCCTGGAAAACATCGGCATCAAGGTCAATAGCCGCGGGCAGATCGAGGTGGACGAAAACTACCGCACCGGCGTGACGAACATCTACGGTGCCGGCGACGTGATCGGCTGGCCGAGCCTGGCCAGTGCCGCCCATGACCAGGGCCGTTCGGCCGCCGGCAGCATCGTCGACAATGGTAGCTGGCGCTTCGTCAACGACGTGCCGACCGGCATTTACACCATTCCCGAGATCAGTTCGATCGGCAAGAACGAACAAGAGCTGACTCAGGCCAAGGTGCCATACGAAGTGGGCAAGGCCTTCTTCAAGAGCATGGCCCGTGCGCAGATCGCGGGCGAGCCGCAGGGCATGCTGAAGATTTTGTTCCACCGCGAGACCCTGGAAATTCTCGGCGTGCACTGCTTCGGCTATCAGGCTTCGGAAATTGTGCACATCGGTCAGGCGATCATGAGCCAGCCGGGCGAACTGAACAATCTGAAGTACTTCGTCAACACCACCTTCAACTACCCGACCATGGCCGAGGCCTATCGGGTAGCGGCATACGACGGGCTGAACCGGCTTTTTTGAGCGGCTCCGGCCGGTGGCCTGAGCCGGTCGGGGAGACCGATTTCAGCCCTACCCGAGGGTGGTCTTGGCCAAACCGGGAAAGTCTGTGATCAGGCTGTCCACGCCAAAGTCGGCGAGTCGGCGCATCAGTGCCGGCTCGTTGACCGTCCATACCGACACGTGCAGACCCTGGCGCTGGGCCTTGATCAGGCGCTCGGGTGTGCACAGCGTCCAGTTCAGCGCCAGCAGGTTGCATCCGTAGTTCTGCGCGACCTTCAATGGGTCGAGCCAGGCGTACTCGGCGACCAGTCCGCGCGCGATGTCCGGCACCAGCTCCTGGGCCGCACTCAACACTTCCCGTGAACTCGAGGTGATGGTCACCTTGTCGAGCAAATCGTACTGCTGGGCCAGTTCGCGAATGGCCAGCACCGTGGTAGCGGCGCGCGTACGAGACGCACTTTTGACTTCAAGCTGCCAGTGCTCGAAGGCGCATTTTTCGAACAGTTCTTCCAAGCGCGGAATAGGGCAGGGCTGCACATGGCCCGGACCGCCTTGGCGGGCGTCGTAAGTGACAAGGTTGGCGGCGCTGTGTTCGACCACCTTGCCGCGGCGGCCCGTGGTGCGCTTGAGGGTCGGGTCGTGGATCACCATCAACTGGTTGTCGGCCGACAGGTGCAGGTCCAGTTCGCAGCGGTGCACGCCGTGCGACAGGCACTGGCGGAAGCTGGTCAGGGTGTTCTCGGGTGCTTCGCCCTTGGCGCCGCGATGGCCGTAGATCAGGGTCACGTTCATTCCTTCAAGTCGGGAGAGGGAAAAGTTCAGGGTTGCGGGTCTTGCCGTTCCAGCTGCTGGCGGCGCTGCTGTTGCTGGCGCTGCAGGATGTAGCGGGCCAGCAACTGGCGTTCGGCATCGCTCATGTCGGTGAATTCGGTGCCGACCTCGAATTGGCCGTCAGCCTGTGGATCGCAGTGGGTGATGCGTCCGCGCAAGAGCAGGCCATGGGCGCGTGGCATGAGCACCATCTTCACTTTCACCCGGGTGCCCGGGGCAATCCTCTGCGCCTGAACGCACTCGATTCCGCCCTCGGAGATGATCACCCGTTGCGGCTCGCCGATTTCGCCGAGCAGGGTCTGCGCCACCACTGCGCTGAGCAGATCGAGGCGCTTGTTCTGCGCGCGCAAAAAGGCGGCCAGGGTACGGTCCTTGTCGCTGAGCTGGCGTAACAGGTGCTGGGCTTCAAAGTCGGACAGGTGCAGTTCGCTGAGCAGGTTGAACAGCGGCGAATCATCCAGCAACAGTTCTGTATCAAGGGCTTGCGCCGCGCTCAACGGGCTGATTTGCAGTGCGATCCGATCTTCGATGCGGTAGTATTCGCGCCGATCTTCTTCGTCTAGTGTCGTCATGGCGAACCCATGGTTGCGGCAGTGGTCCGAGTGTAAAGCCGCCACAGGCGCCTCGCCACAAGGACGTTCCCTTTCCTGCGAACAAGCCCCGACATGTTCAGACCTCTCTTCGTATTCATCGGCACCCGCTACACCCGTGCCAAGCGCCGCAACCATTTCGTCTCGTTCATTTCCCTGACCTCGATGATCGGCCTCGCCCTGGGCGTGGTGGTCATGATCGTGGTGCTGTCGGTGATGAACGGCTTCGACCACGAGATGCGCACCCGCGTGCTGGGCATGGTTCCGCATGCCACCGTGGAAGGCGATCAGCCCATCGCCGATTGGCAGGCCCTCGCTCAACAAGTAAAGCAGAATCCGCATGTCCAGGCGGTCGCGCCTTTCACCCAGATGCAGGGTCTGTTGACCCATGACGGCAAGGTGCAGAAGATGCTGCTCAACGGCATCCTGCCCGAGCGTGAACGTGAGGTGTCGATCATCGACAACTTCATCAAGCAGGGCAGTCTCGACCGCCTGGCGCCGGGTGAGTGGGGCATCCTGATCGGTGACAAGGCGGCCGACAAACTGGGCGTCAAGGTCGGCGACAAAGTCACGTTCGTCGCGCCGGAGGTGAGCATCACCCCGGCCGGCATGTTCCCGCGCATGAAGCGCTTTACCGTGGTCGGCACCTTCCACGTGGGTGCTGGCGAAATCGATGGGTACCTGGGGCTGACCAACCTGTCCGACCTGTCGCGCCTGCACCGCTGGAAAGCCGATCAGGTGCAAGGGCTGCGGCTTAAATTCGACGACCTGTTCCAGGCGCCTCGCGAGGCCTGGAACATCGTCAAGCAGTTGGGCGAGCAGCAGTACTATGCCCGCGACTGGACCCGCACCCAGGGCAACCTGTACCAAGCGATTCGCATGGAGAAGTCGATCATCGGCCTGTTGCTGCTGCTGATCGTCGCGGTGGCGGCGTTCAACATCATTTCCACCCTGGTGATGGTGGTCAACGACAAGCGCGGCGACATCGCCATTTTGCGTACCCTCGGCGCCACGCCACGACAGATCATGGCGATATTCATGGTCCAGGGCACGGTCATCGGCGTGGTCGGCACCTTGATCGGCGCCGTGGTCGGCATCCTCGCCGCGCTCAACGTCAGCGCCGCCATTGCCGGCATCGAGAGGCTGATCGGGCACAAATTCCTCAACGCCGACGTGTATTTCATCGATTACCTGCCGTCGCAGATCATCGCCCAGGATGTGTGGATGGTCTGTGGTGCGGCGCTGGCCCTGAGTTTCCTCGCCACCCTGTATCCGGCCTGGCGTGCTGCGCGCACCCAGCCTGCAGAGGCGCTACGTTATGAGTGAGTCGCGCATGAGTGATAAAGCCGTACTGAGTTGCCGCAACCTGGGCAAGTCCTATGACGAGGGCCCGGAGTCGGTGCAGGTGCTGTCCGGATTGAGCCTGGAGCTGCTTCCAGGCGAGCGGGTGGCCATTGTCGGCAGTTCCGGCTCGGGCAAGAGCACGCTGCTCAACCTGCTCGGCGGGCTCGACACACCGTCCCAGGGCAGCGTCTGGCTGGCCGGCGAAGAGCTGTCGGCGTTGGGCGAGCGCGATCGCGGCCTGCTGCGCAATCGCGCGTTGGGCTTCGTGTACCAGTTTCATCACCTGCTGGCCGAATTCACCGCCCTGGAAAACGTCTGCATGCCGCTGCTGATCGGCCGCACGCCGATTCCCGAGGCCCGCCAGCGCGCCACCGCATTGCTCGAGCGCGTGGGCCTGGGGCATCGCCTGAATCACAAGCCTGCCGAGCTGTCCGGTGGCGAGCGCCAGCGTGTGGCGATTGCCCGTGCGCTGGTCAACCAGCCGGGTCTGGTGATGCTCGACGAGCCCACCGGCAACCTCGATCACCACACGGCCATGGGCATTCAGGAACTGATGCAAGAGCTGTCGACAGCGTCGCGCACAGCGTTCCTGGTGGTGACCCACGACCTCAGCCTGGCACGCAAGATGGACCGTGTGCTGAGCCTGGAAGACGGTCGCCTGGTCTCGATCTGACTGCACGGGGCTGCCTGCGCGGCCCCATCCTCTGTTCAACTGGATGTTCGCGTACATGTTCAGACCCTTGCCCTTGTTCATCGGTGCCCGCTACACCCGTGCCAAGCGCCGCAACCACTTCATCTCGTTCATTTCCATGACTTCGATGATCGGCCTGTCACTGGGTGTGCTGGCGATGATCGTGGTGCTGTCGGTCATGAACGGCTTCCAGCGGGAGATGAGTTCGCGCGTGTTGGGCCTGGTGCCGCACGCCAGCATTCTGGGCATTCAGCCGCTGGATGACTGGCACAGCGTGGCCACGGCCGCGCTGAAGAATCCAGCCGTGGTCGCCGCCGCGCCCTTGACCGAAATGGAGGGCATGCTTTCCTACAAGGGCGCCATGCAGCCGATCCAGGTCAGTGGCATCGACCCGGCCGAGGAGGGCCAGGTGTCCATCGTCGGCGAGCATATCGTCCAGGGCTCGCTGCAGGCGTTGCAGCCGGGCGATTATGGGGTAGTGCTCGGTGAGCTTACGGCGCGTCGCTTTCGCTTGAACACCGGCGACAAGGTCACGCTGATCGTTCCGGAGGTGAGCAGTGCGCCGGGCGGCATCACCCCGCGCATGCAGCGCCTGACCGTGGTCGGCATCTTCAAGGTCGGTGCCGAGCTGGACGGCTCGCAGGCCTACATCCACATTGCCGATGCCGGTCAGATGCAACGCTGGGCGCCCGACCAGGTGCAGGGCGTACGCCTGAAATTGCATGACTTGTACGCGGCGCCGCAGGTGTCCAAGGCGATCGCCACCCGCCTCGGCACGGCCTATCGTGCCGACGACTGGTCGCACACCCAGGGCAGCCTGTTCAGTGCGATGAAGATGGAGAAGACCATGATCGGCCTGTTGCTGCTGATGATCATCGCGGTGGCGGCCTTCAACATCATCGCCACGCTGGTGATGGTGGTGAACGACAAAGGCGCGGACATCGCCATCCTGCGCACCCTAGGCGCTACGCCGGCGCAGATCATGGGCACCTTCATGGTTCAGGGCAGCCTGATCGGCATCGTCGGCACCTTGATCGGCGGTGTGCTGGGCGTGATCGGTGCGCTCAACGTCAGCGCTATCGTCGGCTGGCTGGAACGTACCAGCGGGCAGCACATCTTCACCTCCGACCTGTACTTCATCAGCAGCCTGCCGTCGCAACTGCAGTGGGGCGATGTGGCGATCATCTGTAGCGCCGGACTGGTGATGAGCTTCCTCGCCACCCTGTACCCCGCGTACCGGGCGTCGCAGATCGAGCCGGCGATGGCCCTGCGTTACGAGTGAGGCCTGCCCTGGGGCTATCTCAGCATGGCTGGGGCAGTTCGATCACGAAATGTGTCCAGCCTTGGCTGCAGTGCGCGCTTATCGAGCCGCCATGGGCCTGGACGATCGAGCGGGTGATCGCCAGTCCTAGTCCCGCGTGCTCGGTGCTGCCTTCATGGCGTGCCGGATCCTCTCGATAAAAGCGGTCGAACACGCGCGGCAGGGCGTGCTCGGCGATGGCCGGTCCGGTGTTGGCCACGTCCACGCGCAGGTCGGGTGACACGCTCACCTCGACCGTTCCGCCTGGCGGCGTGAAGCGCAGGGCATTTTCCAGCAGGTTCGACAGCGCACGGCGCAGCATGTGGCGATCGCCTTGCAGGTGCGCCTGGCCTTGGCGGCGCAGGGTGATGGCGGCGTCCTCGGCCAGTGCGGCGTAGTAGTCGAGCAGGGCATCGACCTCCGCTGCCAGGTCCAGCCGCTCTCGGTTAGGCATGAGCAAGCCATGGTCGGCCTTGGCCAGATACAGCATGTCGTTGACCATTTGCGCCATGTGCTGCAGCTCTTCGAGATTGTCGTGCAAGGCCTCACGGTACTCGTCCAGGCTGCGCGGCCGGGTGAGCGTGACCTGGGTGTGCGTGAGCAGATTCGACAGCGGCGTGCGCAGCTCATGGGCAATGTCGGCGGAGAAGGCCGAGAGGCGCACGAAGGCATCTTCCAGGCGCTGCAGCATGGCGTTGACGGTCTGGCCAAGCTCGGCCAGTTCCTCCGGCAGTTGCGCCACCGGCAGGCGAGTGGTCAGCGAGCGGGCGTTGACACTGGCCGCCACCGCTCCCATCTGGCGCAAGGGGCGTAGTCCCCGCCTGACCGCCCAGGCGCCGAGCAGGGCGGTGACCAGCGCGGACAGGCCCACTGTCAGCCAGATCAATTGCTGCATGCGCTCCAGAAAGTGCTGGTGATGGGTGATGTCCAGAAACAGCGTGACCTGCCCGCCTGTTACGCGCTCGGAAAGGCTGCGGTAGGCGATGCTGCCTCTGTGCAGGGTGGCCAGGCCCGGCTGGCGAGGTTCCTCGGGCAAGCCGGTGCGACTGTCGAACCACAGCGTGTCATCGTTGCCGCGGATGCGCAGGGCCAGGTCTGCCTGGTGGCTCAGTTCGCTGCGCAGCACTGGCACTTTGGCCTCCAGTGCACTTGGGGAGTCGACATGGGCAAGGGCGGTACGCAGTTGCGAAAGGCGGGCGCTGAGCAGCTGCTGATCGAGCTCGACGAAGTGCCGTTCGCTGGCCTGGCTGAACAGCAGTCCAGCGGTCAGGGAAACGGCTGCAGTGCAGGCGGCGAACAGCAGGGCCAGGCGCCCTCCCAGTGACAGGCGCGGCATCAGTCGGCACGCTCTTCGAGCACGTAGCCCATGCCGCGTACGGTATGGATGAGCTTGCCGGGATGGCCTTCGTCGATTTTCAGGCGCAGACGCCGGATCGCGACTTCGATGACATTGGTGTCGCTGTCGAAATTCATATCCCACACCTGCGAGGCGATTAGCGATTTGGGCAGCACCTCGCCCTGGCGGCGCAGCAGCAGTTCGAGCAAGGCGAACTCCTTGGCGGTAAGGTCGATACGGCTACCGGCACGCTCGGCGCGGCGGCGCAACAGGTCCAGGCGCAGGTCGGCGAGGATCAGGACGTTGTCCTGGCTCGGGCTTGAGCCGCGTCGCAGCAGGCTGCGAACCCGAGCGAGCAGTTCGGAGAAGGCGAAGGGTTTGACCAGGTAGTCGTCGGCGCCCAGTTCCAAGCCATGGACACGGTCGGCCACGGCATCGCGCGCGGTAAGGAACAGCACTGGCGTGTCCAGTCCAGCCTGGCGCACGGCCTGGAGGATCTGCCAGCCGTCGCGGCCGGGTAGCATCACGTCGAGGATCAGCAGGTCGTGATCGCCGGTGAGGGCAAGAAATTCTCCGGTTTCGCCATCGTCGGCCAATTCCGTGGCAAAGCCCGCTTCGCTCAGGCCTTGGCGCAGGTATTGGCCGGTGCGGGCCTGGTCTTCGACGATCAACAGTTTCATGGGGTGTCCACACACAAGAGCGTTGGCCTGCTCGCACCGTGGGCGCGCTCGGCTGCCAAGGGAATTGACGACGATGATACGTGAGCCAACGTCAGCGTGCCCAAGCTGACAGCGTTGTAATCTGCCGGTCAGCCCGCCGCCAGCACGCTGACCGTAGAGTGGCGCCATTGTCCACTTACGCCAGGAGTCTCCATGAAATCTGTGATCCTCAGTGCTGCCTTCGCCTTTGCCAGCCTGCCGGCGCTGGCGGACGGCGCCAAGTCGTTCGCCTTCGGCGAGCCTGCTCCTGCCAGCACAGCCACCCGTACCGTGCAGGTAGTGCTCAAGGATATGGCCTTTGAACCAGGCGAGTTGCAGGTCAAGGCGGGGGAGACGGTGCGCTTCGTGTTGATCAACGAAGGCAAGCTGGTTCACGAGTTCAACCTGGGCGATGCGGCCATGCACGCCGAGCATCAGAAGGAAATGGCCGCCATGGCCGGTATGGATCATGGACAGATGGGCCACGCTGCGCATGGCCATGACGCGGCCAATACCGTGCTGGTCCAGCCAGGACAGCGTGCCGAGCTGACCTGGACCTTCCGCCAGTCGGCGCCCATCGAGTTTGCCTGCAACGTGCCAGGCCATTACCAGGCGGGCATGGTCGGTCAGTTGACCATCGAGTGACAGCGGCGCCCAAGGCGGGCGGCAAAACCGGTAGAATGGGCGCATTTCCGCGTTTTCAGGTCAGAGACATGCATCCCGCCGCCGAACACTCCCCGCTGGGCAAGTCCAGCGAATACATCGCCATCTACACGCCCTCGCTGCTGTTCCCGATCCCCCGAGCGGCCAAGTGGGCCGAACTGGGCGTCACTGCGCAAACGCTGCCGTGGCAGGGCGTGGACTACTGGAACTGCTTCGAGCTGTCCTGGCTGCTGCCTTCAGGCAAGCCAGTGGTGGCCATCGGCGAGTTCGCCATCCCGGCCGACTCGCCCAACATCATCGAATCCAAGTCGTTCAAGCTCTACCTCAACTCGTTGAACCAGACTGTGTTCGCCTCTGCCGAGGAACTGGTGGCGTGTCTTGAGCAAGACCTCTCTGCCGCCGCCGGTAAACCGGTGCGGGTGCGGGTGCGGAGCTTGGACGAGGTGCAAAACGAGGGGGTCATGGCCCTGCCAGGGCAGTGCATCGATGCGCGGGATGTGACCATCAGCCACTATGGCGAACCACAGCCCGAGCTGCTGCGCTGCGAGCCTGATCGCGTGGTCGAGGAAACCTTGCACAGCCATCTGCTCAAATCCAATTGCCCTGTGACGGGTCAGCCGGACTGGGGGAGCGTGGTGGTTGAGTACAAGGGCAGGGCGCTGGATCCTGCCAGCCTGCTGACCTACCTGGTGAGCTTCCGCCAGCATGCCGACTTCCACGAACAGTGCGTGGAGCGCATCTATCTGGATCTGCTGCGCCTGCTGCAGCCAGAGCACTTGACGGTGTATGCACGCTACGTGCGCCGGGGCGGGCTTGATATCAATCCTTATCGCAGCACCGCGCCGATCAGCCCGCGCAACGGCAGGCTGGTGCGCCAGTAAGTTCATCTTCGGGGCCGCACCCGCAGCCCCAAGCGGCGTATCAGATACCCATGCTGTGCAGGCGAGTGATGATGTCGCGCAGCGTGGCAGTGAGATCGGGGTGATCGACTTCGAAGCGCTCGACGGCGAGATTCACGCCATCAACCAGATTGTTGTCTGGCGAGACTTCTTCGAGCTTGATCTGCGCCTCGATCTGTCGTGCTTCCTCGCGCAGGCCGGTGAGTTCCTCTTCCGACAGCGGTACGTTTCGATCCAGTTGCTCGCGCAGGCTGTTCAGGCGTTCTTGCAATTCGCGGGCGGGCATTGGCTGTTCTCCATCAATGACTTGGCAAGCCATGGACCTCGGCGCAGGCGCAAAGGTTCTGACCTGACTGCAAGCGTAATCCACTTGCTGACGCTTTGCATGATCGGCATCAAGCCGCGCTGTCAGGGTTTTTCACCCTTGCGTCGACGGTGGGCAATGTCTGCCAGGCAGGTGTCGAGCGCTTCGAGATGGTCGATCACCGAGTGCACGCCCAATCCGAACAGTTCAAGGGTGGACTTGCCGCGCGCCAGCTCCTGCTCCTGCACGCTCATGGCCTGCCACCGGTTCGAGGTCTGATCGCACGATGGGCTGCAGGTGGCCAGGCCCACGGTCCACAGTCCTGCATTCAGGCCTGCCTGCAGCAGGCGCGGTTCGCCGCTCACCAGGACGCATCCGTCCAGGCGGGCACTGCTCAGTGACATCAATGCTTGCCAGCAGGCGTTCGGGGAAGGCCAAGGCGAGCCATTGGCGGCGTGGCCGGGTAACCAACTCGGCAGCACAGCGGTCAGCGCAGTGCTGTGCTCGCTGTCCAGTTCATCGAGCCAGATGCAGGGCACCTGTTGCGCGTGCAGCGACGCCAGGGTGTCGAGAGCGCCGGGGGCGGGCAGGGGGCTACCCTTCGCAGCCTGGACCAGGCAGCCGCGCAGGCCGAACAGCACGGCAGTGGGGGCGGGGGCTTCGTGCATGGCAACATCCCTGAAATATCGCCCACGCTAGAGTCTCTATGTGACGGTGGTGTGACAGTCACATGAAGAGCGAGATGAACACTACGCGATCAAGCAAGATATGCCATGCTCGCCGCCAGCCAGATTGCCCGTATACTGGCGCCCTATCGCGCAGCGCCATCCGGTGCTTGCCGCCGTGAAACCCGATGGAGAAACAGCTATGCAGAGGATCGGTGCCGGTGTGATCGAGCGAATCACCCAGGCCTGTGTCTGTGCCAGCCTGCTGCTGGCGCCGATGGCCGCCACCCAGGCGGCCACCGAGGACGACCCATGGGAAGCGGTCAACCGACCGATCTTCCGCTTCAACGACGTGATCGATACTTACGCCCTGAGACCGTTGGCCAAAGGCTACGAGGCCGTGACCCCGCAGTTTCTCGAAGACGGCATTCACAACGTCTTCCGCAACCTGGGCGATGTCGGCAACCTGGTCAACAATGTGTTCCAGCTCAAGCCTCATGCTGCGGGTGTCGACACGGCGCGGCTGATCGTCAACACCACCTTCGGCCTGGGCGGTTTCTTCGATGTCGGCACCCGCATGGGTCTGCAGCGCAGCGATGAAGACTTCGGCCAGACCCTCGGCTACTGGGGCGTGCCCAGCGGGCCCTATGTCGTCATCCCGCTGCTGGGGCCGAGCACCGTGCGCGATGGCTTGTCCAAGTACCCGGATTCCTTCACCGAACCCTATCGCTACATCGACCATGTGCCGACGCGCAACTCGATCTTCGCGCTCGATGTGGTCGATACCCGCGCCAGCCTGCTCCCGGCAGAGAAGCTGATACAGGGCGACAAGTACATCTTCATCCGCAACGCTTACCTGCAGAACAGGGAGTTCAAGGTCAAGGATGGCGAGGTCGAAGACGACTTCTGAGCCGTCCACAGAAAAGGCGATCTTCGGATCGCCTTTTTCGTCGGCGAATGTGGGCACGGCGCGCACTTCACAAGGTGACAACGCGCCATTCAAACGGCTTGGCTATATCCATTAGTGAGCCAAAACCTGGTCTCCAATAACCTCAGGTGATTAGGCCTGCGCACTCCATCCTCGCATGCTTGAAACGCCCAGCGGATGGGAGTACCGTCTGCGCCTTACAGGCACCTTTGCGCGTCGCCGGATAGCCTTGCTGTCCACCTCGCGCGCAGCGGTCATCAGTATTCCAAGTAGTCGACCGTCGTCCTTGCCGATGTCCGCTACGCCAACCAATCGGCGCCGTTCGCCCACATGCAGAAAACCCGTGCAACGCTGCTGATAATCGATGACGACGACGTGGTCCGTGCAAGCCTCGCCGCGTATCTGGAAGACAGCGGCTTCAGCGTCCTTCAGGCCATCAATGGCCAACAGGGGCTTCAGGTCTTCGAAGAACACCAGCCTGAACTCGTTATCTGCGATCTGCGCATGCCTCAGATGGGCGGGCTCGAGTTGATCCGTCGCATCACCGAGCAGGCTCCGCAAGTGCCGGTGATCGTGGTGTCCGGTGCCGGGGTGATGAGCGATGCAGTCGAAGCCCTGCGCCTGGGCGCGGCCGACTATCTGATCAAGCCGCTGGAAGACCTCGCCGTACTCGAGCACTCGGTACGCCGCGCGCTGGATCGCTCGCGGTTGATGCTGGAAAACGAGCGCTACCGCGAGAAGCTCGAAGCGGCCAATCGTGAGTTGGAAGCCAGTCTGCATCTGTTGCAGGAAGACCAGACCGCCGGGCGTCAGGTGCAGATGAACATGCTGCCGGAAAAGCCTTGGACGGCGGGCGACCTGTCGTTTGATCACCAGATCATTCCCTCGTTGTACCTGTCGGGCGACTTCACCGACTACTTCCGTGTCGATGAACGTCGAGTAGCGTTCTACCTGGCGGACGTGTCCGGCCATGGCGCTTCGTCGGCATTTGTCACTGTGCTGCTCAAGTTCATGACCACCCGTTTGCTGTTCGAATTCAAACGCAACGGCAAGATGCGCGACTTCAAGCCGTCCGAGGTGCTGTCGCACATCAACCGTGGGCTGATCAACTGCAAGCTGGGCAAGCATGTGACCATGGTCGGCGGAGTGATCGACGAGGACACCGGACTGATGACCTACAGCGTGGGCGGCCATCTGCCGTTGCCCGTGTTGTATACCCCAGGTCAGGCACGCTACCTCGAGGGGCGTGGCTTGCCGGTAGGGCTGTTCGACGAAGCCACCTATCAGGACCATGTGCTGAAATTGCCGCCGCGCTTCAGCCTTACGCTGATGTCCGATGGCATCCTGGACCTTTTGCCTGGGGCCACACTCAAAGACAAAGAGGCAAACTTGCCGGAGATTGTCAAAGACGCGCAGGGCAGTCTGGACGGACTGCGCAGTCGATTCGGATTAGCTACGCTTGGGGAGATGCCGGATGATATCGCCCTATTGGTGTTGAGCAGGAACCTTCCATGAGTACCGGTAGAATCCAGTTCGCCGAGCAGAACGGTACCTTCGTACTGAAATTCGTCGGTGAAGTGCGCCTGACCTTATGTTCAGCCCTGGATGCGACGATCGAAAAGATCTTCACGGCGCTGAATTTCTCGGCCATCGTCATCGACCTGACCGAGACCGAGAGCATCGACAGCACCACCTTGGGTCTGTTGGCCAAGCTGTCGATTCTTTCGCGTCAGAAGGTCGGCCTACTGCCCACTGTGGTCACCACAAACCCGGATATTTCCCGGCTGCTGCAGTCGATGGGCTTCGATCAGGTGTTCAATATCGTCGATCGGCCCCTGCCGTGCCCAGACTGCCTGAGCGATCTGCCTTCCCAGGACGAGAACGAGGAAGTCGTGCGTGCCAAGGTCCTGGAGGCGCACAAGATCCTGATGGGCCTGAACGACTCCAACCGCGAAGCGTTTCGTGACTTGGTGAGTGCGCTGGAGCGGTCCTGATCTGACCGCGTCAGTGCTCGGGTCTGTGCGTTCTGACGAACTCGGTGGCCTCGCTTGCATCGGCGTTCAACTGAAGCACCCGTACCGGGCGCCCCTCATCATCGAAGAACACCTGCCCTAACCCCGAACCGTTCCACAAGCGCTCTCCCGCCTTGCTGCGGCTCGGCAGGCGTGGCACCACTTCCATCGCGCGGCGCTGGGTGAAACCGTTGAGCGGTGAGCGCGGGGCATACAGCCAGCGATTGAGCCGATCCAGCACGTCCAGAAGCCTGCGTGGAAAGGTGTTCTTGATACCGCTGCTGGTCACTTGCCAGAGGTGCGGGCTGCGCTGGCGATGTCGGATCAGTACTTCGTACACGAAGGAATAATGCACATCGCCGGAGAGAATCACGTAATGGCCGGGTGTGCGCGAGTGCCTGAAGATGTTCAGGATCACCTGCGCGGCACCGCGGTGCGCCATCCAGTTCTCGGCGTCGACCAGCAGCGGATAGCCCAGCGTGCTGAATACCCGCTGTACCGTCTCGATCAGCTTGACGCCGAAGATCGGCGCGGGTGACACGATGATTGCCGACGGATGATCGAGCAGGGTTTGCTGCAATTCGCACAGGGCTTCCCAGTCGAGCAGGCCCGAGGGTTTCTTC
This sequence comes from Pseudomonas boreofloridensis, assembly GCF_030580795.1. Classification (NCBI taxonomy): domain Bacteria; kingdom Pseudomonadati; phylum Pseudomonadota; class Gammaproteobacteria; order Pseudomonadales; family Pseudomonadaceae; genus Pseudomonas; species Pseudomonas boreofloridensis. The sequence goes on along the minus strand of NZ_JAUQOQ010000001.1, from coordinate 403,241 downwards.
AGGTCGCGCTCGCTGCGCCAGCGTCGGGTACGGGTGTCCAGAACGCGCAGAGGTGGGTCGCAGGGCAAGTCGTAATGCCAGGACTGAAAGCGCAGCAGAGCGTCTATCAAACTGTCTTGCAGCGAGGCGATGAGCTGTCGCTGCCCAGTGTCCTCGGTCAATCGCTGCAAAGTCTGGATCAGAGGTGAGCAGGCCGTTGGGTCGTTTCCCCAGCCTTGGCACACAAGGTATCCGATGAGGGCATTGCCGATGATCCGCCGGGAAAAAGGATGACCATAGGCGGTCTGCTCCCATTGCGCCGACAGGTTCCAGTCATCGGTGATGTCATGGGCGTCTCAGTCGGAAGCCTGGGAGTATGGACAGCAACTGGAGGCCAGAAAATGCAGCGCTTCCGTTGAAATCATAGCTAGTCCATATGGACTGGCTCAAATATGGACATTTTTTACAGAATTGTCCATAGGGGGCAGTGCCTCGCTCAGAGCAGTGGTCCCTCGGTCGGGAATCTTCGCTAATACGAAAGTATTCCGTTGCAGCCTACTTATGGTGGTGGGATTTCGCATTCGCCAAAGCCTCCGGTTGGTGAGTCTGACTTGGTATTTGTAAGGATTAGAGTCATTATTTTTCCAAGGAATCGCCAGTAAGTGCTAAAAGTTTGGCTTGGAGGGCGTGGTTCTGATGTATGAGTGAAACAATTTGGCACAGGGCTTGTTCATAGTCTTTCTTTAGTTTTTTGATTTCCTCATAGTTTGTCTTCTTTCTTTGCTTTAAGTTTTCTAATTTAAGGGTTTGTTTGGGGGCGATAAGTGATTGGGCTGCAGCTGCTTCGATAGCTGCAATTATTGAACTATGTTCTACTCTGCTTTTTTTTATGGATCCGCGCTTTCGCCCTGCTTCCAGAGCTACAGTGTCCTTGTTGATAGATGAATTTGCTGAAAGAATACGAGTCTTGCCTTCGATAATTCGTTTCAATGCTGCAAAATAATCTTCATTGCTACTCATAGATCCTCCATTTTTTTCAGTAGGCCATATCTCTTTATACTTTCGTAGGTGGCGTCAATTTCATTTTGTAATTGAACGGATTGCGGGGAGCCTGATTCATACATTTTTTGCCCCCGCTTGAGTGTTGTAATGCCTGTTTTAATTTTCCTTAAGCTGAGATCATCAAGAACTGATTTTTCGCATCCGGCACAAACGCGAAGAATATTTGTAAAAGAAATCTTGTCACATGGCTCGATGTTTGTGCAGTGGCCGAGAGGGCCAGGTTTGTATACCATTTGTCCGGTTCTGAATTTTTGCTCAGTAACTGTTCTGTCAGTTGTAATGATGAGAGGCCGTGCTTTGTTTCTAGCGACTTGGATTCGATGGCCCTCGCCTCCCCACAAGATATTGTTGCTGTTGATTATGTCGGCGTCGTATTCAAGGAATTGTGCCATTTGGCGTTCGTTCTCCAATTCATCCATGAGTTGTAACGAGTCATCAGTTTTGATGAAGTTAACAGCAAAAGCGCTACCTCGCCGGTAATATTATGCCATCATTTCTGTGAATTGTTTAAATTGCACGGCTAGTGAGCCAACTGAAACGAGTTTTGATCGCGCGCAGTAAACAGCTAATGATCGCCTGCATTGATGAGTTGCAAGCGGCCAAGGCTCCGCTAAAAGCACCTCTGAATCGTTACGCCAGTCCCGAAAACCGTCAAACTGCTCTAGTTCTCTAATGTCAGATTCACGCACAAGCATGTCGGGCCATCGCGCAAGCAAGCGTCTGAGAGTGCGTACATGGCAGGAGGAAGATATTACTGGTGCACCATCATATGCTTGAGTTATCTGTTGGATCTTCTTCAAGGCTGGAAAAAGAGGGTAATTCTTGATTTTTGTTCTCTCGTAGTTGAAGAGTTTCGCACAGAGTTCACCAATCTTTAGGGCAGAGAGTATGCCTATTTGAATTATCTTGGATGTGACCCAGAATGTATCTGTATGGATTTGACTGCCGATTTTTGAAGTGTACCCACGTAAGATGCTAATCGCGCTATCGCCAGTTGCTATTGTTGTTAAGCTATCGGCCGGTAGGTGCCTGGCTTCATTGTGTCGCATTCCGCTAAACAAATGCACCCAGTAGAGAGCAGCGCATTGAATCTCCCCAATGTAACTGCTAAGCGCTTTCCAGTTGCTAATGGATTTGTTTGAGAAAAAAGCATCAAGTTCCAGACTGCTCAAGGCATCCTGCCAAGAAATGGCTGTGTGCTTTCTTGCTCGACGCAATGGAGATCCATACCTTGGATCTTCAATTCGCCTCGCGTACAGTTCGATGATGGCATCAGAATTATTATTGAAATCTGTTAGTTCGGAATGTAGTAGAGTGATTAGTGTGGCGTATAGTCGAGAAGGAATTAACTTAGTTTGCTGTGGGGCGCCTCTCTGCGCTTTAGGGTATTTGTCATACATAGTCTGCATTAGCGATATGGTTTCGAAGCTAGAAGGGCCTAGGGTAAACTGAGCATGCTTTGCTCTTATGTAGTAAAGTTCTTTTATTAATCCTAAGGTAAGGAACATTTGTTTTGCGCTAAGGTGTGAGTAACTAGGGAGCAAGAGTTTCCGCATATTACGCTCTTCGAATAACTCGGAAAGTATAAGTCTATTCTTCAAAGCTAGTTTTGCAAGTTTTCTTAGTTCTATTAGAGTGATCGAAATTGGCTTTCGAGGTTTGTGATAGAGGAATAATCGAGAAATCTGAATTTTCTTCATCTCTTCGGTAATTTTTCTCGCGACTGGTGTGTTGTCTTCTGAGTGCCAGCTTGAAAAGTTGTAAACGCAACGTCCCTTTGCGTCGTATGTTTTTAGGTTCCATACGTCCTCCCCATATTTTGATATGATATTTCCATCTTTGGTCCTGGAAATAACAAAGCTTTGATCTAGATCGAAATAGTCTGAAGGCTCTGCGCGCTGGTCTGGAAGTTGACGAGCATCGACAGATGAAAGTTCTAAATATGCGATGAGGCTCATGATATGACCCCAAGTACAACAAGAGTGTCGAAATGGATTGCCCAGAATGGATCGAGCTTGCCTATTGCTATTTCCGAATTTATTTCTGTTATTTTTTCGGCATTTGGTCTTCCAGTGTCAGCGATCTCTGATAATATTTCATCGATTCTATGTTTTGTGGGTGCACTTGAAGATATTACGTAGTCGGCAAGCTCGTTGTCATTTGTGATTTCGATGATGTAGCGAAGGGAAAGTAAACTTCGTATATCTTGTTCGTCTGCATGTACTCCATAGTGGGCGCAGAAAATACAGGTTTCTGGAGACTGACAATTCGGGGTAGGAGCATGATGAGTAAATCCATTTGCATGCTCGGGCTGAGCCAGCGTTTTTTTCGTGCAAGCGCCTATGTTGGTTTTGCTGTCATGTGTTGTTTCGTCTAAAATGGTTACTGGAATTTTTGAGGCTGAGCGCGTTCTGTCGATTGCTGATTGGTGCATTGCCTCAAAAAAATTCGTCATTTCCTTTACGTAGTCTTCCAAGGCGGGACGACTATAGCTTTGGCGTATAGTCTCCTCCGTATTTCCAAGTTTCTCTGCCGTCAGCAGCATATCTCCGCCGCTAAGCTTTATGTATTGATAACTTATATTTTTTCGCCACTGTGTTGGATTAATCCATACCGTATGCGGAAGAATCTTTCCAAGGTGATCTTTAAAAGCCCTTAAAGTGGATGTCGAAACAACGGAGATACTGTCTCTGCTTCGGTGTGTACTCACAGGTATCGGAAATGCTAAATCGGTTTTTTCATTAGCGATAAGCCAATCACGAATCTTTAGGTGCTTGTCAAATACCGATGAGAAGCGCGCTCCGAACTCGGGCAGCACCGTCTTTCCCTTAGCCCTATACTTAACGCCGGACATGCGTTTGCCTTGTGTTGTAGGTACGATTTCTAAGGAGGTAAGGCGAAGTTGTTTAGCAACGCTAGCATTACAACCAGTCGCCGCTATGAACGCAAGAAATCCGGCTGTAATTGCGTGGATACCTAAGCGGATTCTTGTTAATGATCGTAAGTTCGAGTTCCGATCTGCTATGCGGCAGCGCGTTTGATCGAAACGGGATCTCTCAATCACCGTCGTTGCGGCCCGCCAGTCCAGCCCAAAATGACGTGCGACATCGGGCCAGGAGGGAAAGTGAGGGGATGACTCTAATAGTTTGGCGATAGAAAAATGATCAGGATTTTTTGAAGCGAAGTGGACGGACCAGAGATAATGTGTAGGGTTTTCTGGCGAAACTATTTTTAAGGGAAGCGGAGCGCCTTCGACAAGCACGCGATAGGCTTCCTCTACATAGCAGACTAAAGTTGCGAATGTCCTCGCTTGAGTGTCTGAGTCGGGGACCTCAAGACTGATATGTTTGGAGTTGTCTCGGTTTTGAGTGATGTATGTGGCAAAGCCTTTTATTTCCTTTTCGCTTAGCTCAGTGGTCGACGCTATTATGAAGCGTGCCGCACGTTGGTATGATGATGCGGTGCTTAGTTTGATCGGGGTGTCGTTAATCCCTGATTTTCTTACCCGCATTAACAGATTGGCAGTATATGCGAAATAAGCGCTTCGCATGGATGCTTTATTATTGAATTCGTATGCTTGTTCTTGGGCGTCAATCCAATCCATAAACCTTGAGAATTCACCAAACATGCTAATCGCGGTGCTGGCTGGCCTTCTGCTCAATTCTCCAAGCATGAAACGCGCTATTGGTAACCTATGTTTATCTAGCGAGGCGAGGTCAACGGGACAGCTTATGTGCTGAGGGAGTTTGCTGCCTCTTTTTGTATAACACAGCGAGCCAATGTCCAAGGTGCGCGAGCAGGAAGCGTATTTATCAAATACGTTCATAATCGAGAGCTCAGGTCGCATTATGTGTACGTTGTGATCAGCAGATAGGAACTCCATGGTCTTTCTCTGGATGAGAGTCCGCTTCATGAGGTCTGCGCTCCCGGCATGCTGGTGAAAACATGCTTAAATAGTTCCTCTTCAAAATCATGCTGGATACTTTTTTTCCATTCCAGCCTTGTCTTGTAGTTTAAGTATTGTAATGTGGTGCTCTTATTTGTGTGCCCCATGCGCTGCTGGACATATTCAATTGCATAATTTGTGCTCGTGTTTCCCAAGTGATTGATTTGGCTTTCCATAAGATTCATTCCAAACGTGGCGCGCAAGTCATGAAATTTGAATTTTTTGAAGTTTGGATGGGTATGAAAAATTCTTGGCAAAATTATTTGCTGTATATGAGCCCGAATGGCGGCTCCGTCTTGTATATTTACTTGCTGAGCCCTGCTGCTTATATTCGTATTTGATGTAAACGTTTTTTTGCTCTTGCTCGATATTTCTTGCCTGCTTGTGTAATAAGGGACTCCACTCTTGCTCAGAAAAATATAGTTATCTTTGGATTCTCCGTAATAAGAGCGTTGCCGCCGCTTAATAGCTTCAGGGCATCTGCTATAAATAATTATGTCTTTCACTAACCATCCTGGGATTAACAGTGTCATTTTTTTACTTTTCTTTGTATCAATTAAGGTTCCAGAGCCTATGGCGAGCCTTAAATTTCCATCAGAGTCGAGTCTGCCTTCAAAGTCTCGTATTCGGAGAGTGCCAATCGTCTGAGTGCGTGCGCCCGTAAATAGCGCAAGATAGAACATAAGTTGATATTCCCGAGAGGAGCGGTGCAGAGCTTTTAGAACGATAGCTTGCTCATCGATGGTTAATGGGCGAAGCTCCTCGTCATCTTTAATGTACTCGGCACAACTTTGTTTTGAACCTCCCTTGAGGGATAGATTATGAGAGGTGATTTTTATTTTTCCGGAAGCTCCGTACTCTCTTCTAACGAAAAGCTCTTTGTTAAATCTTGTGAAAGCTATGCCGTCACCGCAAGGTTGGTTTACTAATCCCCATTTTGTGATGCCGTCATAAAAATTGACTACAGCGTTAATCCTAGATTTAGCTGTGCTTGTGGAGAGTTCTGCGTTGTTTACAAAATTTAGTAGTTGCTCTCTATAGCGATATGTCACTTTCAGGCGATCATTCTCTGGGAAATGAAGAAAATCTAGGTTCTGATCTTCCAGGAAGCGCAGGTAGTCAAGTAAGTGGTCCGCAATGCCTCTATATGTCTTCGACTCATATCCAGAATCACGCTCTAATTTCGTGGTCAGGTAAAGATTTCCGATGTGCCATGGCTCACCATTACCCTGTATCAAAACTGGAAAATTCGGGTAATAACCACTTCCATTGCGTGTAAATACATCGTCCAGCACCGTCCTCGATTCGGCAAGGAGGTCTATATTTATACTTTTAATTTTTAGAAGAAAGAATTCAGAAACCAGAACTCTTCGCGCCTTTGATTGATAGCGGCTACTGTTGCCTTTGAAGTGTTGTTTTTGATTGGTCATGCATAATCACCACAGCGCTGAAAATGAGTATTTTCTCGAGTGGTTATGCTTCTTTGTTTAAGAAGACCAAGGATCAATCCGGATAAACTGCGTGGCCCCGCTGTTCGGGTGTTTGCTTGATAGGTTTTAGCTGGGAAATGAAGAAAATACGACACACTTACTCTCCAATTAGAATATTATGGAAAGTAAGGTCGTCCATATCCTCTTAGCGGGGGCCGCCTCACCGTGTCATCATATCCTGCGAAGATCTGACGTTGTATAGTTTTTGTATATCAGGCTGTTTGTTGCGATAGGTGTTATTGAGCGCTAGGGTTTTAATGGAGGGTAGAATTCTGGAGCCTAGCGGTTATCTGGTCCACCAACTGACTACGGCTGGCTCCAAGACAGGCAACTCCGATCCAGGGATCCTGCATTGGATCTCACAGATGTCCGTGCCGCCATTCCAATTGTCAGGGCCGATCAATTCAGCTTGCGCCGGATATTGACGTACGAGCTAGTGCATCGTCAGCGCCTTCTGTCCTCAGGAGCGTTTGTACTGTTCCCAGGATTGGCTCAAGCTGATCCTTACTCACCGTAACTCGACCACTTCCATTTGCTACAAATTCGGTGAACCCTGCGTCTCCGCATCTGAATGATGGTGTAGGGCGTCATGCAACCTCACAGGATGATGCTACCGTGCAATTACTGGTTTAATATACAGCTCTATGAGGCAGCTGACCCAGTAGGAGGATTTGATGTCTTCCTCTCGTGACATTGTAGAAGTCATAACCCTTGATGAACTGTCGTCTCTCTACGAGATAGGCCAAGACTGCGCTCTGACGATGGAGCAGTATCGAAACTCGCTGCGGCCATACCGGCTGATTCGCCCTGAGGCGAGTTGCCAATATCAGGGAAATGGGAAGCGCTGTTCCCAACTGCATCAGCACGGCTTTGTGATCGAGCTCCACGACGATTTTCCAAGGTGTTGATAGGGAATTGCTGCGCACTGAATCACCTAGGCCTAGATGACGAACAGGTCAGAGGTGAGTTCAAGCGGCTAAGCTCATCGATCCGCCTCCTGATACAACCTCTACTGTGATGGTTGGCTGATACTTTGTCGATCTACGGCAGATATCATGTCAATGAGCTATGCCAGGCTCTTATGCCGGCCTGAGGCTCTGCGGCATACTGTCGAGCTGCACTAATCCCAACCAATACGGAAGATCCCGCATGTCCCAGTTGAACCGTTACCGCGAGCTGGAAGCCCAGCTGGCCGCGCAGCTCCAACAGCTCGAAGAGATGAAGAACAGCGACTCGCTCAAACGCGAGATCGAGTTCGAAGAGAAACTGAAGGCCCTGATGGCTGAGTACGGCGTGAATCTTCGCGATGTCATCAACCTGCTCGACCCCCAGGCAGGCCGCTCTGCTTTCGTCGCCCAGGTGCCACAGAAAGGCTCTCGCGCACCCCGCGCTGTGAAGCGCTATCACAACCCGCACAGCGGCGAAGTAGTTGAAACCAAAGGCGGGAATCACAAGACCTTGAAGGTTTGGAAAACCCAGTATGGCTCTGACACCGTCGAGAGCTGGCTGCAGTAAGGGACATGAGGAGAGCTCCGCATTGGGGCTCTCCATGCGCAATGAAGAGGGATCTTGAGTGAGCGAAGCGCAAATCAGCACATTGCCGAACCATCTGCGAGATGCGGTGCAGTTCCAGCTTGCAACAGAGGTTGATGACGACACTTCAGCCTATGTTGCCGTTCAGCTAGGGCAATACGTGCAAGCTGGAAACCATGAAGCAGTGAGCCTGCTCGAATCGCTGATCGCAGCGAACAAAGAGCGGGCTAAGATCGTTCTGGCAGATCTTCTGGCGACGGGCGATGGCATTGAGCGAGATTGTCCGAGATCGATCAAGCTACTGGAGTCAGCAGCTGATAGTGGATCAGTTCGCGCAATGTTAATGTTGTGCGATCACTACGATGGCCGGCGAGATCCTGCAGATGCCGACCCCGCGAAGGCTTTGCATTGCCTTCGAAGAGCAGCCGATCTTGGCAATGAAACAGGCGCTGAGAGTCTTGCCGACCGCCTGGTGGCCGGTAGGAGCGCTGAACAGTGCACACCTGAAGAGGTAGCCGAGATCGAGCGGCTGTATCAAGAGACACATTACACATCGAATTCGTACTACAAGCTCGCGATGTTCCATAGCCAGGGCAAGCAGTCGAACGATTATGCCGGCGATGAGTATCGCAAGGCAGTTACATGGCTTCGCAAGGGCAAGCAACGCCATGAAGCTGGTGGGAAGAAGTGCGCTGAGCAGCTCACCGCATGGGGGCTGGATGTCCCAGCCAAAGGGGCCGCACCGAATTCAAACGAGGCGAAGTGGGCTTGGATCATACTGCCCTTCAGCATCGCCCTATGGGCGGCGATCGGCAGCGGCCTGCTCGCGGTGGCCAACGCGATCAACGCAGTGACCATCCCCCTCATCCTGATTATCGCCGTGATCGCTGCCGTCATCTCGTTCTTCAAGCGTAAGCGCTGACAAGCCTCTGTGCTTCAACGAGTAAGCGCTACCGAGAGGCAGAACATGTATCGGCATAAAATTGAGACAATGCTCAACCAGCGGGACAGCCTCTTTGGCCGGACCCGCGCGGCGAGTATCCAGTACAGAAAATTTCACTGCTCAGCTATGCAGAATCTCAAAGCATTCCCCATTGAAGTACGTCGTGCTCTGCTTGATCGCTGGAAGCGGAATGCTTTAGAGGTTTCGTGGGAATATCTGTCTCCGCTCGTCCATAGCAGAGGGTGATTCCGTACCCTGCTACAGATTCATCAGTTCCGCTGTGGAATCTTGGCTTGAGTAGGTATGCAGCGTCACTTGCTGCGCATTTGGGCTTCCGTTTGCTTTTGCTTCCCAATTCGCGCCTAGTCAGTAAGCGTCCGGCGAACTCACCTTCCGAACTCCAGCTTTAAGGGCGATGGTGTCCGCGTATTTTTAAGCGGACGCGATCACCCTTATCGCCAGGATTTCCATGCGCCAACGAAGCTCTTATCCGAAACCGTTCAAAGCCCAGGTCGTTCAGGAATGTCTGCAACCTGGCGCATCTATTTCCAGTGTCGCCATCAGCCACGGCATCAATGCCAACGTCATCCGCAAATGGATGCCGCTCTATCGAGACCAGCCCGCAGCAACTTCACTCCCAGCATTCGTCCCGCTAAAAGCTGCACCTAAACGGCCAGCTGAAGCGTCAGTGATCATTGAGTTACCCATGGCCGGGCAAGTGATCACGGTGAAATGGCCAACCTCAGATCCCGAGGGCTGTGCGCAATTTATCCGGGCTGTCGCTCAATGATCCGCATCGATGCGATCTGGCTGGCCACCGAGCCGATGGACATGCGCGCCGGTACCGAAACCGCATAGCCCGAGTGATCGCGGTGTTTGGTGCGGCGAAGCCGCATTGCGTTTATCTGTTCGCCAATCGCCGGGCCAACCGGATGAAGGTGCTGGTGCACGACGGCGTGGGCGTCTGGCTTGCAGCGCGACGACTGAATCAAGGCAAGTTTCACTGGCCCGGCATTCGCCATGGCAGCGAGGTCGAACTCAACAGCGAACAACTCCAGGCCTTGGTGCTGGGCCTGCCGTGGCAGCGCGTTGGTGCAGGCGGTGTGATCAGCATGCTGTAACCGCCGTGCATTTGGCCGGTCTACATGTCGTCGTCCCGCGCCTGCTCTGGCACAATCGGCGGCATGACTTCCTCGCTAAACCTCGACCAGATGAGCCCGGAACAGCTTCGTGCCTTGGCGGCACAGGCGTTGCAGTTGCAGTCCCAGGTCGAAGCGATGAGCAGGAAGATCCAGAACAATGAAACCATCATCGAACAGCTCACGTTCGAAATCGCCCTGCTCAAACGCCACAAGTTTGCAAAGCGCAGCGAGCACATCAGTTCGGCGCAAGGCAGCTTGCTGGATGACCTGCTCGATACAGACCTTGAAGCTATCGAGGCCGAGCTGAAACAGCTTCTTCCCGCTTCGTCACAGGCCGAGCCACGGCAATCCCCGAAGCGTGCCCCATTGCCGCCGCAGTTTCCGCGCACCGTGATTCGTCATGAACCAGAAAACACCCAGTGCGCCTGTGGCTGCCAACTTCAGCGCATCGGCGAAGATGTCAGCGAGAAGCTGGATTACACGCCGGGCGTGTTCACGGTCGAGCAACATGTGCGTGGCAAATGGGCCTGCCGTCAGTGCGAAACCCTGATTCAGGCGCCGGTGCCGGCACAGGTCATCGACAAAGGTATTCCAACCGCAGGCTTGTTGGCCCACGTGATGGTGGCCAAGTTTGCCGATCACTTGCCACTCTACCGGCAGGAGAAAATCTTCGGCCGCGCCGGGTTGGCAATTGCTCGCTCGACCTTGGCCCAGTGGGTCGGACAAACCGGCGTGCGGCTCCAGCCTTTGGTCGATGCACTGCGTGAAGCGGTGCTGAACCAGAGCGTGATTCACGCTGACGAAACACCGGTTCAAATGCTTGCGCCAGGCGAGAAGAAAACTCACCGGGCTTATGTCTGGGCCTACAGCACGACGCCGTTTTCGGCGCTCAAAGCGGTGGTGTACGACTTCAGCCCAAGCCGTGCCGGTGAACATGCACGCAACTTCCTGGGCGACTGGAACGGCAAGCTGGTTTGCGATGATTTCGCTGGCTACAAAGCTGGTTTTGAGCAAGGCATCACTGAGATCGGCTGCATGGCTCATGCCCGTCGCAAGTTTTTCGATCTGCACGTGGCGAACAAAAGTCAGCTGGCCGAACAAGCGCTGCACTCGATCAGCGGCTTGTACGAGGTCGAGCGCCAAGCGCGTGACATGAGTGATGAAGATCGCGGGCGAATACGTCAGGAAATGGCGGTACCGATCCTCCAAGCACTGCATGACTGGATGTTGGCCCAGCGCGACCTGGTGCCCAACGGATCAGCCACAGCTAAAGCCCTCGATTACAGCCTGAAACGCTGGGTAGCGCTGACGCGCTACCCAGACGATGGGGCTGTGCCCATCGACAACAACCAAGTTGAAAACCAGATACGGCCATGGGCGCTTGGCCGCTCGAACTGGCTGTTTGCCGGGTCGCTGCGCAGTGGCAAGCGGGCGGCTGCAATCATGAGCCTGATCCAGTCGGCGCGCATGAATAGGCATGATCCGTATGCCTATCTCAAAGATGTGCTGTCGCGGCTGCCGATGCAGCGGGCCAGTGAGATCGGCCAACTGCTACCGCATCAGTGGGTGCCGGCCTGAATCACGCTGAGTTGGTGTACGCTACGGAACACCCTTTCTTATCGTGTCGGGTCATACGAGTTGAGTACCGCATCCCACTGCATTTCATGGTCTTCGACCGCAACATTCCATTCGCAACCAGACACCGCGATACGAATGTCCGATAAGCACTTACACCAATGTTGTATGCCGACCCATGATGCGTCTTCTTGGTTATCAGGGAGCTTAGTGGCGCCCGAAAACACGAGGCCCTTCTTTAGAAAACGACTTGGCTCCAGGTTGGTTGAGAAATCGAATGACTCCCAATTCAGGCCAGAGCCGAGGGAGAGGAATCGTTCGATTTGATCATCTACACAGTGGCGACGAACAATCTCCTCAATAACGGTTACCTCGTTCGAGCTGAGCGGGGCCTTTCGCCTAGCAGTGTAATAGATGGATATTGCCAAAGTCCGCCCTCAGAGTCGGTAACCGTGATTGGGATGAAGGATACCGGGCTTGAGTCCGTTCGACTACGCAAGGTGTGTTAGCCGGACACTTACCCTAGTCAGCTTCGCCAAGCACTCCCGATCTTTCATAGCTTTTCTTCCAACGGCAAGACTTAGGAGCACCTCACCAACTGCAGGACTCGCAGATTTTGGCCTGACCGAGTTCTCATTGCTGACCTAGGGGTCAGGAAATTCAACCGAAGAAGAAGTGATAGTGATGAATGCATCAGTCTGAGAGTGGCATGTTGAGCTCTTGACGCACCCGTTCAACGATGGAGTCCAGCGTGGCATCGTCGTCCATGAAAAGGTAGCACTGCGTCAAGATCGTCAACGGATGAACGTCCATCACAGAAGCAAGCCCATGCACCATTTCAAGGGTAGGGCCCTTTCCTCCGGCTTCCAGTTGACTGAGGTACGTTTGGCTGCTGTGCGCACCGAAATCTTCCTGGCTGAGCCCCCGAGTTTTCCTTAGCAGTCTCATCGCCTTACCAAATGCCTGTTTCAGCTGCATTTTTTTTCATTCCTACAAAAGGAATGATGAAGCCGTCTTGAACGTCAGACATCCATTAACTATTGTTAATATTTTGAGGATTTATTCGATGTTCAAGACCTACAGGCACGCCGGGCTAAGCCCTGCCAGCATCTTCGGGGAACCTTACACCCGACACTGGCAATTTATTGAGCTTGAGCTGCACCACCCGTGGTTTTACGTTGAGCTGGTGCGCGATCATGGCGATGACATCGTTGGAAGCATGTTGATGGTCCCTACGGTACCGATTCTTCAACAAATGCTATCGGAACTGGATGATCACTCCTGGTTCGCGCAGGCATACCTGATGTCTCCCGGCCACATGAGGGGAGGGGACGACTGGGTGATGGAGCCGCTCATTGAGGTAAGCGTAACCGAAGATAACTCAGGGTCCATTGGAGGCTACCTATATAAGGTAGAAGGGGGCAAGATTTACAGTATTCACTATGCGTCTTCGTCCGATAACCTCAAGATTATAGAAACAATTTTTTCGGCTGAGCGCGATTTGCGCGTACGCGGCTAAGCTTGTACTCGCCGAAACTCATCGGCGCGGATGAACCCGTTTAGAGCAGAGCACGACCGGTATCGGCACCTGCGCTAACTGCCAGTGCGATAGCCAGCTCGATTCATAACAAGTCCACGTAACATAGCCCATCAAATCCCAGCTTCAAGCCACCAATAAAGTGCCGCCTGTGAACAATCGACGTTGGCTTGATGCGGCGTCAATATACCGCGTCGCCTGTGTGGCGGCTTTCCAGGTCCCCGCCCGCAGGTCTTCGCCGAACGGCATCACTCCGGACGCAGCTGTATTTGTAGCGGATACATCGCGACGGCTCGACCAGTTAGCCCTTCAGGGTAACGATCTGCTCAACGTTGCTGAGGGCGGCTGCACGTCGGCAGGCAAAAAATTTGGGCGTCATCAGACTGCCTGCAGGTACACGATGCGCTGACTGCCAGCACGTCATGCAGATCTTCACTATTTTTGAGTGGTCACCGTGGCCTGGTATCGGTTGTAGGCCAGGCGACCAATCGCTTGGTGCGCAGCATTGGGTTGTGCCTAAGCACTTGATGGCGAGTCCCAGGTACCAGATCTATCCCAGCGCCAGGCACATATGAAACCTCAATGACGTTTCCAGGCGATGCGGCTCGCCTTTGGCTCTAATTTTGGCAAACAAACGGGTCAAAGTAAAAAGCCCGCCGAAATCGGCGGGCTTATCAAGTGTCTCCAAGGGGAGGCGAAGCGCCAACAAATCTCGGAGCAAGCCCTCATAGCATACCTCAGTTTGACGAAAACTGGGCCGCTGGCGGCGGGCTTGCTGTTGATTTGGCATGCCTTAGACGACTAGATCTAGGCATGGAGGGGCTCGGGACAGGCCCTGCACCCACAGTCGGTTCAGCCGGCCGAAGCGTTTCCTGCTCGGTTACTGGCGCGCGTTTCGCAGCGATGTCCTGTGCCGGCTTCGTGCCGAGCACATTCAGTTACACCAGTCCGAAGGGTAAGAGTTGTTCCTGCCGAGCAGTAAAACCGACCGCAGCAAACGCGGACGTATCGTTAAGATTCCTGCCCTCAAAAGCTTGTGCCCGGTCGCCGCTTGTGATGTGGGGTTGAAAAAGAGTGGTCTGCGCTTTTTCGCTCGATTGATAGCTGGGAACGGCTTGGGGATATCCGCTTAACCCCAGCAGCCTTTCGCGTTTGAACCGCCACATCCTCACCCGTAGCGGCGTCGACCCCGAGGGTTACGGGGATCTTGATGGATGACCCAGCAGACACGCGGTTCTCGGTAGATGCCGGTACACAGCGGACCCGTGGTATTGAGGTTTCCGTAAATGACGATCTTGGCAATGGCTGGTCCACCTACGCGGGCTATGCGTGGTTGAAGGGCGAAATGATTGATTCGCCGGTCGAATCAATTGTAGGAAACACGAGCCCGCTGACCCCCAGGAACAGCGCGAGTGTCTGGCTGAAGAAGGAGCTGGGCGGAGGTTTTTATGTCGCAGGTGGAGGACGGTATGAAGGTGAGCGCTTTACCTCACCGAACAACAAAGTTTCGCTTGGTTCATATACGACAGCAGAGCTGGCTGGTGGGTTTCGAAGTGAGCGCTACGATGTGACACTCAACGTCGAAAACATTTTCAACCGTGAGTACTTTGTCTCTGCCAAGGCGGGCAGCGGTAACTCCAACTACCCTGGCGCACCTCGTAGTGCTAGCCTGCGCGTTGATTATCGCTTCTAACGAATCAGCGTGAGCTAGCCAAGTTTGATCGCAGTCGTTCCGACTGGCCGTTATCGACCAATTGCAGACATCTTTATCTAAGGCTGATTCGCGGCCCATCGCCAGCAAGCTCGGTTTCCTCATATGTGGCGCAGACCTGGAAACTGATGATGTTACTGTGCGAGCCGGCTTGCCGACGATGAGGTCTAGGCCAAGCGGCTGTATGCATGGCAAGATGCTTTAGATATGGATCTAAGCCAAAAGAGCTTAAGCAGGCAGGTAATATTTGCTCTGACGAACGGAGCGGTGCAATTACTACTGAAGGGAAGGGCCCCCGACCAAAGCGAGGAGAATCGGGGGCACTGGGAGACTACAAAGTCAGTTATTAGGTGGGGTGGGCCGCGGCGGCGGTGGAGGCGGCTCTTTCCTCGGCTGATGATCCTTTACATAGCGCATCGGAGGTGGAGGTGGCGGTGGTGGCTTTTGGGTCATTAATAGTTTGCTCCTGCTGATGTATGTAGAATGGAAGGAATGATAGCACTGAGGCAAATAGCGCGACTGTCACATAATTTGTAAGCGAGCGGAGATAAACTCCACGCTTGTCGTTGTTTTCTGCATTCACCGTGGCGCCTTCTATATAATAGCTTAGTACAACAGTTTTGAAGTGAGCGTCGGCTTCCTCTTGGGTCTCCCAATATTTCTCGTAATCATTCCGTAAGCTCAAGCGGTGAGTTTCAAGGTCCATCAGTGTGGGAAGGCCTCTATCTGAGTCCCTTAATGACCATGCGGCACGGAAATATAGAGCACCGATAAGAAGCATTAAGCATGTGCTAAGATAAAAAATCCAGAAAAATACGCTCGCGAAACCGTCCGCCGTGGTCGGTGCTTTATTGAGCATATAGGAAAGGAAGGTGACTATCGCAACTAGCATTGCTAGCGGCATGCTCAATCTGGCGTAAAGCTTTTCCTTGCGATCGAATTCCTGATAGAAGACCTTTTCGTATAAATTAAATTTTTCTTTATCGTCCATCAATATAGGTCCTGATTTGGTGGCTTTGATGAAGGGTGAACGCCACGGAGCCAGTAATTACTAAATGCTAACACCTGTTTCTCTGTGTGGGCGAAATGGGCTAATGTTAGCTAAGGTTTGATCCAACGAACCAACCTTGCGAAATCAGCAGGTGCCGCTCTTTTAATTTCTAGCGGCACCTTTCTGAGCTTAAAGTCCTGTTTAAGGCGCCGCTAATGTAGCCAAGCCAGGATGGTTTGAAAAATCTTCCTTCGCTGTGCTTAGTAGGCTGCCAAAGCTGATATCTCTGCCCCCGCCGCCTTGCTTAAGAGTGCGAAGTGCTGCATGCCATGCAGCCTGACCTGAGGGATGAAATTGCAGCCGTGATAGGTCTCCACCGGCGCGGCTCCATACTTCTTGATCTCTAGGTCCAAAAGGATATAGCTCGATCATGATCCTCTCTAATGCCGGCCAGGAAGATTGCTCTTTCATCGGTGGTACGAATTCAGCATTGTTCGCCGACTTTTTCCCACCTTTGCTCAGTGCGATGGGGAAGTTATCTTCGACATTGTCAGCCTTAAAGATCGGATGCTGCTCGTCGGGGATTAGTTTTGGCACCTCTTCGGAAACATAATTAAATAGGTCAAAGATCTTTATGAGTCCGCTTGCGGTCTTGTCAGCTGAACCGCGTAGACCTGCCAGTAATGCAGTCGTGAACACACTGTTCCTTGCGTTAACGAATACAGATGACAACTCGTCAGCGCGGCATGATGCCATTAATGCGCGCCCGCTACCTACTGCCAGCTTCGAAAATGTATTCTGGCTGTAGCCAGACTTGAGTTCGTGGCCGCTGTTATCAGTCAAGTATTTTGAGATCGCAGCGCCTCCCGCATGACAAGCATCGATCAAGACTAATAATCGCTTTGCTTTTATTCGTGCAAGCGCAGCCGCTAACTCGCTTGAGCTAATGGAGGTGTTTTCAATGTCAGCGAGATCACCATCCACCGTGAGCAATACGGTGTCCTCAATTCCCGGGTCGCCTACGATCCCACCATGACCGGAGAAGAACACGCAGGCCGTATCTTCAGGCCCGGCCCGAGTGGCCAGTTCATCTAGCCCTGCCAGTACCGCTGTCCGCGTCGCCTTTGCATCTAGGAGGGTGACGACATTGGTAGGATGATAACCACAGTAGTCCGGCGATGAGAGCGTAGCGGCGACGTCATTGACATCGTTCAGAATCGCGCTAGGCAGTCTGGAAATATGCTGATAGTTTGCCACACCAATAAGTAGGGCATGGCCTTGCGAGTAGCCGTTTGTATTCATAATTCATGCCATGGGTAGGTGAGAGATTCAACGCCAACCAACAATGTCCGTATCGCCAATAAATAGGCGTAGCTTCTCGTTCATGGGGAAGTCCTGCGACATAATCTTAAGAAGATCGCGGGCTGTCGGACGGCCGCCGGAGCGGACTGAATACAATGTAGTGTGCCAACGCGTTGATCCATTTTGATACTGTCCGGGCAATTCGGAGTTCTTACCTCCGGCGCGAGACCAGAGTTCTCCACTATCCGGACCGCTTGGATAGAGCTCACGGGCCTCATCTTCGAAAGCCTTCCACTTCTCGTCAACGCTGAGCTTTGTGATGCCGAGCTTCCAGCGCGTATAAAAGCTAAGCAAACCTGCGCACAATCTGAGCGCTGGCTTGATATCAGGCCGTTCGGAAATCCGATCTGATAGATATTTAGCTGCGCGGTCCCAATGTCGAGACGCGACGAGCGTTCCCAATCGCTCAGATGCCACATGAGATAATTGTTGAACGTCTTTCAAAATGTTGTTAAGCCAGGCAATAAATCGCTCTTCGGGAAAGGACAGGAGGCTACTAATGATCGCAAGACCTACATCAGCGGGCACCGAAGACCTTTCAAGTATTGATCGCAGATCTGCGCTCGCCATGATTGCTTGTTCTAGCGGGGCTTCAGGAGTACTCATCACGAGACCTTTCGCCGCGATTTCCAGCCAGCCGCATGCGGTTGCTTGGAGGTAATGTCCAAGCTGAAAAGGTGGCAGATGTGACCAGAGTCGCTCCCGCTCTGGAAAGGCACAGAGGTCAGCCAAGGGTGTATTCGCCATAGCCTTAAGTAAATCGGTGTCGACAGGTAGTCCTGCGATGAGTTGAGCGAACACAGTGTCACGCGCACCAATGGCATTGTCAGGTGCGTTCCAATGGGAGGGGGTCTTGGCAATCACTTTACCCCACAATCGTTGCTCGGTAATGTCATCGCAGCGGATATGAGACAGAATCTCAGGATGGACAGCAGCCTGCTCTGAGCACAAGTCGACTACACGTGGATCCTTATGCACGAGCGCACAATTCAATATTTCAAGCGGGCTTGCATATCGAAGGACCACCCGCAATCCATCGCTGTGGGCCAGGTCTTTATCTATCTTAAGCTGCTGGCCAGTTGCATCAATAGGGGTTAGCGTTGCTGCTAGCACTGCGCCGTATGCGATCAGCCAGTGTTTCTTCAGCAGGGAAGAGAGCAGAATGTCTGTAGAGGTAACAACAAGCCTTCTGGGGGCTTGCTCCGCAAAACGATGCTCAATTGTTGCATCAGCCGGAAAGTTTTCTAGCGCCACGGCAAACGCGCTATGGTTATTTTCGGCCCATCTCCAAAGTGCTTGGAAGATGGCTTTGTTGCCCTGATGAGCTGCAGTCGAAAGGCCATTTTTCACTGCTGTGCACCAGTGCGGCAATGCAAGTTCCTTATCATCGGCCGCTGCGATGATCTGCGTCAAATCGCTATCATCCTCACGTGCAAATGCGAGTTTACTGACGAGCCTTTCAACCGCCGACCATAACGGCTGCGTGTTGGCAAAGCCAGGGAGCGCCAAGTTCCTCAGCAGCATCAGCTGCTTGCAGCCTGCGCTTGGGATCAAGGCTGTGAAACGACCGATCAGTCTGTTTTTGATGGTTGAACCGAATGTGGGGTGGTTTGATAGTCCGTCTGCTAAGCGTATCGCCCCCAGCAATTCATCGAAGTTTTCTCCGCCAGAGAGGAGAGCTTGCAGCCTTTCAAGCCGACTCAATTCCCTGAGTGACTGAACTTCTAGGCCTAGCTCCTCAGCGAGGTCGAGAATTGGCTGCACATCGCGCTGGCCGCAAAGAATACCGGCGGATTCAGAGTTAGCTGAATCGTCATCAGACTTGACGATTCGGTGCTTTACCCAGCGAGACTGGAGCTTTTCAGGCGTGCATACAAGGGTCGGTCCCGGGTGCTCGACAAGGTCGCTCGGACCAAAGCTTAGTCGGAACGCGAAAGTGCGTCTTAGAGCCGGCCATAGATTTTTCCACAAGGAATCAAGGAGTAGCTCAAATCCATCGACGCCCAGTCGAACCACTGGAGTGGGGCCTGAAGCTGAGAGAGCATTGGCAGCACCTATCAAGTCAGCAGCAAGCACGGAGCTTCCGGCGCTCTCAAGCTCAAGCGTTAGCACCGATGTGGGGCACTCATTAATTGAGGTTGCCAGCTGGCCAAATAGCGCGGCTAGGGTTTCCACCTTGCACATGTCGTCCAAACTGACGATTAGCGCATGAGTCAGTACCATGCCTCCGCGCGACGCGCTCGAATCTAGGAACGTGCGAGCAAGAAGGTAATAGTCATCGACAGGAAAACCACGAACAAACGGCGACCAAGCTTGGACGCCAGGGGGCACTACATCTGGCAGGTCGAGCTTTGATGCAATCGCCGAAGCTATCGGTGCATTTGTACTTGATGTTCTAAGTCCATGACCGCGTCCAGGGATCTCGCCATAAATCGCCTGCTCAACTCGCATGGTTCTATCTCCCGTCTGCCATCAACTGTTGGATCGGGAGGGTAATGTCAGTGTTCTTCACACCATTAGGTAGCACTACATAACCGAATTCTTCGGGGCCACGGATTGCATAATCTGGGTCCGCATCTGTCTTGCTGAGCGCTCGCTCCAGCGCGGACAGCCCAAAAACAGTAGGCGACACCCAATTGCTGCGCACGAACGACCACAGCATCGGCAGTCGTGAAGCTAAGAGATCACTCGGTATCTCTGTCGTATCAAGCTCATCCCAGCAGCTCAGCAAGATGGTTAGGCGCGGTCTACGAAGAGGCCGATCTAAATTGAACTGCGCCAAGTAGAGCAACATTTGAAGAAGCTCGATCGTCCTGGCTTGATCTGAGAGCTCGTGTGCTGCTTCACCCTGTGGTTCAACAGCCGCGAATGACTGCAGCGGTCGCGAGAACAAGTCCTCTTCGGAGCGAAGAGAGTGCAGTCGAATTAGCACTACCCAGTCCGTGGCCTCTACTACTCGCTCGCGCCAGGCGTCCGGAATTCGGCGTTGTGTGACGAGACTGCGAATCTGCTCGCCGCCATAATCTGGCCAAATCAGCTCCGCACAACGACCGGTTTGGTCCGTAATGGGCCAGACACTTTCGACGTAGATGTTAGCCGGTGTGTGGTCGGTAGCCTTCCCCTCAGTCAGACAACTGAGAGCCGTAGTGAATGCCTCAAGGTTCGTCGGAGCGCGTGTCATTTCAAGCTCGCAAGACTTCACCATGAGCCGCTTCAAAAACTGAGCCCCGTAGTGAGTCTTACCGACATTCGACTCGCCGACTAACAAGATGGTGTGTTGTGCGGCCACCAGCTATCTCCTACCAAACCTAAAAAGCGGATCGTGACCACCGACTTCTGTCATGGGTAACTCAAGCCCTGCACGCTTGGTGCAGATAATCCAGTCGAATACCTTCCGGAAGCCCTCTGCAGCGTCGACCTGGGCACTAGCTGATACACTGACTGTGAACTCTGGGACGCTAGATGAGTGTGACGCCACGGCCTTTCTAATCTGCGCTTCCATAGCCTCTGCCACATCGACATCTCCTTTCGTCCAGACGAGTGCCAAGCGTCTACCGCGAGATTCAGCTATTGCACGCTGGGCAAGAAGCTGAAAGTCGTTTCTAGCGGTCCCCATTTTCGATCCAGAAAGAGCCTGACGGTCAGCAATCAGTAGCGTGACGTCTGCGTGTCGAGCAATCCAGCGGGCTCCTTCAGCGTCTGCAGCCTGTTCGTTGATCGCCCATTTCTGAAACCACTCTCCAGGCGCATCGGCAAAAAGAAGGTCGCGTAGCGAACCGTCTTCACGGCGGAAGCCAAGATGAAGCATGCCGGGTGCCCGAGCAGCTCCGCTAGGTGTATGGGGCGGAAAGCTTGGGCGGTGTCCCGGCTTCCAGCGCAGGTACGTCGCTACCGCTTCCCATCCCGCCAGCGTGTAAGAGTTGCTAAACACATTGGTCTCAGTAGTCAATGCACCTTGTCCCAGCAGCAGATAGAACGCCCCGAGAAGCGTCGTCTTACCTGCGCTTTCAGGCCCTACGATGCCGACAGTGATGGGTTTGATCCTACCGCTGACAAAGTTGAGGTCAGACTCACCCATCGCTAGACCGCTCCATGGGAGGAGCAATTGTTCGAAATCAGCCGCAGCAGTTATTCCACTGTCGCATCCACGCTTCCACTCCGGGCATAGGTCGTGCCGCATGTGGCCCAGCGTGCAGGTCGTGTTGTCATCAGCGAAACAGTGAGGGTGTGGGCATCTGTCCATGGGCGTCTTAGTTCTTCTTGGGCCGTTTGGTTTGGCTTTCACTCATGGCGCGTGCGCTCTGAAGCTCACGGAACAGGTATGTTCCCCATTCTGATGGGCTCATTTGGGTGGAAGCGTCAACTCCACTGAGGGTTCGCAAAGTTGCGGCATCGATTGCGCCATTTGTGAAATGTCCAATCACCGACAGCAGCGGACCTCTCCCTGCTGGCTGTGAAGTGTACTTAGCCGCCAGTAAGCGGAAAGGCTGCATGAATCCGATAGTTCTAGCGTCATCGACTAGACTGCCGATGTCACGCTCGCCGTTGTTATGCTCGTCATTGACGATCGGAAGGCAGCGAATCGCCTCACGAAGGAATGCCGAGACGCTCGCTGGAGAATAGGTTGGCACCTGCTCGTGTAGATCAAGCGCCATCAACGCAGAGGCCTCGAAAGGTGGCAGGTCAAGGTAGCTCGCGTGGGCGCTTGGGGAATACAGTGCCTCCTTCCACCAAAGCAGATTGGTACGACGCTGCAGACCGGCCGTCGCACCGCTGAAACTGGAAAGAGCCTTGTCAACATGAGCCGTGACAGCCTTCGCCAGCGCAGATAGCGGACCAGACAAATCGACCGGCATGGGCGAAAGCTGCTCGGCCATTTCATCCAACACTTTTGCGATGGCGACGCTCATCCGAGGCGCAAATTCAGCAGCCCACTGCTGAGGGTAGTTCGACCCATGCTGAATTGGGTTTTTAGGTGCCCACGGCGACGAGGCCGAATGGATTTCCTCTCCTAGCGCAACCTGATCAACGGTGGGAGTGTTGTGATCTGTAGTCACAGGAGCAGGCGGCGTATACTGCAACGGATCTATCGTAATCATCTCCGGCGTTGCCCACTCGGCCTCGGCACGGGCATCGACTTTTTTCTCGATTTCACTGACAGCTTCGTGCCAAATCTCAGCTTCATCGGAGGTTTCGGCATGAGACAACGCGTTGCGAGCAGTATTCACGAAGGCAACGGCAGTCGCATCATCTGCGCGAGCTGCTTGCATGATCGCGTCCAGAAGGACGGCACGTAAAACACCCACGGGACGCGCGGAAAACGCGTTTGCAACGGTCTCCCACTGCTTACGGAGGGACGTCATCGCCTCTTCTATGGTCGGATCGGTGCCCGCGATATTGGGGTCGGCCGCCACCATTGTGTAGCTAATAATCTTTGATGGCGCTTTTCGAATGCTGGCGGCCAGGTCTTTGGCAGTGGATCGAAGCTTTTCGAGCTTGGTGTCATCTCCTTTGAGGTCGATAGCGCCAATTTCAAGAAACCTCATTAAAAATTCTTGTTCCATTCCCTGGTCTCCCGACCTTCGTCAAAATGTGGGGCAAGCTGGTCTCGACTGTGACCTCCTATGATAACACTTGAATGGTGGCGATATAGCAGCAGCCCTATGCCACCCTCATTGGTCAGGTGACGTGCTGATCAGTCAGAGTGAGCTCCACCTGGGTTTCAAGTTATCGACCTAGGTATATCTGCACGAAGCTCATAACGGATGCCGTCCCAATATTAGCGGTGCCGCTCATCCTGAGTCTGCCGCTTGGAGCGGTCAGAGCCCCTTGCAGAGTGCACCGTGGTCTTTATGGAGTTGCACGATGGAAGCCGAATTCGGGTGAAATTGCGAGGTACCGCAATGTCACCCTTATCCCGGCTCCGTTTGAAGGGGGTGCGTAAAGTTAGAACACGCCCTGAGGTTGATGGCGTCATGCTCAGGGCGCTCAATGTTAAATCGCCAAAGCCCGTGCCCGCAGTTCGGTGTTTAGGATGCGGTCGTTCTCGCTGTAGTCAACCGGGCAGTCGATCACGTGCACGCCTGGGGTCTTGATGCAGTGCTCCAGCAGCGGCAGGAAGGCTTCGGCGCTTTCCACACGGTGGCCGTTGGCACCGTAGGCTTCGGCGTACTTGACGAAGTCCGGGTTGCCGTAGTCCAGGCCGAAATCGGTGAAACCCATGTTGGCTTGCTTCCAGCGGATCATGCCGTAGCCGTCGTCACGCAGGATCACCACGGTGATATGCATGCCAAGGCGCACTGCGGTTTCCAGCTCCTGGCTGTTCATCATGAAGCCGCCGTCGCCTCATACCGAGATCACCAGACGGTCCGGGTACACCAGGTGCGCGGCCATGGCCGATGGCAGGCCGGCGCCCATGGTCGCCAGGGCGTTGTCGAGCAGCACGGTGTTTGGCTTGTGCGCCTTGTAGTTACGGGCGAACCAGATCTTGTAGATGCCATTGTCCAGGGCAACGATGCCTTCGGACGGCAGCACGCGACGAATGTCGGCAACCAGACGCTGCGGGTAGACCGGGAAACGGTCGTCATCGGCGCCTTCGGCGATCTGCGCTTCGTTGGCCTCACGGATCGCCATCAGGCGGGTGAAGTCCCAGTGGCTGGTGTCGCTCAGGGCTTCGCCGATCTGCCAGACGGTGTTGGCGATGTCGCCGATCACTTCGACCTGCGGGAAGTACACGGCATCGACTTCGGCGCTGCGGAAGCTGATGTGAATGACTTCGGTG
This sequence comes from Pseudomonas boreofloridensis, assembly GCF_030580795.1. Taxonomy (NCBI): domain Bacteria; kingdom Pseudomonadati; phylum Pseudomonadota; class Gammaproteobacteria; order Pseudomonadales; family Pseudomonadaceae; genus Pseudomonas; species Pseudomonas boreofloridensis. Next base: position 379,189 of record NZ_JAUQOQ010000001.1, on the reverse strand, counting down.
CCGCCACGGACCATGAAGAACGGCGGCTTCTCGATCACGTCGTGACCGATGTTGATGATCAGGTCGGCGGCCTCGACGGCGCGGTGCACGAAGTCACCGGACGACAGCGCAGCGTTGCCCAAGAAGCGCGGATGACGCTCGTCGACCACGCCCTTGCCCATCTGGGTGGTGATGAACGGGATACCGGTCTTGTCGATCAGCTGCTTGAGGACCTTGGCGGTCATCTTGCGGTTGGCGCCGGCGCCGATCACCAGGATCGGGCTGCGGGCGTTCTGCAGCTTCTGCACGGCGGCTTCGATGGCCTTGTGCTCGGCCAGCGGGCGACGGTGCAGGCTGCGCGGGATCGGCAGGGCGTCGGTCTGCTCGGCGGCGATGTCTTCCGGCAGCTCCAGATGCACGGCGCCCGGCTTTTCTTCTTCAGCCAGGCGGAACGCTTCGCGCATACGGGCCGGGATGTTGTCGGCCGAAGCGAACTGGTGGGTGTACTTGGTGATGGGGGCCATCATGCCGCACACGTCGATGATCTGGAAGCGGCCCTGCTTGGACTTCTTGATCGGTTTCTGGCCGGTGATCATCATCATCGGCATGCCGCCCAGATAAGGCTGGCTTTAATGAGGTGCCAGCCCGGTGATTCTGGCCAATCCCTGAAGCAAGAAATCTTGAGTGCATCTGAGGGCAACCGTATCAGGTGACGGCTCATCGATTACTGCAGATGTTATTGCTGGGCATGGAGGGAGCTTCTCAGCAGGGCTAGCAAGCTGGATCTGAGGTACACGGCTTACGCCTTTGCCGCGGCTACTTTCACGCACTGCTCGTACAATGCGTCGATAACGGCCCGGAGCTTACTCGCATCGTAGGCACCCGACTCAATAGCTGTGGTTGTGGCTTTGTAGAACGCCTTGGCGTAGGTCTCTTTGTGGTCAAGCGACCCTTGATAGGTGCCCAGCGCATGTTTGTAATTCGTCCAGGTTATCTGCGCTGGAGGGCGGCCTTTCAGATTTAGGTCGAGATAGCATTCGATGGCTGCTGCGCAGCCATTGATATCAGCATTCACAACACCCCCCGGTCCTTTGGCTGGGAAGTCGCGCAAAGCTTCAAGATTGGGGAGAACCATCGCTCCCATATTCACAGGGAATGTTAAGCGCTCAAGTGTCTGGAAGGCTTCAATCCCTTCGGCGTCATTGTCAAAGAGAAAAATGACTTGATTGTGGACGTCTATCCTCACAAGCCCTTCGGCAAATTTTGCCAGGCTGGCCGTACCGGAAAAGGGGTGGCGTTCCTTGTTATCAATGAAACGAAAAAAGTCCTCCATATCCGGCCGCAGTAGCGACAAGCCATGCTTCAAGATGTGGATGTCTGAGGTCCCCTCCGTCGCTATCAGGAAAGTCTGTGTTCGGCGGGCTCCGGCGTAGAAGTCCTCATTCTTAGCCCATCCGGCATGAACGAAATTTCCATAATCCCAGACAACGTCCAAGGTTTGGTTGGTAGGATTTTCGGCAAGGATGCGCAGGGTGGCGTATGGACTCAAGAAGGCAATCAGAGAGCCAAAATGGCTTCGCTCAGAATAGCCACCGAGATCACTGTCAAACTCTCCGCTCGGTAGCAGTGGCACAGATGGATCATCGGCAAAGCGGCCTCGGCCCTGCGCATGTTGAGCATCGTAGTCACTGACATATTCGTTGTTGAGGTCCCGGACAGAGTGAATCTTGATGAAGTCGACGAATTGATCGAACGTCAATCGCTCGGGCCTGGCTTCAAATGCATCGAACAGATCGTGGTCGATCGAAACGTGCTTCTCATACTCCGACTTGACCGCCGCCAACGTGTATCCGAGCAGCTCCAGACGTGAAACCGTAGAGCCCAGCGTTCGGCAAAAACACAAATCTTGCTGCCGCAGGTGATCGTCTGTCTGGGCAAAACCATCGCCGTCGAGGCTATCGCGGCCGCGGTACTGGCGATCTTTTTCCTGATACAGCATGCCATGATCCATGCCCATGTATCCGGTGTTGTAAGTGAGATCGATGCCGCCCACGGAAAGGGTGATTGGTGTGCTCATTCGGAATCAGATCCTAGGGTTGGCTTCTCTAAACAGTGGCCAGCAGGCCAGGGAAACCGGGCACGCTGAAGAGTCCATATGACAACCAGTTTACTCGACGCCTTGCAAACTTTACTGGTCGTGGTCTCACGGCTTCATCTTGAAGGCGCTAGCAATCTGTCGAGCTCTTCAAAGATCCGCTCCACGCCTTCGGCTATCAGCTTTGCTCGTTCGGTCACCACAGTCCCATTAGTACTCTGAATCAACAGAGGGTCACACAAGGCCTCCCGTAATCGCGTCAACATGGCATCCATGGCGGTCGAAGGCACTCCAATGTGCATGGCTGCCGCTTGGACATCCCGCTTTTCCAGTAGAGCCCTCAGTGCACGAAGCAGGTTCAAGTCAAAATTGCGCATCTGTCGTTCCTTCGCATCGCGCTGCTGATAGCCAGTCTAGATGGCTAGTCCGTGCGGAATTTCTTAACCATAGCGTGCAAATCCGTAGCTAATTCAGCAAGGGATTGGGAGGCGGTGGTGACCTGCTTCGCCCCCTCTGAGGTCTGAACAGAGACGTTACGTATGGTCAGAATGTTCTGGTCTACGGCGCTTGCGACACGAGCCTGCTCTTCGGTTGCTGTCGTGATCTGAAGGTTTTGACGACTGATCTCATTGCTGTTTTCGACGATGCTTTCCAGGGCAGTGCTTGCCTGTTCTGCTTTGATTAGCACCTCTTGGGAGCGGGCGTTACTGAGCTGCATGGATTTGACGGCCTTCTCGGTGCCCATGACCCACCCGGCCCCAAAGGCGACGCCTATTGCAGCGATCGTTATCAGTAGGACCTTGGCCAGAAAGCTTGGGGCACTGCGAAAGAATGAGCGATCGAAATAGGAGCCCAAGGAACAGCCGAGCAGTAACTGCCCGAATTTACTAAGCCATGTAGGAAGGCTCAGGTGGAGATCAAAAACGATGGTGAAAATGGCACATGCCAGCATGGGGCCGAACGCCCAAGCCTACGAAATGTGTGGGAGGTTGAGGTCGTAATGAGGCGGACGTGCGCTACCTGTTGATTGCTTAAATTTGTAAATGCTGAGCTCGATCCGTAGATCCCCTTGGTTAAGGCGATAGGCTGCTGATGAACGAGTCGGCGCCATAGAACCGCTTATTGCGCGTCTGCCCCAGGCTTGAGGCGTTAAATGTATACACAATGCTCAATTCGCCCCAAAAGCGTGCTCACTCGTTCATAGCCCGCTCTAGTCGTCAGTATGCTGCAAGGCACTTGATGTGCTAGTCCAATGGCGGGTTTGTACAGCCAGAGCACGGCAAGCGTTCGAGATCCAAGCACATGCGTAGCTAGTGCTAATGCCTGCTGGCACCTTCCCACGAAACACCGGTGGACGAGGCTCCAGCAACCCAATGGTGCAATGGGGCAAATCGCGATGATTACAGTTTTGTTCATGTGCACCCCTCGAATGTGAATCCTGCCTTTCAGCCACAAAGTCGCCCAGCGCGCTCCATTTTTTGCCATTTTTCGCGGCAATGTCGAGCAATCCTCCTTGCTTCTCGGATCGAGCAAGCAGAAGCTCTCATGCGCCGTCTTCAATTGTCAGTTTTAGAGGCCATCTGTCAGTCTTTATTTTCCGTCGACCCTTCATCGCATATCTCCGCCGGTAGGGCCAGGGGACACCAGCTACAACTGTTAGGGCCTCGCAAACCTTGGTTACGCTGACCAGGACAGCTTGGCGCTCGCGGTGGGCTGCATTCACTATCGGTACGACAGTTATGATCGTGTATAGGTGTGACGGCAGCCTTTCCTAGCGTAGCTCCCTAGGTCGCCTTCTGCTTATGAGATGCCCGACATGCCTAACGCACCGGCCTCCTTGCTGTAACGCAGCAGCCCCTTCCACGCAAATTCGATTGGGTGATGCCCGACAGTATTCAAGCGGGTGGAGCTGATTAGATGCTTGAGACACCGAGTGCCTCAAGCATTGTGCTAGCAGCGAATAGGAAGATTAGCGGGTCAGCTAAGATTAAATTAACTAAGATCCTTACTCGCCTCGCCAGGGCTTTAGCGCGTCCTGATTGTAGTCAGTCAGTGTTTTCCAAGCATCTTTTCAGATACGCAATTCTTCTGTCTAGCTGCTCTCCATACTTATCGTCCTTGACAGAAGCTCGTGCCATTTCTGCGCAAACTAGTGCGTCGGGTAGCGAGCCGCAAGCCTCTTGGCACTGGCTCATTAGGTCGTGATAAATCGCCAGCCTCGCTTTTCCCTTCGAGTCTACAGCCGCTGCATCGAATGCTTGCTTGGCGGTGATAGACGCAGGCCCAGACTGACCCAGCGCAAGCTCGGCCTTGGCTTTCTGGTATAGTAACCAATGATCCTTTTGGGTCTCAATTCGATTTGCTGCTTCTAGCGCTGCGCTCGGATCGCCAATCGCTAAAAAGGTCTTCGCTAGAACCCTAGCGATATATGGTTTGCTTCCAGAAGTCCGGATTAGCTCGGCTGCGAAGGCCCTCATCGTATGCTCGAGTTTGTTGGCGAGTCCCCGGTTGCCGCTGCGTGCAGCGACTATTGATACATTAGCAAGTGCTTCGCACGCGTTCACCCACTGGCGAGGGTCTACTGTGTTCGGATAAATGGCGAGCATATCTGGGAATATTTCAGCTACAGCGAGGCATGCCTCTCCATGCCGATATCCGAACAGTGCAGTGAGCGCCAGGAAGGCTTCATAGAATTGGTCAAAGCCTTCTATAGCAGACAATGTCACGACATCGCCGAATTGCTTAACGATATCAGGATTCGCTTTGATTTCATCGCTGACTTCTGAATAAGAGCGAAGCCGGCTTAAAGCGGCCAGTGATACGCGCAAAGGTACTGCATAAAGGTCGCGTTCTACATCCGCGACTAGGCGACGAATGGCTGCATCGCCCTCAAGCTTTGCGTCCGCAGTAGCATCGTTTTGTGTCCCAAGATGTGCGATTTGCCCATATGTAGCATGCCATTCGGGCCGCTCAGATAGTAGCTCTCTGAAACAGGTTAAAGCAGCGGCGATTTCCCCACAACGCCGAAGCGCTTTACCTTGGTGGTGAAGCATCTCGGCTCGCACGTCCGGATCATTTGTGACTTGGGCCAAAGTGCCGAAGTCTTCTGCGCAGTTCCTGTAAAAAGCTGAGCGCGCTTCCTTCTCGAGTTCATAAGCGGCGGCCTCTCTCGCGTCCACGATGCAAAGCAACTCAGCAATCTGGATGTCGGGCCTAAGTGCCATGGCTTGCAGGTTGGGGATCAGCTTCGTACGAGAGGAATTTCCTAGCTGCAGGAGGGAGTAAGTTAGCCAACCCGCTTGCTGCGCATCACAACCTGCGTCATACGCTGCTTGTAGTTGATCTCCTGCGAGGTGGATTTGCCTGAGCACGCTTGGGGTCATTTCCCCCCGCTTTTGATCCACGTAGCGCGCGATAGCCTGGGCCAAGTCGTGGCTAGGTTGTGAGTTTGACCGAGATACACGGCATATCAAATCATGAACGGTCAGTGTAGCCGTTGCCGCCGTACGGTTTAGAATCCCGAGAGTTTGTAGTGACGCTCGTGCGTTGATCCCAATGAAAGCCCTAAGGAATTGAGCATCGTACGTAGTGCACCCGCTATCTGCTATCTTCTGCAGCGCTTGGCGATTCTCCTTACTCAGTCTGCGTAGAACGCGCTCCATCACATTGCCGCCGTCGTTCTCGTGGACGGTTTTCGGATCTTGAAGAATTTCTTGATAGAGGTCGTCAGAGGGGATGTCGTCGACTTTGGCGACTTCCCTTGTGAGTGAGAGAATAAGGGGGCAGAATCGACAGGATTCCACGAATTGCTTACAGGTTTCGCTTGCTGTACTTTCGTTTTCGCCAAGAATCTGAAAAGCCGTAGCTACTGACATTAGCGGAAGCTGTAGGTGAATTATGCTGTGGGGTGTACCGATTTGAGAGGTCACTAGAACGCGCCCACCCAGGTCAAATCCACGCTGAAGATCAGAGAAAGAGTTGGGTGCAACTGCTCTATTAAGATCATCGATGACTAGCAGCGTTTTTGTGGAATTGAATACCCCGGCAACGTTCATCGCTGAACCGCCTCTCGAACGCTTAATCGCTGTAAGAGAGGTGTCATCAGGCCAGTCGCCGCCTGAAATCCACAGGTAGTTTCCAAACTCTGAAAGTACTGCTTGGACAAAGTCGATAGCGGCCTGTGTTTTGCCAGAGCCGCTCAGTCCATGTAAAACGCACACCTCTGCTCCAGTGGCAAAGTGCTGTCGCATGGCATCAATAAAAGATTGCTCGGTCTGATGGTGGGCGCAGGTCGAGGGAACCCGGCCATAGTATTCATAACGGTCTAGGTTTTGTGAGAAATCTGGAAGATAGTTTCGGTAAAAGTCAGCTGCTTGCGAGTTATCCAGGGCGGATTGAAATATGGACTTTGCTAGTTCGCGTGCATCTAGGAAGTGAATGCTGCTGCGGGTTTCTTCACTTATTTTTGATTTATTAAAATTTCCGCGAAACGATGCCGGTTCTTCCTCGGATGTAACAAGATAAATTCTTTTCGGAGGATTTTTTCCGCTTTTTTCAATTGCGTGTTTTATGTCTTTTTCGATCTTGTCGAACCTGTTCTCTTTTTTTCTACCAGAAGAGTCCTCGAAATAGCCGGACTCGGTGCTGTACTCGCCAACAATCGTGAAGTCCTGGGAGAATGTATCAACCGTATAGCCAACAGGTTTGTAATCTTTATTAATTCCGTGATGTACGAGGGTTTGTCCCTCGAGTGTCTCTATCACCTTGTGGCCAACCAGCTCTAGGCCTGTAGCATCAAGGTCAGCTAGCTCGTCGATAAGGTCCTTAACGACTCGCTTCTTGATCAGTTCGGACATAAATATTCCCTCACTTAAACCAGTGGCGTGTTGCTTCGGATATTAACCTTTTGGTTATGTCTTCGCTTGTGTTTTTAAAATGTTGTCACTTGGGGGCTAATGAGCAAGCGAGCGTGGCGCACCATTTTGATCAAACGGTGCCATTTAGCTCGAGCCTGCCCCTCTTCGTAGCTAGCTTGGTCTTTGGGCAGGCCGACATGCCAGATAGGTCGAAGCATGCGCCGGCATGCACATCGACCAGCACGTCAGACGCTGGAAGAAAAAGTGCGGAAGCTCACCACGCGGGTTAGTGAGCGTCTTGGTTCGCTTGCGGACAACCTGATGTTCAGAGTGTTGTCCATTTTTGGGTTACGTATAGATTAAGCCGCCAGCACATCTACGTTCGGACTATCATCGAAGATCATCAGGCATGGCAGATGCGCCATCACCCGTGCCACGTGGTCAAGTCCGTCGCGGAAGTCTTCGATCAGGGGTTGTTCAGCTTGATAGCGCTGCCGATCTTCAGCCGACAGGCCTTCTGGCATCACGAGCGAGATCAGCGTCCAAGGCGTCGGCGACCACACCAAGAGATACATGGCCATGACTTCCGCCCACGTCACCAGGTGGTTGTCGGCATTGCTCGAGGAAAAGATCGGCTTGCGCTTGCCACGGAAAAAGCGGCGCCGCAGCGGCTCGTTGCCCTCGTGTGACGGCAGCAGGTCGGCGCGGTGGTAGTAGCCTGCCGGGTGGCGATACAGAGCCTCGCCGCTGTTGACCAGCGCGCCGTCGAGGGCTTCGTCGAACAGGCCCAAGCACTCGACCAGCCCGTGGATGGCCTTGAGGGTAGGGCCGGCTACGTCGTCGGCATAGACTTGATCGCCCGTCATCAGCAGCAGGGCAGGGCGCTGCTGCGGTGCCAGGCTCTCCAATAGCAAGCGATCGGCGCACAGCAGGCCGTCGGGCGCAGAATGATGGGGCTTGCGACAGGAACCGTGGAGCAGGTTGTCCACGCGTCTGCGCAGCACGAAATTGGGCAGATGCCTGCCAGGATAGAGCAGGTGAGGCGCCCAATCGGCGATACCCAGGCCGTTGTCCAGACGCAGGTCGTATTCCAGTTCGACGTCTTCGGGCAGTGGCGCGTCGAATTGCACCTCAAGCAGGTGAACGAACGCATGGCGCCCCATCGCAACCCGTTGACACTGCTGTAGGGGTTCGATTGGTAAGCCTGGCAGTACGAATTGCGGATTCAGTGGGCGCGAGCCGACCAACCAGACAGCCAGGCATTGCGACTCCAAGCGTCGAAGCACAGGGCCGGCGAGGACTGCGGGCAGTGAAGAATTCATCGAGACCATCAAATCAAAACGGGCGGAAAATACTGAGTATTTCCCGCCCGTTGCACAATCAGCAGATGTATCAGGCTTTCTCCGCCATGACCTTCTCCAGCTTCTCCTGATCGCGTGCGAACTGACGGATGCCTTCGGCCAGTTTTTCGGTAGCCATGGCATCTTCGTTCATCGCCCAGCGGAACTGGCCTTCGTCCAGTACCTGCTTGGCTTCGCCGGCAGATCCCGGCTTGAGGATGCGCGGCAGCTCGCCTTGGTCGTCGCTCAGTTGTTGCAGCAGTTCCGGACTGATGGTGAGTCGGTCGCAACCAGCCAGTTGCTCGATCTGCCCAACGTTGCGGAAGCTGGCGCCCATGACCACGGTGTCGTAACCGTTGGTCTTGTAGTAGTCGTAGATGCGCGTGACCGATTGCACACCTGGATCCTCGGCACCGGTGTATTCCTTGCCGGTGCTCTTCTTGTACCAGTCGTAGATACGACCTACGAACGGCGAGATCAGGAACACTCCGGCATCGGCGCAGGCCTGAGCCTGGGCGAAGGAGAACAGCAGGGTGAGGTTGGTCTGGATGCCTTCTTTTTCCAGCTTCTCGGCAGCGCGGATGCCTTCCCAGGTAGACGCCAGCTTGATCAGCACGCGATCGCGCTTGATGCCAGCCGCTTCGTACAGCGCGATCAGTTGACGCGCCTTATTCAGCAGCGCCGGCTCGTCGAACGACAGGCGCGCGTCGACCTCGGTGGAAATGCGACCCGGAATGACCTTGAGAATGCCCGCACCGACCGCGACCGAAAACTTGTCGCACGCCAGTTGCACATCACCCTTGGCATCGCTGCGCACCTGCTTGAGCAGGTCGGCATAACCTTCGATGGCGGCGGCCTTGAGCAGCAGCGACGGGTTGGTGGTGGCATCGACCGGCTTGAGGCGAGTGATGGCCTCCAGGTCTCCGGTGTCGGCGACGACGGTGGTGAACTGCTTGAGTTGTTCCAGCTTGGAAGTCATGGGCGTGCTCTGTCCTGTGAGTGTCTCGACATTACCCCAGCCCTGACAGCCGCTCAAGGCCGAACACGAGGGGTGTCCGGGGCGCGAGGGGCGCAGGGCGAATCCCAGTTCGAGTGCGCTCCGGGCCCAGGGTTCCCCTTACCGGCCCTGCAGCAACTGAGCCGCCTGTTCCACGACTTGCAAGGGCGCTGCGGCCTTGTGGATGTCCGCCGACAACAACTGACGGAAGCGCCGCGCCCCTGGGAAGCCTTGGCCGAGGCCGAGGATGTGTCGAGTGATGTGATGGACGGCCCCACCGGACTCGACGTGCGCTACCAGGTACGGCATCAACCGCTCCATCACCTCGCTGCGGCTCACCACAGATTCCTGGCTGCCGAACAACTGCTGATCCACCTCGGCCAGCAGGTAAGGATTGTGATACGCCTCGCGTCCTAGCATCACGCCATCGAAGGTCTGAAGGTGCTCGTGGCATTCCTCTAGTGTTTTGATTCCGCCGTTGAGTATCAGCTCAAGGTCGGGAAAGTCCCGCTTGAGCTGCGCGGCCACATCGTAGCGCAGCGGTGGAACCTCACGGTTCTCCTTGGGCGATAGGCCCTCGAGGATGGCGATGCGGGCATGCACGGTGAAGCTCTTGCAGCCGGCATCGCGGACCTGGCCGACGAAGTCGCACAGCTCGGCGTAGCTGTCGCGGCCATTGATGCCGATGCGGTGCTTGACCGTCACCGGAATCTGCACTGTGTCGATCATCGCCTTCACGCACTCGGCCACCAGCGCGGGGTGGCCCATCAAGCACGCGCCGATCATGTTGTTCTGCACCCGATCACTGGGGCAGCCGACGTTGAGGTTGACCTCGTCGTAGCCGGCCTCTTGCGCCAGGCGCGCACAGGCTGCCAGTTCGGCAGGGTTGCTGCCGCCCAGTTGCAGGGCCAGCGGGTGCTCCGACACGTCGTGGCGCAGGAAACGGGCGGCGTCGTTGTGCAGCAGGGCGCCGGTGGTGACCATTTCGGTGTAGAGCAGGGCGTGGCGCGAGAGTAGGCGCAGGAAATACCGGCAGTGGCGGTCGGTCCAGTCCATCATGGGGGCGACGCTAAAGCGGCGTGACGGCTCAGGGCGCGTGGTTTCTGGTCTAGCGCCTGATTTTGAAGTGTTTTCGTTCAACGTGTTTCGTACCGTTTTTCGGGGGTTTCGGGGCGTTTTTACCAAGCGCTTGGTACAATGTACCAATCGACCGAAGACGTGTACCAATTTACTATGGCAACGATCCGACTGCGCAAGAAAGCCGATGGCACCACCAGCTACACCGTCCAGATTCGCATCAACCGCGACAAGGTCACAGTCTACCAAGAGAGCCAGACGTTCGCCCGCAAACAGGCAGCTGTGGCCTGGGCGAAGCGACGCGAGACCGAATTGTCGGAGCCGGGCGCCATCGAGCGGGCGAACCGCGTGGGGCATCCGATCAAGGCGATGATTGACCGGTATCTTATAGAGGCGGAGAAAGCCCGGCCGCTGGGTGTGACCAAGCGACAGACACTTAAGGCCATTCAGAAAACCTACCTTGCCGAAATTGTCGACTCCAATATCACCCAGCAGGTTCTAGTCGACTACGCCTTATGGCGAATGAGCCCCGACGGTGGCGGAGTCCAACCGCAGACGGCGGGTAATGACTTGGCTCACCTTGGTTCGGTCCTGTCGCTGGCCAGGGCAGCGTGGGGCTACCAGATCGACGCGCGAGCTATGCCTGACGCTCGTCTAGTCCTCAAACAGTTCGGCTACAACATGCGCAGCCGCGAGCGGGATCGACGTCCGACAATGGATGAGCTTGACAAGGTTCTCGAGCATTTCTTCGAGATGCTGAAGCGTAGGCCCACCGCTATTCATATGCCTAAGGTGGTGGCGTTTGCGATCTTCTCGACAAGAAGGATGGACGAGATCACCCGCATCCTGTGGGAAGACCTGGATGAGCACCGCCAGGCAGTGAAGGTGCGGGACATGAAAAACCCTGGTCAGAAGATCGGCAACGATGTCTGGTGTCACTTGCCGAATGAAGCGTGGCTCATCGTACAGAGCATGCCCCGAGAGTGTCGCGAGATCTTCCCCTACAACGCGGATTCAATCGGCACAGCCTGGTCGAAGACTTGCAAGATCAAAGGGATAGAGGATTTGCATTTCCACGACTTACGTCACGAAGGGGTGAGTCGGTTGTTTGAAATGGACTGGGACATACCGAGGGTCTCAAGCGTATCTGGTCACCGTGATTGGAACTCGCTACGGCGGTATACCCATTTGCGTGGGCGGGGGGATGTGTATAGAGGCTGGAAGTGGTTGGATCCGATCATTCAGGCGCCGGTTAAGCTTGGCGCTCGGGCTGTATAGACGGATGGATAACGGCTACCTTTATGAGTGCACAGTTGTGGCAGGCATCCGCTCCGTTGCGATTGTGGCCAGTCCCGACCGGCTGATTGTCATCAGTAGCTACCGGGGGCTATGAGTGGCAATCAACCAAAAATGTGTCGTACTACATTCAACTCAGGTTGAGCAGATCAACCGAGATGAAGCGGGTGAAATAGAGTTGAGCTTCCTAGGCGCTGGACTGATTGGTGAAAGCGGCGCACCTCCCGCCATCAGACAGAAACGGTGAGAGCGCCTGAATTGCTCGTGTCTGGGAAGCAAGTGATGATATGACATTAGTACCTGAGCGGCGATGACGCTAGCGACGCTGCAAAGACCTGGCACAGTGGAGCGCTCGCGTGGTAGGCGTTCCAGTACGGGCACTGTGCTACCATCGTGGGCTCCCAGCTGACGGCAAACGTTCGGCATTTTAAATGACCACGGATAAATCAATCATGGATGATCAAAAATCACTTACACCCCAGTCGCTCAAAGTAGCAGAGGCTTCGACTCCTGAGGTGAAACGGCTAGTTGTTTTAAACGCTTGTGCAGCAAAATTTTTCAAGAAAACACTTGGTGGTCTGAGTTTTTATGATAGTAATAAAGGTGAAAATTGGGACCTCAGTTCACCGGTATGTGTTGACTTTGTAAATCAGATTGGTAAAAAGTTCTCCAGGACAGGAAGGATCTATGGATACGTAGATCCTAAAATGCTTTCAGCTGCTGCTAATTTCTCAAAATATGCCGAAGATCTCGAGTTCGATACATTTGTTAATGGCGTAATGGAACGAATCTGCGATGAAGCAAACGATCCTGCGCGCCGATCATTGAGTGAAGGCTACGTAGTTTTTTCGCACTATCAAGATCACCACCAGGTGGATCACATTCTGATTGTCATGCTGGGCAAGCAAGCTGGATATGACTTTGATAATGATAGCACGCTAAATCCGAAAAATTCGGAAAGTCTGAACTTGCAGGACTTCCGTCAAGCTGCCTGTATGGATTTGACAGAATTTAAGAGAGGATTTCCTAGAAATGCTGGCGATTCTTACTTGTACTTTTTTAAAGGAAATTCAAAAAGCGAGTTCTTCACTGTTGCGTTGGGTTGTTCAGATTCTATTCCTGGAAAGGTTTGTGTAGATAACCTAAAAAACGCGCTGAGTGCATACCTCTTGGAACAAGCAAGTAGCCTATCCTTCACAGAAAAGCGCAACATCCATAAGCGGGTCGTGGAATATATTGAAGGTAAAGCAGGAGAGCGCGTCCATCTTTCAGAAATCCAGCACGTTATAGATAAGTGTCTGAAAGAAGGTTCGCCTCATCACGGCGGACTGGTTAAATTTATCGCAGAAAATTCTGAGCGCTTCAAGGTAAGCGAAGAGTTTCAACCTTCTGGAATGACTGCGAAAAGCATGGGTTTTACAAATCTCAAACTCCCATCGGGAGAGTTTGATGGACGGTTCAAGCTGGGTGCCGTAGCCGTTGGTGAGAATGATGCAGATCTTAGCGTTGATAAGGATTTCGTATATTTGAAGGTCAAACTGCCTGTAGAAATATCCAACCAGTTAAGAAGTATCAATGCTGGTAAGCCGGCTTCGGACTCCAATGATGATTGATCGTATTTCTCTCGAGGATGACCAGCTCATTCTTGACACGCGGTCTATAGAAATGGCAGATATATTTGCGTTTCTGAAAGAGCATGGGTGCCATGACCCTGAGAAATTGGAGCTCTTCGGGACAGATCTTTGCCTCACCGCGCCTTCGGCTTGGGACGCCTCTTTCGTGCCTTTTTTTGCCACAACCGAAGCAATGTGGCATGCGGTACGGACGCGCAGTAGAAAGCCCGAGCGCATTCACGTTATCGGCTTGACTGAAGACCAGCAAATATCAGTTTCCCGACTGATAGACTTGTACTTTTTACTTAGAGAGACGCTCAAAACACTGTGCCACAGTGAAGGTGATGACAGTCAAACCCACAAGTATATTTTTTTCAGCTCAAAAGAATCACTTCTAACAAAGTTGGAAATTTCTTATCTAATGACATGTGACGAGCTAATGGCCATAGATGCTGGGGAGAAGGGCTTAAAAGACGCTCAAAAAATGCATGCAGCGGTTATGGCTGATGAAGATGTTCATTGCGAGGAACGGCGCCATGTAATGCGCGAAACTCTGGCAGATATCTTTAAGGACGAAAAAGAATGCAATCTGCGGCTGCTAATGGAGTTTGTTTCAAAATTCTATAAAAAGTATAATGAGCGCTATAAGGTTTATGTTAGTAAATTTTCAGTAAATAAAATACTTACTGAAATTGAAAGTGATTGCGTTAGCTTTTTGGGGAAAATTCAGGACTCCATTATGGCTCAGCAAACTAAAGCGTTTGCTGTTCCAGGCGGTATTGTTGCAGTCGGGGCAATCTTGAAACCGGCCACGACTCCATGGGACTACCTAGTCATAATTGTGGGTCTGGTCATTTCTACTTGGATGATAACCTCTCTTAATAATAATGTGGTCAGTCATATCGACTTGCTTGCGAAGCAGTTCGACCGATCTACAAAAAAATACGATAACGTCGTTGTCGGTGTGGACGATATCCAGGAAAAAATTGAGGACTCTCGTAGAAATCTCTCATTGTCCTCAGAGTCCGCCAAGTCCAAACTTCGTGTTCTAAATCGCGTGTGCTATCTTGTATTTTTACTAGTAAGCCTGATTCTGCTAAAGCGATATTTAGAGACCCCTTAATCAGCCACCTGAGATCTCAAACCTCCATGGGAACGGAGCTTGGTAGTAAAAGGGGTTTCGTAGACGTAGAATTAGAACTACAATTTCACTAGAGTTCATGTACCTACTATTTACCAATCTTTTTTGCCAATGCTCACCAGAATTGTGTGACCACATGGCCTCATAGCCGTCCTTCGCGAGCGTCCACTTTGGGTCACCATATGCCTTAGGCGTCGGTCGGTCCGGGTTGGTCGTCGAGATCCTCGACGACCGCCGATACCTAGCCAGGCGAGAGGCAATTTCCCACTATCCGGCCCGAAGCGTCTTATTCAATTGTGCACACTCCTTATGGGCCGCCTCCCGCTGCTGATCTAGGTATTGCGCCAGATCGGCGATATGAATGCCTCGTGCGCTCTTCTGGCTTGTTTCGAGCCTGGTGATAGGAAGTTTGATCTGTCCAGCAAGAACCTTCCGCTGAAACATGTCAGGGGTCAGGTGGGTGAAGTAATCGGTGCACACTTGATCAATTGGAATGATGGCGAGCCCGTTGTACTGCGCCATCAGCATGAATGCCGTTTTCATTCGCATACCTCCAAGCGATCTAGGCGCTCCAGTTCGGCCAAGATCAACGCTCCTGCTTTGATGAGCATCCCTCGCTGGGCTCCAGGCTTCCACGTCTCTTGACCCCAGGGCCATAGCGCTGGAACGACCGTGCATTCAACGAGTGGGATATTACATATGTGCGCCCATGCGGCGAGCGCGCTGGCAGCGTCGGCAAGTTGGCCAGTCGTATAAAGGTCGTCAGCTTCCGCTGTGTGTCCCTCAACTGTGATCTGGCGGAGACGTTCGGATAGCACCTCAAGAGCAATCGCACGGCATCGGTTCTCCACTTCAGACAAGACGATTATGAGGTCGGGCTTACAGCCCTCTGCGTTTACTTGGCGGTGGCGCTCGATCTCGGCGATCAGTTCCAGCGTCACCGCAGGCGCCATCGCCATGCCGTAGTCGTTGAGTGCCACGTTGTCGTACTGATCACGTTTCGCTGCGGTGGCGAGCGCTTTCAGTTTCAGAATGTCCACGCTCATCCCTTGGTCTCCTGCTTGATGATGAAGCCCGCTGCCTGGCGGATCTTGGAGCATTTATCGTGGCCACCCGGGCGAGTACGAGACTTGCCGCACACGTCGCAGATCGCCGACATCGCTGGTCGTAGCAGTGGCTGTATTCCCTTGAGCGTTCTTACCTCCGGTAGGTATGTGACTGAGGTTGTGTTGCTCGCACGCGTCAGAGAGCTGGGGTGATACAGCACCTGCAGGCCGAGCTGGTGGGCGACATGAAGCTCCAGTCGTGCGCCCTTTGATTCTTCCCAGCCAGGTAGCATCAAAACGGCGTCACAGCGGCAGATCTGCACCAAGGCAAAGCGCATGTAGCCTGCCCACGATCCGCAGTCCGGTGTCGGGTTTTCGGCTGGATTCTCGACCTCAATCCCCTTGGCGCGCAGCAGCTCGGCCGCTGCTTTGAAAGCTGGGTAATTGAAGTCGGGTAGTCCGGTCATGGGGCCGGAGATGTACACTCGTTTCATGCCGCCTCCGATGTGTCTGTATCAATCCATGACCCATCGCAAAGTCCGTATGCGCTTGAGCAGGCCGATGCATCTGTCTCACCGTCGCTGGCGATCAGGTCGTACTGAATGCCCCCGCGTGTGGTACGTGACCACTCCACGGCTTGGCGTATGTTCGCGAGCGCGACGATCTCTGCTGGGCTCATGTCGGCAATCGAGCCTTTCTGATGCTTGGCGTTGGCGCCCGCGAAAAATGTGGCACCACCTCGCTTGCTGGCTTGGCGTACCAAGTCCTCCCAGTGAGCAATCTTGTCGATGTGCTCGGGGAAGCGGGCTGCGATTTCTCGTAGCTCACCCTTGCGGCAGTTGATGCAAGGCATGCAGCCAACCCTGCCCATGCCGAGACTGTACAGCGGGTTAGCTTTCACGCCTGCGAAGCGGTGGGCCTCGAACACGGCCTGCACTGGCCAGTCGATGATCGGACGGAAGTTGAATAGCCCGCCTCCGACCTCGTCGACCTGAGGTAAGTAGCGACGTGCCTCGGACTCATCGCGGCGCACACCTTGCCAAGACAGCACCATGTTGTTTCCGTCAAGTAGCGGGAGCATGACCTGTTCGACAAGAACGTTGCGTTTCAACTCTTCGGTGCAAAATTGAGCCTTCCGGCTCGGGAATCGCCCCTTCCAAAGACACAGGTCCAAGAAGGGAACACCGGTAGGCTGCAGCACCTGCAGGGCCGACTCAATAATCGTTTCCGGCACTCGCTGCTCGCGCCATTTAGTCGCAATGAACTGTCTTTTGCGAGCGATCTGGTGGGAGAAGTCCGCCCGGCGCCGCTCGACCTGAACGCCTGTGGCGTCGCTCAGGTAATCGAGATACTCCAGGGTCAACTCATGCTCATTGCCTGTGTCGGCAAAGACGGCGCGAAGGTTTGGCACCTCCAGCGCAAGCGCAAGCAACAGCGTTGCGGTGCTGTCTTTGCCGCCTGAAACGCTGACCACATTGAACTGCTTATTGTGAAGCAGATTTACGGCGTAGCCCGTTGCGGGATGAGAGGGCAGGATGATCATGCCGCGACTCCTGCGCTGGCTGGCGTGTCCCTAAGCTGGGTGTGAACACGCTTGGCCAGGCTATCAATGCCCTCTGCACGCGCAGCGGCAGCGGTAGCCTGTCGCTGGGCTTTCAGTACATCGAGTGTGCGCTCGGCGAGGCGCAACGTTTCGGATGTACCAATCAGCAGCTCGTAATCCGCCCTGGTCACCGCCAGCCCGGTGTAGGACATGATCCGAGCTTCCAGCTCGCTGATACTTGTCTTGAGCGCCGTGATGTTGGCTCGACGTGCGGCGAGCTGCTGCTCGCAGGCTTGCCGAGTCCGCTGCAGCTCAGTGCGCAGGTCATCACAGGCTTGTTTCGCTTCTTGCAGTTGAAGGGCCAGGGTCTGGTCGTGGAAGGCTTTGCCGGCTTCAAAGCCTCGGTTGTAAGCGAGGCGGCGTGTCTTGGCGATCAGGAAGGGGAGAATGATCAGTGTCACCATCCAGCCGATAGAGATGGCGAGTACATAATGATGTAGTTGCATGGAGTTCGCTCCAATTTGTCCGCCATCAGTGATGTGAGAGCTGATGGCGGGCGGATGCCCCCGGTGGCCGGGGCCGCCGAGTTATGCAGGTTGTATGTGCTGTTGATCGAGGTATTCAGCGAGGTCATGCAGGTAGATGACGTACTGCGCTCTCGTAGATCTGTGAAGCTTCTTGAGCTTCAGCTTGATCTCACCCTTGTGGATCAGCTCCCTGAATCTGCGATCTGTCTTGAGGTGCGAGAAATACTGCTCGCGCACGGCTGTCAGCGTTGGGCAGGGGGTTGTCCACTGGGCTCGCAATTGCTCCAGCGTGCTCGTCATGCCAGACCCTCTAGCCTCTCGTCGACGCGTCGGATCTGGCTACGCACTGTCTCGACCAACTCGTCCTGGCTGTACCCTTTGGTCAGGGCGCAGATGTCACCAAGCTGGTCCAGTACGATCACTCGGAACGGCCGTTCAGGATCGTTCGTTGGGCTGATGTAGGCCTCGCGGGTGTAGCCGATGACCGAGTTAACCGCCTCCAACGCTTCGCGCATTGCAATGGCTTCTGCTGACTGTCGGCCTGACTCGGTGCGGCCGTTGGCCAGATCCTGCAAGAAGTCTCTCAGCGCGTGATATTTCGAGGCGTCGCCCCTGAGCAGCGTGAGCGAGGCGGTGAGAGGGCCAAAGCTCGCTTTGATGTGATGGCTGCGCAGGTCGTTCTCGATTTCCAATTGGGCGTCGAAGATTCGCTCCGGTCGGAGCACCTGGCAAACGGCTTTACCACCAGCCTCAAGCGTGTGCTGGAGCAACATGACGCGGCGTAGCGGAACGGTGAACTCACTCATGCGACACCCCCTAACTGAGGGATCGCCTGCGCGTTTCCTTTCGGGGTTGCGACGATCTGAAGACCGGTGCGGAGTTGGAATGCTGCCAGCGACGAAGGGCGGCAGCAGGTCATGGGATGCAAGTAGATCTTGCAGGTCAGATTATCTTGTACGGATTTCACGTCTGAGCCTCATGTGAGAGAGAGGGTGCGGCTCAGACAATACTCAAACGAATTGATGTGGTCAATGCGTATTCGTATTGATTGTATGGATTTTCAGAAGATTTCGACCTTGGACACGACGACGCCACAGATCATTGCATCATCTGGCAACTCAATAATAGGGTCTGGCCATGCCGGGTTTAGAGGCTTGAGAAACTGTCTCTGACCTTCGATGACTAGTTGCTTGAAAGTAGCTTCTTTGCTGCCTGGAAGCTTGGCGATGACTAGCGAGCCGTTCTCGTACTCTCTCGCGGGGTCCACGAAAATGATGTCCCCGTCCCTGAATGAGCGTCTCTCGTGGGGGTTGAACATTGATAGGCCACGCACTCTTAGCGCGAAGGTCGAGCTGCTATGAGAAACAGCGCAGGGCAGCCAGCCCTCAACGCTCGATAGCTCGATATCGTCCTGCATCTCGCACCAAGCGCCAGCTTGTACCCACGAAATCAGAGGTACAAAGCCCCTAACTCTCGGCCCAAGCTCGACGTTAGAGTTCGGCCCGGTTGGGACCGACGGTGTGTCACCGCCTTTCCAAAGCCATTCGGTCGTCACGCCCAATGCCTTGGCCAGCTTTTCAACGTTCGCTTGTCGCGGGCTTGCGGAAACTCCCGTCAGGATCCGGTGAATGGTTGGCTGAGGGACGCCAGATTTCCTACCTAATTCGCCTTCTGACCAGCTCAATTCCAGCATGCGTTGCGCAAGGCGTTTTCCTATCACGATCGGGACTCTGATTCGTTAACGTATTGGAATTGTATTGCGCCGACCAATTCGATTGGGTATCCTCCGGCCAATTCGTTAACGCATTGGTGCGTGCAATGACTGTCCAAGAAATGCTTCGAGAACTGGTTGATTTGGGTTTTTCTCAGCGAGCAATAGCGGAACGCGTTGGAACGACGCAACCGACGATCTACAGGGCTACACAGGGGGCCTCGGTTCGCTATGAGCTAGGCAAAGCTATTGAGCTGTTCTGTAAGGAGCAGGTTTCAGATGGAGGTGAATTGGAAGAACGCTGAGCTAGGGCTCTCACCTCCCAGCTCAGCTATGACGGCTATCACCATCACTCTCGTCAACCGGTGCTCTCTCTCACAAGTTCAACCGGCTGACTGTTACCGCATGCAGTGGTCGCACAGCTCAGCGCGACGACTAACCCACAGCACGACGGTCGTGGTCCTAGGATAGGTCTTACCTTATCTCGTGGCTACACCGTTGAACGAGGATTAACGGTTATGAGCCGCATCGACAATTTGCCGGACACTGGTCCGGCTCTTTCATTACGCCACGCGCTTTGGCGCGCTGGCCGCGAGTACAAAGGTGGCATCACTTCCCTGGCATTCGACATGGGGATGGATCTGGATGCCCTGCAGAAGAAGCTCAAGCACGACGAAGAGCGGCGTTGGCTCAACCCTGACGAGCTGGAAGAGGTGTTGCAGTGGACCTGCGACAAGCGCGTGCTCGATGCGTTGGGCAGGGCAGCGGGGGTGGTCTGGTATCGCCCGGAACCGGTGCCTGCCACCAATCAGCAGCTCAAGGCGGTGGCCCACTTGCTAGAGGAATCTGCACAGTTCGTGCGCACCATGCACGAAGGGGCGGCGGATAACGTTTGGGAACCACATGAAGTCCTGACCTTGGAAGCGCGTGGTCTGGACGTCATTCGACAGGTGCTGGCCATTACGGCGGGTGCTCGTCAGGCCATGGAGGATCAGTCCCATGGCTGACGCCGTCGATTTCGCCAATGACCACGTCGAGTACTTCCTGCAGTTGTCGCTGCAGCGCCTTGCCCGACTTCCCGTACAACCCAGCGCCGAGCACTGCGAGGATTGCGGCGAGCCCATCCCCTCAGGGCGTCAGCAACTGGTGATTGGCTGCCAGACCTGCGTGAGTTGTCAGGAACTGCGGGAGCGCCGCCGATGAGCGAGCGCCCAACTCCTACAACAGCTGATTGGGCGCGGCGTTACATCGATACCTTCGGTCTGGCCCTGGTCCCAATCGACCCAGGTGAAAAGGGGCCGAAGGGTAGCGGGTGGAATCAGCCAGGTGGCTACTTCACTGCAGCGGATGACGCGGCAACCTTCTGGAGCACGCACCCGAGCCACAACCTGGGTGTTGTGCTCGGGCCTAGCTGTGTCTGCTCGTTGGACGTAGATGATGTGCAGTGCACGCGGCAGATCCTGCAGGAGCTGTTGGGCATGGACCTCGACTCGCTCGCCGACGCCTATCCGACGTCCGTGGGCAATCCTGCGCGCTTTCGCATCATGTTCAAGATGCCGGAAGGCGTCGATCTGTCCTGGCACCCGTTGACGTGGCCTAGCCAGGCGGACCCGGATGGCTCGATCCATAAAGCGCTGATGACCCAGGTCAAAGCGGCGCGGGACGCCAAGGACATAGACCGAGTAAATGCACTGAAGGTCGCCGCAGAGCCCTTCAAGAAAATCCCAGTGTTCGAGCTGCGCGCCGGCCTTGTCCAAGACGTGTTGCCGCCATCGATACATCCTGGCACCGGTCGCCCCTACACCTGGCGCACCCCGCCCGACCCGCAAGGCCTGCCCGAGCTCCCTGCCAAACTGTTGGCGATCTGGCAGGACTGGGAGAACTTCAAACCCAAGGCCGAGAGCATCTGTCCATGGCAGCCAAAACCGAAGCCAGCGCCACGGCCTGCTGCAGCCAAACCGCGACCTGGGCAGCCTCGCAGCGGACGTGATCTACCAGACGTGATTCCACTGTTCAATCAGGCGCATGACATCGCCTCGCTGATTGAGGCCCATGGCTACGAGCGTCGTGGTGACAAGTGGCTGTGCCCGCAAAGCAGCAGCGGTATGGCGGGCGTGTCGATCAGTGAAGGCAAGCTCTATTCCCATCACAGTTCCGATCCCTTGGCCAATGGTCACAAGAACGACGCGTTCGACGTGTTCTGCATCCTGGTCCATGGTGGAGATCAGCGGGCCGCAATCAAAGCTGCTGCCGAGATCCTCGGCATCGATGCCAAGTCTCGCGCACCCGCGCCGCCTCCAGTGGGCGAGCTTCCCCGCGCCCCATCGGTCAACGAGCAGGCCGATCAAGAACCGCCCCGAGCGGCGGAGACAGAAGTTGCGCCTGACGCCGACCTTGATCCCGCCGAATCCAGCCCGGCCAGCTCCTCCGATGGCGAGGGGGGCGGGGGCGCGTTCAACTTGAAGGCGCTGCTACGTCGCTATGCGCTGATCGAAGGCACCACGCAGGTTTGGGACATTGACGCGGCAAAGAAGGTCAAGAAGGCCGGCTTCATTGCCCACATTGGTAAAGACGCGTTCAAAGAGTGGGAGGCGGTCACGGATCCATCGCGCAAAAAGCGCGTCAGCGAAGAGTGGGTGAAGGACAACGAACGCACTCAGGCGCTGGCTGGCAAGGCGTTGGGTGACTTCTCCATGCCGATGATGACGCGGTATGTCTACATCGATGGGACCAAGGACGTGTGGGACTACGCCAAGAAACGACGTGTTGCCGAGGGCGCGGTGAAGATGGCCTTGGGCGATGCCTACAGTCTGTGGTTGAACAACCCTGATCGGCGCGTCGTGGACATGAATCACATCGTCTTTGACCCCTGCATGAAGCATGACCCTCAGGTTTACATCAACACTTTTTAGGGGTTGCCGCTGGAGCCGGTTCGGAATGACGCCGCCTGCGCGAACCTGAGATGGCTGATCAATTTCTTGTGCAATGAAGATGAGGTATCAGCGCGCTGGCTTACCTGCTGGCTTGCGTACCCGCTCCAGCATTCCGGGGCCAAGATGGACACTGCGGTATTGATGCACTCGACGATGGAGGGCTCGGGTAAGAGCCTGCTGTTCTCGGTCGTGATGGGGCAGCTCTATGGCATCTATTCGGCGACAGTTGGCCAGACGCAGTTAGAGGGGAACTTCAACGCCTGGCAAAGTGGCAAGCTGTGGGCCGTGTTCGAGGAAGTGGTCAGCCGCGATCAGCGTTACAACCAAGTCGGCAAGATCAAGCAGTTGATCACAGGCCAGACGATTCGGATCGAAAGTAAGTTCGTCAACGGCTGGGAAGAGTCCAGCCATATGAACGCGGTGTTCTTGTCGAACGAGATCATGCCGTGGCCGATCGGGGAGGCTGACCGGCGATTCTTGGTGATGTGGCCCGAACACAAGCTGCCGCCTGAGAGACAGTTGGCGATCAAACAGGAGCTGCTAAGCGGCGGTGTCGAGGCGCTGTATGGATGGTTGCTCGCCCAGGAACTGGGTGACTTCGACCCGCAGACCAAACCGCCCAGTACGCCCGCGCGCGAGCGCCTCGTTGCATTGAGTAGGGCGAGTTGGCAGACTTTCGTGCATCTCTGGCGTACCGCTCAGCTCGGCAATGGGCTGTGGGGTGCGTGCCTTTCGTCCGACCTGTATTCGTTGTTTCTGGAGTGGTGCCAACGGTTCAAGGAACACTCGATGAGCCAGACGAAATTCAGTTTGTTCATCGAGACGGTCGGTGTGGAGAAAACGCGGGCTATCCCCTGGACGGAGAGAAACACAAGGCGGTTCAGCGCCTGGTTCTTCCCAAAGGATGATCAAGCCTTCCTGCCACCATCCATGAAGAGTGCCGAGCTGGGAGCCCATGTTCTAGCCTGGCGGAGCAAGGCAAAACTTGCGGGATGGAACGTTGACGGCTGGGACCACGTCAAGGGGGCTGCTGCATGACTACACCAACAAGTGTGTCGGGTGTGTTGGGTGTGTGTCGGGTCGGCAGCTCAACCTTACACAGCGCTAAGCCGCGTATCTCAAGGGCTGCGGGACACCTGTGTAAGGTGTGTAAGGTTCGCGCGCACGCGCGTGCGCGTCAGAAAAACTTTCTCACCATTCGCATTGCTGCGGCTTCCTTTTTTCCTTACGCGAGGACGAAAAAACCTTACCAACCTTACACACCTTACACACACGCCTTTAAGGCATTGATTTTGTTCACATCCCGCTGTGTAGGGTCTGTGTTGGGTTGGTTGAAAATGTGTAGGGTTGCCATCGGAGGGCGCTGGCAATGATGAAGGACATTGACTCTCTGATGCGGCACTGGGCTGAGCAGCGGCGCCGGGGGCCATCCGGCTTGGGCAGCCAGATGGGTAGCATCATGGAATGGAAGGGGCTTGCCCCTCGCACGGGCGCATCGGGTTCTCGGATCCTGATTGCAGGAGCAGGGATGGATCATGCGGCCGCTGAGATCGACGCGGCAGTGGCCGAGCTTGATCGGCGTGATGCTCGGGGTCGCGTGTTAGCTAGGCTCGCCCTGTTTCGCTACGTTCATGAGGCGACGATTCGCGAGCAGATGAGGGAGGTGGGACTTGAAGAACATGCTCAGCGAACCTACTGGAACTGGGTCTCCGCTTTGCATCTGCAGGTGGCCAGAATCTTGGTGAGCCGTGTGGGGCCTAATCGAGCTAATACCGTTCGTCGGATTGGAATGCGCCGAGCGTGTTCCGAACCTGCGCCGAAGTAGCGCCGAGTTGGCTAACCGAAAATTGCCTCTTTTCGGTTTTGCAGTTGACCGGTAAAAAGTCCTCACGATATGACAGCTGCGCTTAGGCGCTTCCCAATTACCGAACTGCACCCCGAGAACCCTGCCAACTGGCGGGGTTTTCTATTTCCGGCGTCTGGAGGCGTGATGGATATTCAACTGAGGGTCAAGACAGGCGAACTGCTTTGGTCAAGGAGCCCCGAATGACAAACGAACAACAGGCGTTAGTCGAGATGCCGATCTGGATGGTGATCGTGCTGTCCCTGGTCGGTGGGGTGTCGGGCGAGATGTGGCGGGCAGACCGGGCGGGTGCACGCGGCTGGGGGTTGGTGCGGCGCATCGCGTTGCGCTCTGGCGCATGCGTTGTGTGCGGGATGGCGACCATCATGCTGTTGTACTCGATGGGCGCTTCGATTTGGGCTGCGGCGGCGTTTGGCTGCCTCACGGCAACGGCAGGGGCTGACGTCGCCATCGGCCTGTACGAGCGCTGGGCGGCGAAGCGGCTGGGCGTCGAGGCGGCGCCGCCCGGCAGCGGCGGGGCAGCCCAGTGACCTGGCCGGTGCCGGGACCCCATTTTGGGTCCTCCCCCCGGCCCGCCCCCTACACGGGTGCGCAGACTCGCGATTTCCCTGCAGCTGTAATTTCTGCAGGGATGTCCGTCTTTTCAAGGACTTAGCGATGGGCAAGACAGTCAGCAAGCTTGAACTGAGCGAGATCGTCGGGCGAGACGAGCGCACTTTGAGCCGGTGGCAAAACGCAGGAATGCCGGTAATCGAGTTCGGTGTGGGTCGTGGCAACGAAAACCAGTACGACACCCAGGCGGTGGTCGAGTGGCTCATGCAGCAGGCCGCGCTCAACGGCAAGAAAGAGTCTGCCCGAGATAGGTACGACCGATTGCGCGGGGACGACCTCGAAGTCGAGTTGGCAAAGAAGCTGGGGCAAGTAGTGTTGGAAGCAGACATGGTGCAGCGATTCGAGGGCGTCATCACAACCGCCAAAATCGAATTGCTGAACATCCTGCCCGATGAATTGGCCGCCACCCTATCCGCGCAGTACGGCATCGAAGTCGATGACCAACTGATCCGCGAGCCCATTGAAGCAATACTGAGGAGGTTGTCCGCCTATGGTGAGGACGACGATCCCGAGTGGGATCTTGACGAGCCGGACGATGAGGAGGGCTCTGACGAAAACAGCGAGTAAGGGTGTTCGCCGGGCGTGCCGCAAATGGGCGCCGCCGCCACGCATGACCATCATCGAGTGGGCCGACAAGTATCGCTACCTTTCGACAGAGGAGGCAGACCGGGCGGGCAAGTATCGATTCGATGTAACGCCTCACCTGGTGTGGCCAGGTGGCCCGCTGGAGGCTTTGGACGATCCGAACATCCATGAGATTGTTGGGCGGAAGTCGGCGCAGGTGGCATGGACGTCGGGGGTGCTGGGCAACGCCATCGGCAAATGGATTGATCTGGATCCCTCACCGATTCTGATCTTGTTTCCCAAGGCCGAGGCTGCCAAGCAGTACGTGGCTGAGAAGCTGGAGCCGATGATCGGGGCCACCAAGCGGCTACGTAAAAAGGTCGATCTGCGAAGCCGCAAGCTGCAACAGCGCCAAGACTTCAAGCGCTTTCCTGGCGGGTTCTTGAAAATGGTCGGCTCCAACAGCCCGGCCAGTGTGAAGTCCACGCCCGTTCCTCGCGTGGCTATTGAAGAGCCGGACGACTGCAACCTCAACCTGCGGGGGCAGGGGGACAGTATCAAGCTGGCCAAGGAGCGATTGAAGACCTTCAGGCGCTCCAAGATCATCATCGGCGGCACGCCTACGATCAAAGGGCTGTCGGCCATCGACGCAGAGCTCGAACTGTCCGATAAGCGAGTCGGCTTGGTTCCTTGCCACGGCTGCGGCCAGTCGCATGCGCTGAGCTTTGACCATCTTCACTGCGACGAGGATCAGCACTACTTCCACGAGGTGTATGGCAAGCGGCGTCCTGAAACGGCGCACTATGCCTGCCCACACTGCGGCGAGATTTGGGATGATCGACAAAAGAACGCCAACCTCGCCGACCCTCGCTGTCGCTGGGAGGCTACCGCCGAGTTCCGTGGGATCGCCGGGTACATCCTCAATGAGTTGTATGCCACGTTCCATGGCTCCCGTTTTGAAGTGTTGATGGAGAAAAAACTGCAGGCTGAACACGCTGCGCGCCAAGGCAACATCGGGCCGATGATTGCCTTTACCAACAGCTCCATGGGCGAAAGCTACGAGTACAAGAGCGATGCGCCCAAGACCGACGAACTCGAAAAGCGAGCCGAGCCATACGCTGAACTGACGGCGCCGAAAGGAGTGCTGCTGGTGACGGTCGGTGTTGACGTGCAGGGTGATCGACTTGCCGTGATTTTCATCGGCTGGGGGAGGGGCGAGGAATCGTGGCGTCTCTACTGGGGTGAGCTCCCCGGAAACCCGATCGATCCTCACGATCCGGTCTGGACCGAACTGGACAAGATGATCGCCACGGCCATTCCCACGGAGAGCGGCGCACAGATCGCGGTATCGGCGGTCAGCATTGACAGTTCGGACGGCAACACCAGCGATGCGGTGTACACCTATGTGCGAGATCGTCAGCGCTTCAACATCATGGCCATCAAAGGCGCGTCGATCGACAGCCGAGATCGGGAGATCTTCACCAAGCCGGCGCAGTCTGCCGATACCAGCCAAGACAACACCAAGGCCGCGAAGTATGGTCTTCGGGTTTTCATCGTCGGAACTCACAAGGCCAAGACCTTGATCGATGGCCGAATGAAGCTCAAAGGCGCAGGCCCTGGACGCATGCACTGGTACAGCGAGATTCGCGCTGACTACTACGAGCAGGTCACCAACGAAGTGCTGGCCCCACATCCACGCACCCCCAGCAAGATGGTCTGGCAGAAGAAGGCCGGCCGCCGCAACGAAGCGCTGGACTGCGAGGTATACGCCTTGCATGCCGCTCGCAGCCTCAAGACGCACCTGCTGCGCGACCACGAATGGGATCAGCTGGAGCAGCAACTGCTGCAGCCCACCCTCTTCACTACTGAACAGGCGGTGGCGCCGGTTCCTCGCCGAGCAGTCACGCGCGGTCGGGGTACGCGGAGCCGCGTCCAATAACCGAGGTCATCATGACTGATGCACAACAACGCCTTGACGAGGTCCGGGCGGCGATCTCGCGCGTCCTCAAGAATGGCCAGCGCATGCGTCGGCAAGATCGTGAGGTCCAGCTGGCTGAGCTGAACAGCCTGCGTCTTCTGGAAAAGCAATACGCCCAGGAGGTCGCGCAAGAGAAGGCAGCACTGCAGGGCCGAGGCCGCAACCGCATTTCCTACGTGGGGCTGTAACCATGTGGCCCTTCAAGAAACGGGAGTCGGCTGCCGAGCAGTTGATGGCCGAGGCCATCCGGGTCGCCCGAGCGTCGGTTGACCATCAACCGATATCGGCTCAGGGAGGTGGCGGTGGCGTCGAAACCCGCTGGCGCGGCGCTTCGCGCGTATTGCGCAGCGTTGCCAGTTGGCTGCCTGGGCTTGGCAGCCCTCGCCGGGACTTCAATCAGGGTGAGCGGCGGATGCTGCTGGCGCGGTCGCGCGATGCAATGCGCAATCACCTGGTGGCCCGCGCAGCGATCACCCGACTGCGTACCAATGTGGTGGGCACCGGCCTGGTCTGTAGGGCTCAAGTGGATCATGAGGCGCTCAGCATCACGGAAGAGCAGGCCGAGCAGTTAAACAGCCAGCTCGACCGTCTCTGGTCGCTGTATGCCGATGATCCACGTGAGTGCGATGCGGAAGCGACGCTCAACCACTACCAGCTTCAAGCGCTTGTCTTGGTGTCGTCCATGGTGGCGGGCGATGTGTTCGTCGCCAGTCCTGACCAAGAGCGGCCCGGCTGTCTGTTCAGTACCCGGCTGCAACTGATTGAGTCAGACCGCGTTGGCAACCCCAACAACGGAATGGATCGGGTTGATCAAGTAGAGGGCGTCGAGTTCGATGGATTGGGTGCGCCCATCGCCTACCACGTGTGCACTGGATACCCCGGTGAGCACTTGATGGGCAAGACCTTGCAATGGGAGCGCCTGCCGGTGTTTGGCGCTGAAACTGGCCGTCGCCGTGTGCTGCATGTGATGGCGGATAAAGAGCGGCCTGGGCAGAAGCGCGGTGCGCCCTACCTGTCGCCGGTGCTGGAGCCGCTGCAGAAGCTGGAGCGCTACAGCAGCGCAGAGCTGATGGCTGCGGTGATCTCAGCGATGTTCACCGTGTTCATCAAAAAGGGTGACAACTTCAACACCTCCAACCTGCCCATGTCAGCGCTCTCCGAGGAGCAGCAAGGCGGAGACGACACCTCCGACGGTGCTATCGCGCTGGGGGAGGGGGCAATCGTGGACCTTGGGCCTGGCGAAGAACCCATGGTGGCCAATCCTGGCCGGCCCAATGCCCAGTTCGATCCATTCTTCACAGCGGTCGTAAAGGAGATCGGTGCTGCTCTTGAGCTACCGCTCGAAGAGCTGCTGTTGCACTACAGCAGCAGCTACAGCGCGGCCCGCGCTGCCATGCTTCAGGCCTGGCGCTTTTACAGCCTGCGGCGCTGGTGGCTGGCGTGTGATTTTTGCCAGCCGAGCCGCGAACTGATCATCGACGAAGCCGTTGCCAGGGGCCTTATCGACCTCCCTGGATACGCCGATCCCGGCAGACGCAAAGCCTACTGCCAGGCACTTTGGATCGGCCCTGCGCGAGGGGCAATCGATGAGCTCAAGGAAGCCAATGCCGCTGGCAAGCGCATCGAGATCGGCGTGAGTAACGAAACGCTCGAGACGGCCGCCATGACCGGCGAGCCCTGGCAGCAGGTGATTCGTCAGCGCACACGCGAAGTCACGTATCGGCGGGAGCACAACATTCAGGCATTGCCCAAAGGTGGCCTGGAGAACCCGCCCGATCCCAAACCCGAAGAGGAATAGCAATGTCTCGAGCACTCGAGCTGGCTGCTTCGCAGCCCTGGCTGATGCTGCCTGACGCCTTGGATAACCTGCTGACGATCTCTGACCGCATGGGTGATCCGGTAGCGCTGGCAACCAAGCGTGGCGAGCGGCTGGAAGAAACGCGGCGAGTGACCATGCGCGGGAACGTCGCTGTGGTCCCTGTTATCGGGCCGATTTTCCGCTACGCCAACCTGTTTACCGAGATCTGCGGCGCTACCAGCACCCAGGTGTTGGCCACGGACCTGCAGCGCGCGCTGGACGACCCCAAGGTCAAGTCCATCGTGCTCAACATCGACAGCCCTGGTGGCGTGGCCTCTGGCATCAACGAACTGGCCGAGATGATCTATGCCGGCCGATCGCGTAAGCGAATCGTCGCCTACATCGGTGGCATCGGAGCCAGCGCCGCCTATTGGATCGCTTCGGCAGCGGGCGAGATCGTCATCGATGAGGCCAGTCTGGCCGGCAGCATCGGTGTAGTGGTCGAGGCCGTTGTCGAGGACGACAAGAAGGCAGGCCGAGCCCGTTACCAGATCGTGAGCCGCAACGCACCGAACAAGCGGCCCGACCTGGGCACCGAGGAGGGCCGCGCCAAGCTGGGCGAAACCATCGACGCCATGGCCGAGGTCTTCGTGAGCAAGGTTGCCCGCAACCTCGGGGTGGCTGCTGAGAAGGTGCCCGAGATGGGCGATCACGGCGGCATCCGCGTGGGTGCAGACGCCGTCAAGCACGGCCTGGCCCATCGCACGGGCTCGCTGGAATCCCTGATTACCGAACTGGCCAAACCGGCCATCAACTCCCCGAGGATACACAACATGACCACCGTCAAGACCACGGCTGAACTGCGTACTGCCATTGCGGCCGGTACCGATCCAAACACCATCGAGATCGCCCAGGCCGAGACGGTCGACACTGCAGCGATCCGCACCGAGGGCGCCCTGGCCGAGCGTGACCGTATCAAGGGCATCAACGCCCTGTCGGTCAAGGGTTTCGAGAAGGAGATCGACGCCGCCATCGATGATGGCAGCTCGGTCGAGGCTACTGCCCTGACGTTGTTCAAAGCCTCGCAGGACCGTGGCATTTCGCTGGCCGGTATCAAGAGTGATGCCCAAGGCGTCACGGGTGCCGCTGCACCTGCAGGCGGCAAAGAAGGTGAGCGCAAAAGTGTTGTCAGCGCAATCGTGGCAGGCGCTTCGCGCCGTTAATTAGGAGGTTCCCATGCCAAACCCTGTAACCAGTTCCTACCAGCCCATCGAGCTTTCGGCGGGTGACTTCCCCATCGTCATGGATACCGCAGTGATTGCTGCCGGCCAGAAGCTGGCCCGTGGCGCGGTGCTTGGCCAGATCAAGGCCAGCCATGAATGTCTGCTCAGCAAGGCAGGCGCTGAAGACGGCTCGCAAGTCCCGATGGCGATTCTGGATCAGGACGTCGACACCACCGACGGCACCAAGAGCGTCCCTGTGCGCCTGACCGGCCAAGTGCTGGGCAAACACCTCATCCTCGGCGAAGGCTGGACCTTGGCTGCCGTGAAGGCGGCGCTGCGTCCTCTCTGCCTCTTCATTCGATAACGGAGCTCCAATGGATATTTTTGACACCCTGACCATGATGGAAGCCATCGAGCAGATGCCAACGCCGCGTCGCTTCCTGATGGACACCTTCTTCAACGGCGCCCTGCCTGAGACCTTTGGCACCGAAACGGTGACCATCGACATCATCAAAGGGCAGCGCAAAATGGCGCCGTTCGTTCACCCCACCTTGCCTGGCAGCGTATCGCAGCGCGCCGGCATCGCGTCCTCTACCTACAAACCGCCGTACATTCAGCCCAAGCGTGTCACGAGCGCGGGGCTGATCCTCAAGCGTGGTGCAGGGGAAAGCCCATTTTCGACTCGAACTCCGCTGGAGCGCGCCGCTGAGCGTCTCGGGCGCGATCTGGTCGACCTCGACAGCGAGATCACGCGGCGCGAAGAATGGATGTGCGCTCAGGCGCTGACTACTGGGCGCCTCCGCGTTATCGGCGAAGGGGTGGACGACACCATTGATTTCCGCATGGAGGACACCCACAAGGTCACGTTGGCAGCGGGTCGCTGGAATACCTCCGACTCCGATCCGATCGCCAACCTTCGCCAGTGGCGGCGCCTGGTCGCCAAGGATTCGGGGCGCTCTGCAAACATCGCGGTGCTGAGTGCGGAAGCGCAGGACGCCTTCCACAGCAACGAGTCGGTGCTCAAGCAACTGAACAATCGTCGCGTCGACCTGGGTCTGATCAAGCCGGAGCTGCTGCCGGATGGGGTCACTTACCTCGGTTACCTCAACGATCCCGGTATTGATCTGTACGCCTACGACGAGTGGTATCTGGACGACGAAGGCGGTGAGAAGCCCTTGGTGCCGTCAGGCGGCTTGATCCTCGGTTCTTCTGGGACTCGCAACGCGATGCTGTATGCGGCTATTCAGGACATGGAGGCCATTGAAAGCGGCTTGGTCGAAGCGGCGCGCTTCCCTAAAAGCTGGGTCACCCAAGAGCCGAGCCAGCGCTGGCTGAAGGTTCAGTCGGCGCCGCTGGCGGGGCTGCTTGAGCCCAATGCTTTCCTGTTCGCCAAAGTGGTGTGATATGGCCAAGGTCGAATACGTAGTTGTCAGCGGTTGTATCCAGAACGGTAGCCAGGTGGTGCGTGAGGGCGATGTCTTCGTGCCCCCTTCAATCGCGCTGCGTGATGCGTTACTCGCAGAGGGGGTGATCGCGGCAGGCGGCAAGTTGGAGCAGGGCGGACGCGGCCCCCGTCGGCAAAGTGGCGCTGGCGGGCCAGTGCCGAACCCTGAAGGCGGATCGGGAGAGGGGGACGATGACGGCGACCCTGACGAGGATTCTGACGAGGGTGACTGATCATGACGTTTCGTGAGTCGGTTGCTGACATGGACGTCGCGCTGCTGGACGAGTTAGGTGATGAAGTCGCCATTGAGGGTTTCGTCGATCTGGTCAAGGGCTTTCTGTCCGTACCCTGGCAGCAGCCCAAAATTGGCACTTTGAACACTGGCCTGCGGCAACCAACCTTCTCAGTCAGGGTTGCCGAAGCGAGCGGTATCAAGGAGGGGCTGCACCTGGTGTGCGACTTACCCCCTGCTGACGGCGGCGGTCGTTACATCATCGTCAAGCGAGAGCCGGACGGGACAGGCTGGATCAACTTTGCGTTACGGGAGGTGCGGTGATGGTCGATAGCTACCACAAGCTGTCGGCCAACACCGGCTTGATCACCCTGCAGTTCGATCCCAGCCAGATCGATGCCTTCAAGGACTTCGCCGCCCTGGTGCCGAAGGCCGCAGCGGCGGCCCAGCGCCGTGCGCTGAACAAGACGCTGCGATGGCTACAGACGCACATCGCCCGCGCGGTCGGTGGGGAGCAGCGGATCGCCATCGCTGCGGTGCGGCAACGCTTGCGGGCCTACCCGATCAACAGCAACGGGCAGGGCAAGCTCTGGTTCGGCATCAACGCGATCGAGGCCAGCCGGGCAGGGAGAGCCCGGCAGACCCAGTCGGGCGTGTCAGTCGCTGGGCGCCGGTATGCGGGGGCCTTCTTCAAGAAGGTCTACGGCAACAAGCCCGACATCTGGATCCGCACAGCGAGCAAGCACTTTAAGGCCAGCGATTACCCCGATACCGAAGCCTCGGGTGGGGGCGGCGTGAGCTCGGGCTGGATCGCCGAGAGCGACAGCCGCTTTCCGCTGGCCAAGGCCAAGATCTCGCTTGAGGGCGTGCGGCCGCACTTCGAGGCCTGGACCGGGCGGGCGCATGAACGGCTGCTCGAAGTGCTGGAGCAAGAGCTGAACTTTGAACTGCAGAAATATCTGAGGAAATCAGGCAATGGATGATTCACCGATTCCCCTGGCTGAGCTGTACGCGGCGATGGAGGCTCAGATCAGCGCT
Source organism: Pseudomonas boreofloridensis (assembly GCF_030580795.1). NCBI lineage: Bacteria > Pseudomonadati > Pseudomonadota > Gammaproteobacteria > Pseudomonadales > Pseudomonadaceae > Pseudomonas > Pseudomonas boreofloridensis. The sequence continues at coordinate 346,282 of NZ_JAUQOQ010000001.1, read as the reverse complement.
GCCATCCCAGGGCTGGCCCTGGTGACGGCCATGCCCGGTCCGATGCAGCGACTGGCTTTGCCTGCGGTTGTCATCGAGCTGGCCGGCTGGGAGCCCGGCCCGGATCCTGGCACGGGCGAAACCGGCATTGAAGCCCGGTTCGAGGCGCGCGTGATCGTCGGCAGCGAGGTCGAGGATGCGCTCAAGGTCGCTGCTTTTGCCGGTGCGCAGCTGACGGTGTTGCTGCGCATGCAGACGTGGGGCCTTTCCATCGAGAACGCAGTGTTCGTGCGGGCTGAGCAGGACTGGACTCGACCGGAACTCGACGGCTATGCCGTGTGGGTCGTCGAGTGGACGCAGGTGATTTACCTGGGCGTCGAGGAATGGCCCTGGCCGGATCAACCGGCCAGCACGCTGCTGTGGGGCTTTGCTCCGCAAGTCGGCCCTGGCCATGAAGGTGATTACACACCTGCAGGTGAGCTGACATGAGCTATGTGTCAGCGCAACACGACCGGATGCTGGCCGGCCTGCTGATCCCTTGCCGCGTTGTGGCGGTGGACCTGGCTGCAGCCATGGTACGCGTTTCCGATGGCGATGACTGGACCAGTGCGTGGGTGCGCTGGCACGCCCAGGCAGCCGGCAAAGCCCGCCACTGGCGCGCGCCGAGCCTGGGCGAGCAGGGCGTGCTGGTGAGTCCTAGCGGGGAACCGGCGCAGGGCACGTTCGTGCCAGGCCTGTACGGCAATGCGGGTGGTCCCCCGGATAATCGAGATCACGTCGAGGTCTGGCGATTCGATGATGGGGGCTCGCTGGTGTACGACTGGCAGGCCAAGTCCTACACCATCACGCTGCCCAGCGGCACCGCGACGGTGAAGGTCGGGGGTAGCGAGGTGGTAGTGACCGACGACGCGATCACGGCCACGGCCGGTACCGTCACGATCACCGGGCCGGTGGTCATCAACGGCACCCTGCAGGTCACTGGCGACATTCTTGGCGGTGCTCGAATCATCGATACTGCCGGGAATACCCCGAACCACAAACACTGACAGCCCGCTTCGAGCGGGCTTTTTTTTGCCCGGAGATCTTATGTCGAACAAGAAACCTGATGAGCCGTCTCAGCCGCTGGCCGTGGTGACGTTTCGTGACCTGCAGTACACGTCGCGACAGATCTTCACGGCGGATCTGCGACCGCTGTCCGTGCGCGCAGGGCTGATCGATGTGCCGACAAGCGACGCAGAGGCTGTCGCCTGCCTCGAGCAGCACCCTGATTTCGCGCGCCTGGAGTAACGCCATGATCGGAGTGGACAGACGGAGTGGGCAGCCGTTGCAGGGCGTGGCCCATCTGCGGCAGTCCATCGAAGACATCCTGACAACGCCGATCGGCAGCCGTCGCATGCGCCCGGAGTACGGCAGCGACCTTCGCCGCTACGTGGATTTGCCGGTTAATGACGGCTGGAAGAGTGCGGTGCAGGCCGAGGTGGCGCGCTCGCTCGGGCGCTGGGAGCCTCGGCTGCAGCTTGAGCGGGTGCGCGTAACGGCGGTGGTCGGCGGGCAGATCACGCTTGAACTCGCCGGGGTGTACCTGGGCGACAACATGATCGTGGAGGTGAGCGCGTGAGCATGATCGATCTAACAGTGCTACCGGCGCCGCAGGTGCTGGAAAGCCTGGACTACGAAGAGCAGTACCAAGCCGATCTCGACGTTTTCCGGCAGCACATGGGAGACGACTGGATGGCTCAGTTGGAAAGCGACCCGGTGAGCAAGCTGCTGGAGGTCGGCGCCTATCGCAAGCTCACGACGCGCTCGCGCATCAACGACGCGGCCAAGGCCCTGCTGTTGGCCTATGCCCAGGGCAGCGATCTGGACCATTTGGCAGCGAATGTCAGCCTGCGGCGCCTGCTGGTACAGGCCGAGGATCTGACTGCGGTGCCTCCGGTGCCGGCGATCCTCGAGGGCGACGAAGCCCTGCGTGAGCGCGTGCAACTGGTCTATGAGGGTTTGACCACGGCCGGCCCGCGCAACAGCTACATCCTGCACGCGCGAAACGCGTCGGGCCGGGTAGCCGACGCGACGGCGGAAAGCCCGGCCCCGGCCAAAGTGGACGTCACGGTGCTGAGCGTCGAGGGCGACGGCGCAGCTGACGCGGATCTGCTGGCCGAAGTTGCTCGACACTTGAACGATGACGACGTGCGGCCGGTGGCTGATCGCGTGCATGTTCAGAGCGCCGAGATCCTGCACTACCAGATCGAGGCCGTCGTCTACCTGACCGGTTCGGGGCCGGAAGGGGAAGCGGTGCTGGCTGAGTGCCGGCGTCGGCTCGAAGCCTGGAAGAACCCACGGCGTCGGCTCGGCGTCGAGGTGGCGCGCTCGGCGATCGACGCGCAGCTGCACATCAGCGGCGTCAGTCGGGTCGAGTTGGTCGGCTGGCAGGATCTGAGGCCGACCAAGGCGCAGGCCGCGTGGTGCACGGCTGTGAGTTTGAAACAGGGGGCCGTGCCGTGAGCCTGCTACCGCACAACAGCACGCGCCTGGAGCGGGCCGTGGAAGCGGCTGCTGACGAGACGCCGACGATACCCCTGCGCGCGCTGTATCACCCTGATAACTGTCCGCCCGGCCTGTTGTATCAACTGGCCTGGGCCTGGTCGGTGGACCGTTGGGACGAGACCTGGTCGGACGACGTGAAGCGCTCGGTCATCCGCTCGGCGTTTCATGTCCATGCTCGGAAAGGAACGATCGGCGCGCTGCGGCGCATCGTCGAGCCGTTCGGCTATTTGATCGAGGTGCAAGAGTGGTTCAACCAGACCCCGGAGGGCGTGCCCGGTACGTTCGCGCTGAAGGTGGGCGTTTCCAACGGCGGCATCAGCGATGAGACCTATCGCGAGTTGTCGGCTCTGCTCGATGACGCGCGGCCGGTGAGCCGGCAGATGATCGGCCTGCAGATCAGCCTGGGCACTCAAGGGCCGTTTTTCGTGGGCTGCTCGATCAGCGAGGGCGACGAGCTCCATGTCTACCCGCTGGCGCCGCAGGACATCAACGTCCGGGGGCGGATCGGACGGGGTGGCCGTGACCATACAATCGATACACTGGACATTAAATATGGTTGACCAGAACTCCCAGTTTTACGCCATCCTCACCAATGTGGGCGCGGCCAAACAGGCCAACGCGGATGCTTTGGGTATCTCGTGGAAGATCACGCAGATGGGCGTGGGCGATGCCAACGGTACCGATCCGACGCCCAATGCTACACAGACTCGCCTGCTCAACGAATGGCGCCGGGCGCCGCTGAACCAACTGAGCGTTGACGAAAAAGACAAGGCCGTGATCGTGGCCGAGCAGGTCATTCCGGCAGACGTCGGTGGACGCTGGATCCGCGAAATCGGGCTGTACGACGCTGACGGCGACTTGATCGCCATTGCCAACTGCGCGCCGACGTACAAGCCGCTGCTGAGCCAGGGCTCGGGTCGTACCCAGGTGGTGCGAATGAGCCTGATCGTGAGCAGTGCCAGTAACGTGCAGTTGAAGATCGATCCCTCGGTGGTGCTGGCTACGCGTGAGTACGTCGACTCGCTGATCCTCAAAGTGTTGCCGCCGAACAAAGTGGCAGGGCGGTATACGCGCGTCACGATCAACGAGCGGGGAGTCGTTCAATTCGGCGATAACCCGACAACGCTGGACGGCTACGGGATCACTGACGCGCTCAAGCGTGGCGAAGTGGGCCTGGGCGTCTCTGCGATCCTGGCCGGGGAGATTGATCACATCGGCCAGCCTGGCGGGTTCTATGCGTTCGGCGAGGGGCCGACTTCGTTTGCGAACTACTCGGCCGTCGTGAACATTCCCTACATCGACGAACGCTATGGTGCGCAGATCGGTCTTGTGTTCGGCGGGGAGGGTAGTGAGCCCAAGTTGGCGTTTCGCGTCACCGACCGGTTCAACGCCTGGGGGCCGACGCGCTTTGCTTGGCACAACGGGAACTTCGACCCAGCGACAAAGGCCGACCTGGGCAACACTTACACCAAGGCTCAGGTCGACAGCATCGCGTCAAAGAAAGCCAACAACGCGGTTACGCTCGGCGGCTACGGGATCACCGACGCTTACACTGTCACCGAGACCAACAACCTGCTGGCTGCGAAAGCGGCCAAGGCTACCACGCTGGCCGGGTACGGTATCACTGACGGACTTAGGCGCGGTGAGGTCGGATTAGGTGCCAAGGAGATCCTGGCCGGCGAGATCGATCACTTTAGCCAGCCAGGCGGGTTCTATGCGTACGGCGAAGGGCCAACCTCGTTTGCGAATTACTCGGCGGTCGTGAATCTGCCGTACATCGATGAGCGCTACGGTGCGCAGATCGGCTTGGTGTTCGGTGGTGCTGGTGGTGAGCCGAAGTTGGCCTTTCGCGTCACCAACGGTGCGTATCAATGGGGCGTTACCCGCTTTGCGTGGCACAACGGAAACTTCGACCCGGCCACGAAGGCCGACCTGGGGAACACTTACACGAAGGCCCAGGTCGATGCCATCGCGTCGAAGAAAGCAAACAACGCCATCACGCTGGGCGGCTATGGCATCACCGACGCTTACACCGCTGCGCAGACCGACAACTTGCTGGCAGCGAAAGCGAACAAGTCGACGAGCCTGGCCGGGTATGGCATCACTGATGGGTTGAAGCGCGGTGAGGTCGGCCTGGGTGTTCCCGTGCTCGCGGGTTCAAGTAGCGTTGATATGACAACGCTGAACAGCGGGTTCCATGCGTTCGGCGACGGCCCGACTTCGCTGCTCGGTTACAGCTCGGTGCTGAACTTGCCGTATCTCACCAACGGCTTTGCGGCGCAGATCGCTGTGTCGCAAGGGCGTGCTGATGTTGATGTAAGAGTACGGTCGTGCAGTGCATCGGGCGTCTGGACGCCGACCCGAAGACTGATGCATGACGGGCACTTGGCTAGCATTGATGAAGTGCTGCAAGGCGTCGATGACACTAAGTGGCTCAATTCGGCGAGGCTGGTGGCGAAGTTGGTAGACGGTTTCGCGGTGAGCCTGGCGCAAAATGGCTACATCATTCTGCCGCGTTGGCTGGGTGGCCTCACGCTGCAATGGGGGCGTGCCAATCAGATCCCACCGGGTGGTGCGGCGGTGAGTTTGAACATCGCGATGCCGCGCGCAATCTTCACTGCGATCGCCAGTTCGATCGGCAACGTCAACGGCTCTCAGCATGAGGTGGTTGAAGTGGCTGAGGTAAGCACAACCAAGTTGACACTATCGAACAGCGGCACGGGATCTGTGTCTTGGTTCGCCATCGGCTACTAACAAAGGTGAGTGCATGAAGCGTTTCTACAGCCGCTCCACGGGGTGCTGTTACTTAGAGGGCAGGCACACAGACCTGCCTAAAGATGCAGTCCAGATCGATGATGAGCGATACGACTCCGTCATTGCCAACCCTGACCCAGGCAAGGTGCGTGGTCACGACAAGAAGGGCCTGCCGATTCTGGTGGACCCATCGCCGCCTGGCGTTGAAGAGCTCGGTGCCGCAGAGCGCAAGTGGCGGGACAAGGAACTGGCGGGTGTGCAGTGGCTGCGCGACCGTCATCGCGATGAACAGGATCTGTCGCGCGATACGACGCTGACAGCCGATCAGTTCGGCGAACTGCTGGGGTACATGCAGGCGCTGCGGGATTGGCCGCAATCCGACGCGTTCCCTGAGCTGGAGCACCGGCCGGTGCCGCCTGGCTGGATCAGTGAGCTGCTGACCTGACGCCCCTATTGCCGGGGCGTTTTCATTTCTGCTGTACCACAGGCCTCGCTGATGCGGGGCCTTTTCACATCTGGAGCAAAGCAAACATGGCTGGATTCTTTCACGGCGTCACTGTCACCAACGTGGATACCGGGGCACGCACAATCGCGCTGCCGTCTTCCTCGATCATCGGCCTGGTCGACACTTTCACACCTGGCGCTGATGCGTCGGCCGAGGCCAACGACCTGGTGCTGGTCACCAGCGAGCGCGAAGCTGTCGCGGCGTTCGGGCCGAATGCGGCCATCACCAAGGCCTGCCGGGCGGTGTTCACTCGCGCCAAGGCGGTGATCGTCGCCTGCGGTGTGGTCAAGGTCGATGCACCCGCCGAGCAGATCTCGGCGATCATCGGCGGCGTGCTCGCGGACGGTAAGCGCACCGGCCTGCAGGCGCTGCTCGACGGCAAAAGCCGGTTCAACGCACAGCCTCGGCTGCTGATCACCCCCAAGCACAGCGCGACCCAGGCGGTCGGTACCGCGTTGGTTGCACTGGCCGACAAAGTCCGCGGCATCGCCATCATCGACGGGCCGAACACGACCGATGAGGCGGCGATCGCCTATGCCGGTAACTTTGGCGCGAAGCGGGCGTACATGGTCGATCCGGGCGTGAAACTGTGGGACACAGACGCCAGTGCGACGGTCGACGCGCCAAGCTCGGCCTGGGTGGCCGGCCTGTTCGCCTGGACCGACAGTGAGTACGGTTTTTGGGCATCGCCGTCGAACAAGGAATTCGTCGGCATCACCGGTACCGGGCGGCCGGTGGAGTTTCTCGATGGCGATGAAAGCTGCAGGGCGAACCTGCTGAACAACGCGAAAGTGACCACCATCATCCGCGATGACGGCTTCCGCCTGTGGGGCAACCGCACGCTGTCGAGCGATCCGAAGTGGGCCTTCGTCACTCGCGTGCGCACCATGGACATCGTGATGGAAGCCATCCTCTACGGCCACAAGTGGGCAGTGGATCGCTCGATCACGGCCACCTACGTCAAGGACGTGACCGAGGGCCTGCAGGCGTTCATGCGCGACCTGAAGGCCCAGGGCGCAATCATCAACTTCGAGGTGTACGCCGACGCCGAGCTGAACACGGCCAGCCAGCTGGAGCAGGGCAAGGTGTACTGGAACATCCGGTTCACTGACGTACCGCCTGCCGAAAACCCCAACTTCCGCGTCGAGGTCACCAACCAGTGGTTGACCGAAGTCCTCGACGGCCGCGCTTAAGGAGCAACTGAGATGGCAATGATTCCCGAAACCCTGGCCAACCTGAACCTGTTCGTCGACGGCGTCAGCTTCCAAGGCGACGTGCCGAGCCTGACCCTGCCCAAGCTGACGCTCAAGACAGAAGAGCACCGTGCGGGCGGCATGGATATGCCGGTCGAGCTCGACCAAGGCATGGAGAAGCAAGAAGCGGCTTTCACCACCACCGGGGTGCGCCGTGAGTCGCTGAAGTTCTTCGGCCTGGCTGACGGCACTGCGTTTAACGGCACCTTCCGGGGCGCCTTCAAGGGGCTCAAGGGCGTGATCAAGCCGGTGGTTGTCACTCTGCGCGGCTCGCTCAAGGAAGTGGACCTGGGCGACTGGAAGCCGGGCGACAAGGCCGAGATCAAGCATTCGGTCGGCGTGACTTACTACAAGCTCGAAGTCGACGGCCAGGTCATCTATGAGATCGATGCGCTCGGCATGAAGCGTGTGATCAATGGCGTCGACCAGCTCGCCGCCCAACGTCAGGCCCTCGGCCTGTAACCCAACCAGACAAGGAACTGAAAAATGGCCAAGCCATTGCCCGCTTACATGACCCTAGGCCCTGACAGCGTGATCGTGACGCTGAGCAAGCCAACCGAGCTCAACGGCATTACCGCCGACAAGATCACACTGCGCGCCCCCACTGTGCGTGATATCCGCACCGCGCAGGCCACGGCCAGCGGCAACGAAGAGCAGACCGAACTGAACTTGTTCGCTTCGCTGGCCCAAGTCGGCGTCAAGGATCTGGAAGGTTTGGCCCTGAAGGATTACACGCGCCTGCAGGCCGGCTACTTTCGCCTGGTGCAGGAAGACGAGCTTTAACGCTGCCCTGCAGAAGGGGCTGGCCAAGCGGCTGGCCCGTGAGTTCGGGTTTTCGCATGCAGACATACAGGCCATGCCCTGGTCGGACATGGTCTGGTGGCTCACGGATTGAGCCGCACGGGAGGTAACAGATGGCGAACAAGGTTTCGTTGTCGCTGGTGCTCGGCGGCGCCGTAGCGTCCTCTGTCGGTAATGCGTTCCGCACCGTGGAAGGCGGCATCGACAAGCTGGCGAAGAAAGGCGACAAGGCCAAGGTGCTCAAGAGCACCATCGGCGAAACGATGAAGCTGCAGACGGAGTGGAAGCGGGCGCACGATACCGGTGCTGCCTCGGCCGACAAGCTGCTGCGCAAGTTGAACACCAACCTCGATGCGCTGCGCAAGCAAGGCGTCGAGGTCGGCCGGCTCGGGCGGGAGTATCAGCGCCTGGGCCGTGAAGCCAAAGCTGCAGATCTGCAGGTCAAGGGTCATCAGCAGATCGCGGCGGGACGCTCGTCGCTGAAAACCGCCGTGGGTGCGACGGCGGTCGGCGTTGGCCTGGCGGCGGTACCGACGAAGATCAGCGCGGACTATCAAGCGATTATCCGTGACATTGCGATCAAGTCGGACGCGGCGAACACACCGAAAGAGGTGGAGCTCAGCCGTGCTGTGATCCAGACGTCGGGCGATACCGGCATGTCGCGCAACGATGTGGCGGATCTGATCAACCAGCTAGTCGGTGCCGGCATGGAGCTGGATCAAGCCATGTCCTACGCGAAGGTGGCGTCGAAGTTCGCGGTGGGGCAGGGCGCGTCCGGCGTCGACACGGCAAGCATGATCATGGCGCTGCAGCAGAACGCCAAGATCACCGATCCCAGGGTGATGGAGCAGGCACTGGAGGCTATCGCCTTCCAAGGCCAGGCGGGCAGCTTCGAGGCCAACGACATGGCCAAGTGGTTCCCGCAACTGCTCGCCGGCATGGAGAAGAACGGCATCACCGGCATGGAGGCGGTGACGTCGCTCGGATCGATGCTGCAGGTGCAGATGAAGACTGCCGGCAGTTCGGATGAGGCAGCGAATAACTTCAAAAACTGGATGGAGAAGATCGGCGCTGGTGACGTGGTCAAGGCGTACAAGGATGCCGGCATCGACTATCAAGCATCGCTCAATACCGGCCTGCAGAAAGGCATGAACGTCATCGAGGCGTCGATGGCCCTGGCCATGCAGTACGTGCAGGCAACTGATCCGGCTAAGGCGAAAAAGCTCAAGGACGCTCAAGCCAAGATCGACAAGGAGGTCGATCCGGAGAAAGCCAAGGCCGCGCTCGAGGCGCTGGAGAAGACCCTGCGCACGGGTGATCTGTTCGCGGACATGCAGGTCAAGGCGGCGCTCACCGCTTACGGTCAGAACCGTGGGCTGTACAACGAGCTCAAGGCTGACTCGCAGAAAGCCACGGGTATTCTGGACAAGAACCTGGCCGAGCGGCGCGAGACCTCCGCGCAGATCTGGTCCGAAACGCTGCAGGCGGTAGATGACGGCATGCGTAGCGTGGGCGATGCGATCCGGCCGGCGACTGATGCGTTTGCCAAGGGCGCCAAGGCCGTGGCCCATGGCCTGACCTGGCTGAGCGATAGCTTCCCGATGGTTGTTCAGGGGATCGCTGCTGTCGTGGCCAGCATCGCCGCCCTGGCCACGGCGCGCAGCGCGCTGAAGATTGGGCGCGGTGTAATGAACCTGGCTCGCGGTCGTCTGATGGAGCGCACGGCAGGTCGTGCCGGTGCCGGCGCGGTTGCAACCCCCAGCACTGGAAACCCAGTGATCGACGCCGGGCTGGGTGCACTGGGCAAAGTGCTCGGCGCCCCGGCCAGCAACGATCCCGGCTCGCCATTGGGCGGTGAGCCCCTGAAGGTGTTCGTGGTCAATGCCGGCGCGCTGGGTGGAATAGGGGGTGGCCCTGGCGGTGATGGCCCAGGCCGGTCCCGGCGCAGTGGTCGTGCCGCGCGGCGTGGCCGTGATGGCCGGCTTACCCGATCCGGCCGGCGCGGGGTAGGGCGTGCGGTAGCGCGTTCGCCAGTGCCAGCCGTACCCGCTGTGACTACGGCGGCACCGCTTGCCGGGGCAGCACAGTTGGGCCGGTTCGGCAAAGCGCTGAGCGTGGCCGGCAAGGCGTCGAAGCTGGTCCCGGGCGGTGCAGTAATCGATTCGGGGTTGAAGGTGCTCGACACCGCGCTCACGGCAGAAACCAAGGACGAGAAGGCCGAGGGCTACGGCTCGGCCGCTGGTGGCCTGGCCGGTGCCCTGGCTGGTGGCGCTGCCGGTGCGGCCATTGGCTCGGTTGTACCGATCATCGGCACGGCCATCGGCGGGGCCATTGGTGCGGCCCTGGGCAGTATGGGCGGCGACTCGCTCGGTGGCTGGCTGGGTCTGAAGCTGTTCGGTGAAGACAAGCCGCAGGCGGTGGCCAAGGCGCCGGGCGAGGTTGCCCGCGACCTGGCTGCTGCAGCGCCGCCTGCCCCGAGTGCCGAGCAGTTGGCCAGCGCAGCGGCGCCGGCCAAGCCAGTTGCGCCGCAGGTGGATCAAGCGTTCACCTTCTCGCCGTCCGTGACGCTGACGGTGCAAGGGGATGTAAAGGATCCCGCGACGGTCGTGCGTTCGGCCGAGGCCACGCTGCGCAGCATGTGGGATGGCTGGCAGCGGGACGCAGGGGCGCGAATGGCCTCGGGCCGACTGTATGACTCACCGGACGTTGCTTAGGAGGCGAGATGGCATACGAAGAGCATATGACGAAGGTGCTGTCCTCGATCGTTGCGGCCGGTGAGGCCGGTCGCAATGGGCCAGGCGGGATGCTCGACCCGCTGAACTTGGCCGTCATGGGCATGACGCTCGCGGCTGACGAGTTGGAGCGGCGTGCGTCACTGGATCCTCAGAGAGGGGCGAAGCTGCAGCGCGGCTTGAGGGCGATCCGGGCCGCACAACGGTTTGCGACCCAGGTGGCGAACAAGGGCGGGCCGTCTACCCCAGGCACGACGGCGGTGCAGGAAGTGCTCACGGTGCTGGGCTCGCAGACGGGACGAGCCAGCTCGGCCGCAAATCGCATGGCGGGGCAGTTGGGTAGGACGCCCGGTATCCTGCCGACGGGTGCGATCAAGCCGGCAGGCTCGTCTGCAGCTGCAGCGGTGAAGCCGTTCGCTCACCTGCTGGTGATGCAGCCCATGAAGCCCGGTGGCCGCACGTTTTACTTCAATCTCGACACAGCGGCATTCGACGAGCTCAGTCGCAAAACTGCGTACCGTTGGCAGGGTCAGGAGCGGCTGTCGCGCGATATCGCGCAACAAGGAATCGGACAGGGTGAAGATCGGCTGACGATCAAGGGAGCGATCTTCCCGACGTTCAAGGGTGGGATCGGCCAGCTTGATACGTTGCGGGGTATCGCGCGCGAGCTCAAGCCGATGATGCTCACTACCGGCTACGGCTCGGTGCTGGGCAGTTGGTGCCTGATCAGCGTTGACGAAGAGCAGTCGTCGCTGCTGGCTGGCGGCATCCCGCGCAAACAAACCTTCTCGCTGGAGTTCGTGAAGTATGGCGTTGACATGCAGAACGTCTGACGGGGATCTGCTCGACAGCCTGTGCCAGGCGCACTACGGCCACTTGCGCGGCACCGTGGAAGCGGTGCTGCAGGCCAACCAAGGGCTGGGCGATGAGCCGCAGCCGTACCGCGCCGGGGTTTTGATCACCCTGCCTGACCTAGCAGAGCCCGATGCCGAAGAAATCACGCTGTGGGACTGACCCTGTACCCATTCACCGAGCCCCGCTAATGCGGGGCTTTTCGTTACTGGAGGGCCAATGAAACCGATGTTTCGCATCGTCGCGGATGGCCGGGACATTACGGCGCTGATCAACGACCGACTGCTGTTGCTGCGCACCAAGGACAAGCCTGGCATGGAGTCGGACGAGTTTGAGCTGCACATCGATGATCGCGAGCAGGCGGTCACGCTGCCCCGGCGCGGCGCCAAGATCGAGATCTTCCTCGGCTACGAAGGTCGCCCTCTGGCGCGCTTGGGCAGCTATGCCGTCGACGAGCTCGAGCTGACCGGCCCGCCCGACACCCTGACTCTGCGCGGCAAGGCGAGCGACATGCGCGGCAGCGGCAAGACTACGCGCAGCGGCAGCTGGGAGAACGTGCCGCTCTCGCAGATCGTCAGCGACGTGGCAGCACGCAACGGCTGGAAGCCTGGCTGCAACGTGCAGACGAAGGTGCCGCGCGTCGATCAGCGCAACGAGTCGGACTTCAACTTCATGACCCGCCTGGCCAAGCAGTACGACTGCACGGCCAAGGTCGCGAATGGCCAGCTGCTGGTGATGCCCCGCCAAGGCGGCACAACCCCTGGCGGCAAGTCATTCGGTGCGGTGGTGATCCGGCGTGAAGACGTGGCGCGCTACTCGTTCCACCTGGGTGACCGTAGTTCGCAGAAGGCGGTGAAGACCAAGCATCAGAACAAGAAGACCGGCGTGCTCAAGACTGTGGAACTGAACAACGACGACGCGCCTGCCGGCGTTCCAGCGGTGCATACCGACCGGCACGTCTATCCCGATCAGAAGGCTGCCGAGCAGGCCGCCCGGGCGCGGCTGGCCGCATTCAACCGCAGCACGGCCGGTGTGCGGCTGGAGATGATGGGGCGTACTGACCTGTTTGCCGAGCGCTCGATCAACGCCCAGGGCTTCAAGAATGGGCTGGATGGTGAATACCTGGTCGACGGCGTCGAGCACACATTCAACGGCTCCGGCTGGACGACGGTCGTCGAGTGTAATGGCGGCAAGAAAGGCAAATCGAAGGCCAAGGGTAAGAAGAAAAAAGCGACCAAGCCAATGCGCACCGTGGACATTAAACCCAACTGATTTTCACAGGAGACACTTCAATGGCAGTCACAGAACAACAGCTGCAGCAGATCCTCCCGAACGCCGGCCGCCAAGCCGGCGTTTTTGTTCCTGGGCTCAATGCGACGATGGGCAAGTACGGCATCGTCAGCCGTCTGCGCATGGCTGCATTCCTCGCGCAGATCGGTCACGAGTCGGGCCAACTGCGGACCCTGATTGAAAACCTCAACTACCGCGCCGACCGCATCCGCCAGATCGGGCAGAGCTCGCCTGCCGGCAGTCGGTGGCGATCGCTGGTACCGCGCGCTGATGAACTGGCCGGCAGCCCGGAGCGCTTCGCCAATGCGGTGTATAGCGGGCGAATGGGCAACGGACCCGAAGCCTCGGGCGATGGCTGGCGGTATCGCGGCCGGGGGCTGATCCAAGTCACCGGCCGTGACAACTATGCCGCCTGCAGCGAGGCGCTATTCGGGGACAGCCGCCTGCTGAGCACACCGGAATTACTGGAGCATCCGGTGTATGCGGCGATGTCTGCGGGTTGGTTCTGGCAGAAAGCCGGCCTGAACACCCTCGCTGACCAAGGCGATCTGCTCACCATCACCAAACGCATCAACGGCGGTACCAGCGGCCTTGATGACCGCAAGGCGCTGTACGCGCGTGCGCTTGAGGTGCTGCAGTGATTTCGCCGGATGGTCGCCTGGCAATCCTTGCGCTGCTGCTGGGCGCCTGCGTAGGCGCTTGGGCAGGCTGGACCTGGCAGGACTGGCGCTACGGCCAGCAACTGGCCGAGCAGGCCGGCAGCTATAAGGCTGAACGTGAGGCGGCATCGGCGGCGGTGATCGCGCAGCTGCAGGTCCATCAGGACAAACGCGAAGAGCTGGAGGCGCGCTTGGCAGCTTCGGCACAAACTCACTGGAAGGAGATGAATGATGCACAGAGCGCTCAGGCTCGTCTGCGTGACCGGCTCGCTACTGCTGATCAGCGGCTGTCAGTCTTACTCGACGCCACCTCAACCCCGGATCGTGGCTGTGGGCTGCCAGAAGCCCCCGCCACCGGAGGCGTGGTACATGGCCCCGTACGCGCCTACCTTGACCCAGCGCATGCTCAACGAATTGTCGCCATCACCGACGAAGGCGACCGAGCCATCATCGCCTTGAAGGCCTGTCAGGCCTACGTGCGGCAAATGACACTGCAGTAACTGGCAAACAGGCGAGCCGGGTGGATGTCTCAACATCCACCCGAGCCCGCCCTCTTCCTCCCTCAACTTACTTTGAACCGCTCCACAAGCCTTTGCTGATGTTCAGCCAGACGCGCCAGTTCGCTGCTAGTAGATGCGGTCTGTTCGGCCCCTGCACTTACTTGGATCACCAGCATATTGATATCGGAGACGTTACGATGAATTTCTTCGGCCACTTGGCTCTGCTGTTCAGCAGCTGATGCTACTTGAATGTTGCTATCACTCATCTTTGCCATCCCTTCAGTGATTTCTTCAAGCAACTCACCTGCGCGTACAACATTTCTCGCGCCTTCCTGGGCCTTGCCCAGTGTTTCCTGCATTGAGGAGGCCGCTCGCTCGGAGCCTGATTGCAGGTTGGAAATCATGTTCTGAATACTGACTGTGGAATCCTGTGTCTTCTGCGCCAAATTCCGAACTTCATCCGCGACCACAGCAAAGCCACGGCCCTGCTCGCCAGCCCGAGCCGCTTCAATTGCGGCGTTCAATGCCAGCAAGTTTGTTTGCTCGGCGACTCCACGAATGACATCTAGCACTGACGAGATGGAGTCGCTTTCGCCCTTGAGTTCCTGAATGATTGTAGCCGTCTGTTCGGCCTGAAGCTCAAGTCCCTTGATCAGGTTAATGGTGTTCTCGATTTCCGTCTTGCCTTGGATTGTGCTGGTATTTACCTGATGTGACATCTCCGCCGCTTCGGTGGTGCTCCTCGCCACGTCCTTGACAGTGGAACTCATCTCGCTGATGGCCGTGACCACTTGATCTGTGCCCTGGCGCTGTTGAGCGACGCTATTACTGGTTTGCAGCGCCACCGCCGAAGACTGCTCGGCCGCAGTAGCAACTTGTGCGGTGGCGCTGCCAATCTCGCTAATTACTTCACTAATCTGCAGAGCCATGTTATCCAAGTTACGGGCGATCTCGCCGAACTCGTCCTTGCCTAAATAGCTGGTGCGGGCCGTCATGTCCCGAGTGGCGAGCGAAACTAGGGTACGGTTGACATCCACCACGGCGACACGGATGTTGTGAATAATAATCCACGCGAGCCAGAGGACCGCCGCCAGCATCAGAACTACGGTCGCGCTGGCAACATAAAGACTGGTCTCTGCTTCATTGCGCTGGGCGTCGGTGAGGCCAACAACCGCTTGAGCAAGCTCGGTCTCAACTTTGGCCATCATATCAATACGGGTTGTCGCCAAGTTGAACCAGTCTTCAGGTTTGAAGTTCAACGGCTCGCCCAGCGGGGTGTCGAAGCCAAGTTTTTGCAGGCGCGCTACCTCAAGTGAGGCTGGTTGTTGCAACACCCTATCTAACTTATCTTTATATTCCGTAGGCGCCCAGCGCTGGAAGGCTTCGAAATAGCCCGAAAACTCACCCATGTTGCGGCTGAAGCGTGAGAGCAGCGATGCATCGAAGCGGTTTTGGTTGAATGCCAGGCCGAGCAGCACACGTTCTCTACCAGCGCGCTCTTTCATGTCTGCGAACTGATTGAGTGAGCTCAGCGCTCTTAGGATTTCTGGGTCTTCGATACTAGTTTCTAGAGTATAGGAGAAGCTAACTAAATTCCTAATAAGGTCGGTGAATCTCGCACCGGACTCCACGTTGTTTATCGCCAGCCTGTCCACGCTGCTACGTAGTTCGGCTATATCATTCAATGCTCGCAGCATTTTATCAGGGGAGGTTAGGTCTTCCAGCGATTGGTTTCGCATCGCACCAACCGCTGCGTCCGTCTCTAGACGCAGACTGTGAAGCTTGTCCTGCATTGTTTTGCCGCCACTCCCAAGAAACACGCCACTGGCGCCGCGCTCACGTTGGATGGCAGTGATCACATCGCTGAGCTTCCTAGCCGTAGTAGTGGCGGTGACTGCGCGATTCATCTCGCTCAGGGTTTCGCGTTTATCCGCTACGTAGATTCCGGCGAAGGCTAGGAATCCCAATAGTGGAAACATCAGAATCAGTATTAGCTTTGTACTCAAAGGGGCGTTCTTCAGCACGGCAGGCCTCGTCAATCTCTCACGGTGGGTACAGCTACCTCGGGCGCACGTATAAAATTGTACGTTTTTGGGCCAAGGATAATTTTTAGCAGCCTGCCATAGCCAGGAAACTCAATCCGTTGAGATGTTTTCGGCAGCGAGCGGCAAAGCTTTATTAGCGAATATAGATTTATTTTTCAAAGCCATAACTTTTGCATGGTTTTCCGTTCGGGAGATGATGAATTTGAGTGCGCGGAAAGACAATAAGCGGCGGGTAAGGTTCAAAATTTTCACATGTTATTTATCGAATCTCCATGCTGCTATTTTGACTCTGATGTATCAGGGCTTTGCTGAGTTGGTCTTTTGGTTTGGGTGTGTTGATGTTGAAGTTGCTATTGTGGCTTCCGATCCTGCATTACAAATGTCAAGCTATAAGGCTGCGGTTGAAGGTTGCGTGGTGTGTGGTTTGTGGGTGTCGATTTATTTGATAATATTAAAGTGTAAAAGTTTTTGCGCTGAATTGCTTGTGCCTCATGAAGTTCTTGTAAGACATGCCGGTACAGAAAGATCTTATCAGTCGGCTGGCTTACTTACGCAACTCCGCTATACTGGTCCAGATCGCATCAGCATTCACGTCTAAAGCTCGTAGGGCGCCCATGACGTTATCGTGGGTTTGTACTGATCCCCTCTCGCTAATCCATAACGATAGCTCCTCAATAGCAGCCCTTATAGCGATCTGGTTCAGATGTAAAAGCTCAAGAGTGTCAGCGGTTAGGGCGGCCTTTTCTTCCATGGGCAAGATCCATTACTGAGATTTTTAGGTGGGATTAGGGCATTATTTCAGCGCATTTAGTTCGCGTCAGCCCTATTGTTGACGAGGTCACAGTTGGTATCGCCGGAGTCTTTAGGTCTTGTGAGCAGGTCGGACTGGTCCAATCACTATGCCTTAGCACGGTGACTGTAGCAACAGCTCGGCGCACCAATTGCACGTCACTGCCTGGGGCAAAATGGGGCAAGCCGATCGCCATTCCACGCCCCTCGATGCCATTTGAGTTTGTCGCAATTAGGTGCAAAAAAGCGCTCAAGACCTTTGCGTGTAGGGTTTGAGCGCTTTTTTTCTCGTCAGTACTCCAGCACAATCGGGGTGTGTAGTCGTACTTTGTGATCGCCTCAGCGCTGCTGATAGTCGAGTGGATCAACTAGTCGGCCGATACGTCCTCCGTTAATTCGCGGCTAAGGAAGTCAAAAGTTCCTGGCGGGTTGAATACTTTTTTAAGTTTGACATGGGAGTAATCTGGATGGTCAAGGATTTTTTTTATTGTTTTCTCATCGGCTGGAGAAGTTTTCGCCCCGAGGATTATCTCGGCTAGCGCCTTGGGGTGATACGGATGGTTTCCTGGTTCGGCAATAATCCTAAACTCTTCTTCATACTTCCATTTTTCAGATTTTGAGTAAAGTCCAGCTTGGAACATGGTGTCTAGTTGTTTGTTGTAAAACTCTTTTCCTCGTTCGTCTGAGTAGGTGGCTCCATCCCATGGGCGGCAGAAAGTTTCGAATTCGTCAACTAATTCAATAAATTTCTCTACATAAGGTGGGCTGGCATGGTATGTTACTTTGCCATGTCCAGTATGCTCAATGTCAAGAAGGGTGTCATTAAATCCTAAAGTGACGCCTTTGTGGCCGTCCGCATAATGCGCCCATAATAATGCGTCATGCGGATTCATTGATAGTGAGAGTACGCCCCTAGTCTGTATATATTCGTATATTGCTTGATTTAAGCTGACTTCGTTCCCTGATTTTTTACTAATCCTTTTGTGGTCGTCGAGGAGCATCAGAAGAAAAGAACGTCTGCCATCTGGGTTTGGGTCGCTATCTCGAATTATAGCTTTGGTTCGCTCATACTCGGCGTTGAGGTCAATTGAGACGTCAAGGGGGTCATTAAGATTACATGGCAGGGAGAAATATAACTCTCTATTAATAAGTATTTCCCACGTTCGTTGGGCACAAGCTCTGTACTTGTAATACATGGATGTTGGCGTATATGAAGGGTTAGGGGGTTATGTATGCCAGCACGTTCGATACTGGCATGCAGCGTTCATCCGTGATACCTAGCTGTAAGAATGCTAGTCATGGCAGGCACGATGATGGCACTAGGCGAGACTCGCCGACAAGGTGCTGCGGTGGGAGGAAGCTAGGTAAAAATTGGTACGGAATCGGAGCTGATGCTGTGCAGACTTTGTAATTTATATGCTTGGAGGTATGGATGCCATCATCGGTGCTACCGTCATGCGAGCGGCAGGCTGGCCTTTTCTGAGCCAGACGCCGCTAATGGGGTTGGGCAAAAAAGCGAAAACCGTTTGCCAATCCATGTCATTCAATGCCTTCAGGTGTGAGCGACCTGTTGGTACAAAAATGGTACAGCCTGCAGAGCTGATCTCTGGAGAACGCATAGATAGAGGCTTTCAGGAGACGTAGCCCCAATCCATCATCGGGGCCACGGAGAACCTTCTAGATGGCTCAGCGCGCGTAATTACTGGCTTGGATGGCTCTATCATGCGGTCTCCGGAGGTGCATGTTTCCAGTGCGTTTTAGCGGGTTTGCAGGGGTTCTAAGCGCAGGCGGCACGGCCTACCGCTTGCCAACGGGCTCATCCCCCCGCGACAAAGGCTATGTCGCCTTGGCAATGATCAAAGGGCACAGACGTACTGGCGGCACATGGAGTGACATCGGCCCAGGATGAATCGAAAAAAGGGCGCAAGTTTACACGCAGACGTAAACCTTCGCCCGCGAGAATACCTTGGATGTCTGAACCTGATGGCGGGAGACAGCACACCGCTAGCCGGATGCATTTGAGCGCTCCAAAAAGTCTCCTTCGCTAGCAATGTCCCCCGCGACCTTAGCCTATGCCAGAGGGGCGATCAGCGACCCCAGCAGGGCTCGTTCCTCACCTGCCAGTACGACGCCTTTTCCATGGAACCGGCTGAGCTCGCCAACCACTCACACTCAGCCCACTGCGTGATTCATGCGGATCATTCTCCTGTCCGATTCACGCTCAAGTACGTGCTAGGGCAGCACGAAGGAAGAGTCGCTGGCATAACTAATACGCGCTCTGACACTCCTGGCAATGGCTATTCAACAATGAGGCCTATCTGATGGATATCAACGGATCTCACGTCGCACATCTTCACACCCCTGATAGGGCACAGGCAGAAACCGCCCAGCATGCTGTGCAGGCCCAAGGCGTCGGCGCTATTACCGACCAGACAGAGCGCACCGCTGTACGCGACTACATGCGAGATCGCTTTGCGCAGTATCGTCTGCCCGTGTCACCCCAGGCGACCCCCGCTGAGGCTGATTTGGCGCGAGCACAGCACGAGATGCTGGATTCGATCGCGGACAGCCGAAGTGAGCGGCTTTTGCAAGAAGGCGAGAACCTCGCGGCAATCCGCAGCACCATGGAAAATGCTGGCCGGCTCGATCGTTATGCGACTCACGGAACCGCCCTGGTGGGCGGTCTTCCCTTTACCGGCGTCGTGGCCGCCCAGTTTGCCAAGCCCGAGATTGTCAGCGATGTAACCAAGTTCGTGTTCGGCGAAATCGACAATGGACTGCTCAAAGCCGCGGCCGAGGGCGGGGTAGGGGGCATGGAGGCCCATTACCCGGATGAGTTCTTCCAGCGCCTGTTCGCGGAAGCGAAAGCGGACGCCTTCTTTCTCAAAGCACCAGCAGACAAACTTCACCCTGACGTGGCCAGGGGACTGGAAGCTAAGCAGCAGGGGGCTATTCGCGAAGCGCTTGAGGATGCCAAGCAGATTCAAACCTACCTGGTCGGTGCGGTCATTACCGGGACCGTATCGGCGTCGTTGAGGTTATCCGGTCGGCCCGAGGCTGCAGACCTGTTCAATAAAATCGCGGTACCGCTGCGTAACTATGCATCTGGACTCGCCACGGCCAACCTCAAGCATAACGCTCAGACCGCTCGGCAAGAGCGGGGTGAGGCATTGTTGTTCGGCTTGCGTGATGCGGGAACTTCACTCGACACGACCGATCAGGCCAGTGTGCGTCGCACGCTGGAGGGTGAACAAGACTGGTTCTCTGTCTACAAGGCTGCAAAGCAAGGCAGTGTGTTGTCGGCCATTGGGCACGGAGGGCAGCGACTGGGCAACATGCTCCTTGGCGTGCCCGCCAATGCGCTTGACGCTGCGGGCAAAGCGCTCATCAGCGCCAATAGCTTTGGCGGCGGGTACTTTGGCTTGGGCGTGACGTTCGCAGCTCGCGCTGCGGCCGAGCGCGTGGGCACCAACGCGGTTTCCGGTCCTGCTGCTCAGACCATTGTGGGGACCTCCATCAATACGCTTGGAACCGGCGTTGCGTTCGGTATCTGGGCCTTCGTTGCATCGATGACGAGCACACTATCTGACAAGGGCAAGGCTTGGCTTAACGATGACAACCACGCCAAACCGAAAGAAGCGCTGCGTTCTGCTCCCCGCGCCCTGGGTAACGCCGCGTTGACTGGCGCGCAATTCGGATATGACGTGGGGCGTGCGGGAGGGCATCTGGGTGCGCAAGTCGCCCGTCGCGGTTTGGAGACCGGAACGCAAGTGAGTCGTAGTGTTGTGGAAACAGGGCAACGCGCCTTGGCGGCTACCGGCAGAATGACCGATGAGCTAGCTGCCAGTGCCAGCACTCTCACTCGAAGGATCCGTAGCCATCGACCCACCGACGATCTGGAGTCTCAGGTGAGCAACGCCGATACCCAGGCCGAGACTCATGAAATGCAGACGCCCGGCAATGCCAACCGCGGCGGCACCGGTACGGCTTAACTGCACTGTCGTTCCCGCGGCGGTGGCGCCTCTCGGCTCGGCGTCGCGGGGGCGACTGCGATAGTGACTAGATTGGATAGACGTTCAGGGGAGCAGGTTATCCTGAGTCTCCAATTTCACGCGGGTGTGATCATGGGCCTGACTGTTCCCACGTAAGCGGACGAATTGCAATTGCCGTCCGCGCGGATCTATTCACACCTGCCTGAGAAGTGGGGTCGCGTTCGCAAGTCCAACGTCTTTCGATTCACGTCTGGGCAAACAACACCTTGCCAAACGCCTGCGCCGCCAGGTGCACCTGCACCGACCAATCGTCTGCCGCTTCGCTGCCCGCGTCATCGGAAATGTATTTCAGGCACAGAAACGGAATGCCCTCTTCGCGAGCGATCAGCGCCAGGACATAACCTTCCATGTCCACAACGTCATAGGGCGCATCGCCGTGATTGGTCTCGAAGCTATCACCTGTACCGCAGGTGCCCAATGGGATCCCGGGCAGTGACAATCCCTGCTCCAGAATCACCGGCACGTCGGTCAAGGGCGTCTGGTAGCGGGCGAAGCCCAAGGGCGTGACGTCCATGTCCCGTTGCACGAAACGCGTACAACACACCAGCTCACCTTTGCCGTAACGCGGACTGCCAGCGGAACCGAGGTTGACGATCAGCTTGGGTTTGCGTGTCTGCAGGGCCTTGGTCAGTGCAATGGCGGCATTGACCTTGCCGATACCGGTGAATACCGCATCGACGTGGCTGAATGCATCGGCGGCTTCCGCTTCGAGCGCAAATACGAACAGCGCATCGGCCAAGGCAACGTGGGTGTTGTCATCAATGTGGATCACGGTGAAGTTTCCTAAGCATTAGAGTGAAGCGTTCTAGATTCTTTTCGGCAGCGTTACCGTCACGCCCAGTCCCCGTCCGTGCAAGCCCTGCGACAGCACGATCGTACCCTTGTGCACTTCGATAATCCGCTTGACGATGGGCAAGCCCAGCCCACTGCCTTGCCCATCCCCTGAGGCCGCAGTGCCCCGATAAAACCGTTTGAAGATCACCTTTTCCTCTTCGGCCGTGATCCCCGGACCATCGTCCATGACCGACACCACGGCATGCGGGTCATGGTGCTCGACCCGCACGCTGACATGGCCACCGGCAGGCGTATAGCGAATCGCATTACTCACCAGGTTCCTCAGCAAAATCTTCAGCCACACTTCGATACCGATGATCCTGACGGGCGTTTGATCGAGCGACAGGCTGATGCGTTTGTCGAAGGCCTGAACCGCAAGATCGGCCTCCACCGCCTCGGCCACGGTCGACAAGTCCACCGGATAGAATTCTTCGATCAAGGCATCGCTGTCCAAGCGCGCCAGCAGCAGAATCTGCTCCATCAGTGTGGTGATACGGGTCACGCTGCGGTTGATTTGCTGCAGGCCGTGCGCCTGGAACTGAGGATCGGTGGAGCGCAGCACCACTTGTACATGGGTGCGCAAGGCGGCGAGTGGGGTGCGGATTTCGTGGGCGGCATCACCCGTCAGGCGGCGCTCGGCCTCCAGCGCGTTGCGTAGACGCTCGAGCAGCAGGTTGAGTTCGCCGACCAGCCCGTGGACCTCGACGGGCACACGGGCCAGGGCAATTGGCTCGAGGTTCCGATCGGAGCGCTTGTGCACTTCTTCCTGCATCGCCTGCAGCGGCGACAAGCCACGGGAGACGCTGAACCAGATCATCAACGCCAGCAGGGGAAAGGCCGGCAGTAGAGGAAACAGGGCATAGATCAGCAGTGTGTTGGTGGTATGGCGGCGATAGCTGATGTTCTCACCGACCCACACGTTCATCTCGCCTTGCTGCATGTTCAGCACGCGCCACTGGGCATTCGCCGTCTTGAGCGAGCTGAAGCCGTCCGGGGCGTGGGTGAAACCTTCGGGCATGTTGGCGCTCGATAGCACCGCCTCGCCGTTTTGCCACAGCGTATAGGCCAGTACCCCGCCTCGATGCAGCAGGGGCAGGCCTTTGATCGCTTCGCGGCTGGCTTCGATGGTCTGTTGCGTGACGTCTGCGCTGCGGCCAAGTCGCTCATCGCGGGTGGCAACCGACAGGATGTTGAGCGCAGCCTGACCAAAGTCGAGCATGTCCTCATCGAAGAAGCGCTCGATCTTGTTCGTGGACAAGTAGTAGGTGAAGGCGATCACCATCAACCAGGTCACGACGAAGCTGCCTAGCAACCACGCCAGCAAGAGCCTGCGCACCGACGGCTTGTGCGTCGTTGTGCGACTGAATGACTTGAACGATCCGACGTGCATCGACGCTAGCCCATTTTCTCTTCGGCGATGGTATATCCCATTCCGCGCACGGTCCGGATTAAGCTGTTGTGAGTTTTGCGTCGTACGTGGTGCACGTGAACTTCGATGGCGTTACTTTCGACATCCCCGCTCCAGCCATACAGCTTGCTCTCCAGTTGAGCGCGCGACAGCACCTTGCCTTTGTTCTCCAGCAGCAGACGCAACAGTGCATATTCGCGCGGTGCGAGGTTGACCGGGTCGTCGTCCACCGTCACGGTATGCGTCGAGGGATCCAGGCACAGGTTGCCGTGGATCAGTTGCGGCACTGCACGGCCCAGCGCGCGGCGTGCCAGGGCGCGGATGCGGGCCAGCAATTCTTCGAAGTCGAAGGGCTTGGTCAGGTAGTCGTCGGCGCCGTAATCGAGCCCCTTCACGCGGTCGGCTACTTCATCCCTGGCCGTGAGCAGCAAAACCGGCACTTTGGAGCCGCGGTTGCGCAGCTCATGCAGCACCTCCAGGCCACTGCATCGTGGCAAACCGATGTCGAGAATCACCAGGTCGAACTCATCGGTCGCCAGCGCCTGTTTGGCCAGCAAGCCGTCGGTCAACCATTCGACCCGGTCGCCTTCCTGGCGCAGACCTAACTGAATGCCATCGCCCAACAGCAAGTCATCTTCAACGAGTAGTACGCGCATGCTCTAGCCTTCTTCGCTACGTCAGCAATCCCCAGATACTCAGCGCCGCCTCTGCCAGCAACAGCGCCACGATCAACCACTCCACGCGCAGCTCCTCAAGCACATGGCGATGCTCGCTGAGTCGATCGGTGGCCAGTTCGTACAGGTCCTGCAGCACTTCGATGCGATCGTCGACGCTGACCAGACGATCGTGCACTTCAGTTTGCATGGCCAGCTCATTGTAGAGCCTGCGCACCGCACTGCTCAGGCCCGTGGGCGCTTTTTCCAGGCGGGTTTCCAGACGCGTGTAGGCGATACGCCAACGCGTGGTCCGTGTCACGCACGCATCGACGTGGTGTGCGCGGGCCTGGTGCCGTTTCTGCGGCAACTGGGTCAGTTCGATGTCGTCATCGGCGGTGCTCCAGGAGGCCGCGATCTCCGTTTCCAAACGCCGCAAGCCACCTTCGTACCAACTGAAGGCGACGATCCCGGCGAGCAGTTCCGTGCAGCGCTCTGGGTTGCCGATAATCAGCGCCCGGCCAGGCCGCCAGAGTATGCGCTCGCCAAAGGACATCGTCTCCAATGTTGGCTGATCGGCGTCCTCGTCGGTCCTCATCCAGGCTTCCAGGTGCTGGCGCCAGGCGTGACTGATCTGCAGGCCGGCCGCCGCAAACACCACCAGCAGTTCATCCGCTGCACT
Organism: Pseudomonas boreofloridensis; assembly: GCF_030580795.1. Lineage (NCBI taxonomy): Bacteria > Pseudomonadati > Pseudomonadota > Gammaproteobacteria > Pseudomonadales > Pseudomonadaceae > Pseudomonas > Pseudomonas boreofloridensis. Next base: position 321,950 of record NZ_JAUQOQ010000001.1, on the reverse strand, counting down.
GTCTTCAGGCAAGGCCTGTAAGGCAGTCATGGGGCTACGTTGCAGCAGGGCGGCGTGCGTCGGGTACGGATCCTCGAACTGCGCCAGGCACTGCGACGCCGATGCCTGCACGGCAACGCCTGGCATGAACTTCACCCGATGCAGCACGCAAGCGCTGGGCGTGGACAGGTCCGTGGCCGGCAGGGCGTGTGGCGCGGTCATTTCAATAGGCCTTGAGGGCTGGGAACTGAGTCGGTCCGAACTCGATTTCCTCGATGTCGGGCGGGGCGACGAAGGTGACGCCGTCTTCTAGCAGCGGTCCGGGCTGAGCCATCAGGAAGCGCGTTTCCTTGTCCATCACGAAGCACGCCTTGAGGTAGTCACCTTCAAGGTGGTCCAACCAGGTCAGGCCGAGCTTGCGCTCGATGCGACGGTCCAGATCGGCGGCCTGCCAGTGAGCAGGGTCCACCCAGTCCGACGCCAGCAGGAAGCCCCACGACGCCAGGAACGAGGGTACCGCAGCGCGGTAGCTGTGGACCTGACTGAAGACGCTGCGCAGCGTGCGCGCCAGTGCCGCATGGGGTTTGTCGTCGCTGTGGGAGAACTCCAGGCCTTGCACCGCGACCACGCCGCCTGGGCGCAGACGCGAATGCAGCAGTTCGTAGAACTGGCGTGTGTACAGCGCCTGCGCCGGACCGTTGTCGAGCATGTCGACGACATCGATGATGACCACGTCGTACAGCGACGCGTCATTTTCCAGGTAAGCCCTGCCATCGGCCGTCACCAACTCACAGCGAGGGTCGTCGAACGCGCCCTGGTGCCACTGGAACATATGGGCTCGGCACAGTTCCACCAGCTCTTGGTCCAGATCGACCATCACCGCGCGGCGGACACTGGCGTGCGACAGCACTTCACGCAACGTGGCGCCTTCGCCGCCGCCGATGATCAGGACATCGCGCGGCTCATCGTGGGCCAGCATCGCCGGCTGCACCAGCAGCTCGTGGTACAGCGACTCGTCGCTGGCAGCGCTCTGGATCGCACCATCGATCATCAACACGCGGCCGTAGTTGTAGGTGTCGGCGATCAGGATGTTCTGCCAGGCCGTACGGCCTTGGTAAAGCACCCGGCGCACGCCATAGAGATAGCTGTCGAACAGATCGCTGTTTTCCAGGGCCGTGATCGCGCTGTCGCCTTCGCGCGCAGGGTCTGGCGGGTAGAAGTAGAAGTGGTTCGGTGGCAGTGCGGGCAGGGTGCCGGCGACGTCCTCGGGGACCAGGTACTTCAAGTCGACGTCATAGCGGTCCGGATCGATCTGTTGCGCGCGGGCAGGCTGATCGTTGAGCGAGCTCATCGTGCGCCCCCTTGCTCCGAGCCGATGGCCCAGCGCAGCGTCGGGCTGTCGTCGTTGATCGCGCCTGCACCGCTCAGGGTACGGTTGACCATGCCCACACGGTGCCCTTCCAGCCCGCGGTCCATGCTGGAGATGATGTGACGCTGGCTGCCCAGCCGCTCGCTCAGCACGCGCACGGCCTGGGCGCCGTCGAGTACATCGCCGCAGGTGAAGACGTCGATGGCGGCGTACTTGTATTCAGGCCAGGTGTGGATGGCCAGGTGCGATTCGGCGATGACCACCACGCCGGAAATTCCGATAGGGCTGAACTTGTGGAAGGTAGAGGTGACGATCGTCGCGTTGGCTTCGCGGGCCGCCTGCAACATGCTGTCTTCGATCCATTTGATATCGTCGAAACGTGCGTCGTTGCAGTCGTAAAGTTCGATGACCAGTTGCTTTCCAAGTGCAGAGCTCGGGCGGATTTCTGAGGCTTCATTCAACATAGACGTGTCCCGTTCTAGGTGGGTGTGATGACCGGCGCCATGCTAGGTGGGCGTTGCTTAAGGAACGCTTAAGGTGAGGATGAAGAAAAGTTTAAGCCGTCGACGCACGTTTTTTTCAAGGTCACGAACGGGAGGACTCCGCGTTTTAGTGCTCGGCAAATATTTTTGTGTTGGGCGCCACGTTGGAGAGGCTCATGAAGTTATCGGCGCAGCACAGTGCCGTGCCATAAACTGCGCACAGTTCTTTACATTGAGCACCCGGTGCGATGCCAAGTTTGGCCGGTGCCTAAAGTTCAGTTAAACAGGCTTGAGACAGCAGTCGCCTCACATTTTGAAGCGCACTTCGATACTGCTCAAGCCACTTGAGCGATCCAAGGTAATGGCGTCTTCCCCGTACCCGGAGTAGCTCTTGACCAACCGCATGCCGAGCCCGGTTCCGCTCGGTTTCGGATAAGACTCTGGAAAGCCGGTGCCTTCGTCCGTGACCTTGATGCGTGCATCTTCGGCATCGCGCTCGATGGTGACGGTGATCTTGCCTTGACCATACTTCAACGCGTTGGTGACCAGTTCCGAGACCACCAGTCCGAGCGGCGCCATGCGCTCCGGGGGCAATTGGAAGTCGTCGACCGACCACTCGATGTGCGGTTCGCCAAAGGCCGTTCGGATATCGGACAACAATGAGCGCAAGTACGCCGGCGCACTCAGGGCGGCGCAGTGAGCATCCTGATACAGATGTTCATGCACATTGGCGATGGTCATCACCCGATTGGCCGCGATCTGCAGTTGGGTCTGGACGGCTTCCTCCATCGACAGATTGGCTTGCAGCAGCAACAGACTGTTCACCAGATGAAGACTGTTTCTCACACGGTGATGGGTTTCGGCCACATGCAGGCCGCTTTCGGTGAGTTTGGTGTTTTGCGCCTCGATCAAAGCGGCGAACCGCACTTCCTGCTCATGGCGCTCGGTGATGTCCCTTGAGACCGCGATGATCTTGTCGATCTCACCGTGCGGATCAAGCACCGGAGCAGCCGTGACATCCCACCATCGTGGCTCGCCTCTGGCCGTCGGGCAGAACGATTCGAAGCGCACCGATTCGCCATTACCGACGCGCACCAGCGCGTCCTCGATCACCTGTTTCGAGCACTCAGGCCACAGTTCGATCCACGGCTTGCCGGCGATGTCGGCGAGGTCGCGGATCTGCATCCGGCACAACCCCGCCTCGTTGAAGAACTCCACTTCACCGGTGCGCGAGAGAATCTTCACGCAGTCGGGACTGGCATTGAGCACACTTTCCGAATAGGCATGCGGTGAGTTGGCCTCTTCTTTCGTCGCCAGACGCTCGACGGCCATCGAGATGATGTTGGCCAGCCCCTCGAGAAACACCACGTCGCTCTCGATGAAGTCATCGCCGTCACGGCTGTCTGCCTCCAGTACGCCGAAGATGCCCGCTGTGCCCCGCACTGGAACGTTGATGGCCCGCTCGATACCGTACTCGTTGAGCAGGGCAGGGGTTCTGAACCTCAACTCCTGACCCAGGTGGTTGGAAATGACCGGCCGGCTCGTGGTGTACGCATAGCCCGCTGGGCTGGCTTCGTCGGACCCGACCGCCGCGTTGCCGATGTCGGCGGGCTTCCAGCCGACTCCGTGGGTCAGGCGAAAGGCCGAGTGGTCGTCGTTGGGTTGCAGGACTTTGGCAAAAGGCGTGTCCATCCCCAGCGCCGCCGTTTCGCAGGCTTGTGTCAGCAAGTCATCGAGCGAGGTCAGGGTCAGCGCTTGCACTGCAAAGCCAACGACCAACTCATGCTGCCTGCGCAGCCGGGTATGCGAAATCTGCAGAGCGGCACGTACGATTTCGTCAGGCGACAGGTGGGGCATAGAGAGCATCCGGCGTTGGATTGATGAGTCGAGCGAACGGGCGGGGAATCATCATGGCGGCACTTGGCACCCAGGTGTCCGGCATCGTCAGTGAATGGCAAAACATGGCGCAATCTACACCCATCGTTTGGCGGGCACTAGCCATCTGCCATTGGCTTAGTCACTCAAAACATCCAAGCGTTTCCAACTGAGCTAAATCGTATCGATTTGATGACGTTATGATATAACGTATTTTCGAAAGGCAGGCTTAGACCTGTCCCTCTATAACCTGCGCTCAACCCGCGCCTGCACCCCGCACACCAGGAGCTTCCATGCGATTCACCCCGGCCTCCCTTGCCATCTTCACGGCAATGGTCTCCCCTGACTTGTTCGCCGAGCCGACCGGCAATTCCACCATCGTCCTCGGCGATGTGAACATTACCCATACGGCTGCGGCCGGCGTTGGTAGCGCCTTGAGCACCGAAAATGTGCTGACATCGGTCGATGTGCTGGGTGGCGATCAGGTCCAGGACAAGAACGTGATGAACAGTTGGCAACTGCTGGGACAGATGCCGGGGATTCAACTCACCGAAACCGGGCAGGGCGCAGAGTCGGGCAAGGTCACGTTCCGCGCGTTCAACGGCGAGGGCTACATCAATGGGATCAAGACCCTCATCGATGGGGTGCCAAGCAACGTCAACAGCGGCAACCAGCGTTTCATCGACATGGTCTTCCCGCTGGACATCGAGTACATCGAAGTGGTGCGCGGCACCAACGACCCGCGCTATGGGCTGCACAACATCGGTGGCAACATCAACTTCGCCACCCGCCAGGGCGGTAACTACACCGACAGTCGCCTCACCTACGGCAGCTTCGACACCCGTGAAGTGCAACTGGCAATCGGCCGCGAGGAAGGCAATTTCGCCCAGAACTACATCCTCGCCAAGCAGGACAGTGACGGCTACCGCGACCACAGCAACTCCAACAAGTACGCGCTGGGCGGCAAGTGGTTCCTCAGCAACGACGAACAGAATTTCCGCGTCGGCCTTATCGCCCGCCTGTACCACCATCAGGCCCAGGAGCCCGGCTTTCTCACCCGCGAACAGATGCACGCCAGCCGCACCCAGTCACCGGACAAGAACGGCAACGATGGCGATGACCGCGACATGAAGCAGTTGAGCCTGCACACCGACTGGCAGCTCAACGACGACCTGAGCCTGAGCAGCAAGCTGTACTACAACAGCTACAACGACGACCGCACCATTACTTTCACCGACTACCGTCCAGGCAATGCCCCGCGCCAACGTCGGCAGTGGGACGAACAGCAGCGCGGCATGCTCAGCAACCTGACCTGGCGCGCCAACGAGCACCTGACGCTCGATGGCGGCATCAACTACGAAGAACAGGACAATGCGTACCGTCGCCTGCGCTACAGCTATGGCGTGCCGACCGACTTCGATGTCAGGCCCGCCCGCGTGCAGAACGATGACAGCTACACCCTGCGCAACATCGGCGGTTACCTGCAGGCTGTGATCCAGCCCATCGATGCGCTGAAGATCATCCCGGCGATGCGTGTCGACAAATTCTCCGGCAACACCGAGCTGCTCGGTGGCGCCAAGGCCTCGCTGCAGGACTACGGCTGGATTCGTCAGCCCAAGTTGAGCGTGATCTACAGCCTCACCCCCGAGATCGACGTGTACGCCAACTGGGGGCGCACCTTCCAGATTCTCACCGGCTCCACCGCACCGGCCTACATGACTCCGGGGCAGACGTCCTACGATCCATCGATCAATACGGGCAAGGAGGTCGGCATCAAGTTCCAACCGTTCCCGGGCGCGCAGGCACGCGTTGCGCTGTGGCAACAGGATGCCACCGACGAAGTGGCGAACATGCCCAGCACCGGCACCACGGTTGGGCTGGGCGAGACCCGTCGGCGCGGTGTGGACATGCAGATCAGCGCGCAGTTGGACGAACAGTGGACGGTGTGGGCCTCACATGCCATCCAGGAAGCCAAGGTGGTCAAGGCATTCTCGGCCTCCGGCCAATCGCTGTCGGGTAAACAGGTGTTCTCCACCCCGCGCTACATCAGTAACCTGGGTGCCGACTATCGCTACAACGACGACTGGAAGTTCGGCGTACAAGGCCGGGCGCAGGGCAGCTACTACATCGACGAGTTGAACGAACAGGGCAAGTACGGCGGTTTCGTAGTGGTGGACGCCAGCGTCAGCTATCGCCTCAGCCCCTCCACCAGCGTCGATCTGCAGGTCAAGAACCTACTGGACCGTCAATACGAATACGTCTGGTACGACAACTTCTTCTGGGGCGGCGACGACCAGGCGATGTTCTCACCGGCGCCGGGTCGTTCGGCGTTCGTCTCGCTCAACATGAAACTGTGATCGACGCGCTGTCGTCACCAGGGCCTGCTGCCAGGGGGCGTCGCCCTTGGGCGGCGAGCGCCTCGAGCAGTTGCGCCGCCGGCAGCGGTTTGCCCAACAGGTAGCCCTGCAGGGCATGGCAACCCAGCCGCGTGAGCAACGCTTGCTGCTCCTGGGTTTCCACGCCTTCGGCGACGATCTTCATGCTCAGCGTTTGGCCCAGGGCGATGATGGCCGAGACGATTGCCTCGTCTTCATTGCCTTGGACCAGTTCCTTGACGAAACCGCGATCGATCTTCAACTCGTTGGCCGGAAAGCGCTTGAGGTAAAGCAGGCTGGAGTAGCCGGTGCCGAAGTCGTCGATGGAGATGTTCACGCCCAGCTCGGCCAGCTTGTCGAGGATCTCCAGGCTGGCTTCGGCGTTGCGCATGGCGGTGGACTCGGTCACCTCCAACACCAGGTGCTGCGGCGCCAGCGCGTACTTTTCCAGTGCGGTGCGCACCACCCCCAGCAGGTCGGCCTGGGCCAGCTGAATCGTCGACAGGTTCACCGCCACGCTCCAACCGTCATGGCCTTGATCGTGCCATTGGCGCATCTGCCGACAGGCTTCATCGATCACCCAGTTGCCGATCGGTATGATCAGCCCGGTTCGTTCGGCATGCGGCAAGAAGCGGTCCGGCGGTACTAACCCCGAGCCTGGACGGTGCCAGCGCACCAAGGCTTCGACACCGACCATATGGCCGTCAGCGGCGACGAACTTGGGCTGGTAGTGCAGAACGAACTCACCACGTTCCAGCGCCAGGCGCAGGTCGTGCTGAAGCTGCATCTGTTCATGGGCGTTCTTGTTCATGGTGCGTTCGAAGAAGCAGTACCCCGCACGTCCCAGTTCCTTGGCGTGGTACATCGCTGCGTCGGCATTGACCATCAGTTCGTGGGCCGTCAGGCCGTTGTCGGGAAACAACGCAATCCCGATGCTCGCCGAGATATGCAGGACCTGGCCTTCTAGGCTGTAGGGGCGGCCAATCGACTCGACCAGTTGCTGGGCGAACAACGCGGCGTCTTCGGGTTCGCGGTGGTGAATCAGGAATACGAACTCGTCGCCACCCAGGCGCGCAGCCGTGTCCTCCGGCCGCTTGCTGGCCAGGATGCGCTCGGACACCTGCACCAGCAGAAGATCGCCCACATGGTGCCCATAAGCATCGTTCACGGCCTTGAAGCCATCCAGGTCCATCAGCAACACCGAAAACGGGTCTCGATGCGGCGTGGCCTTGTGAATGGCCTGGTTGAGGCGGTCGTTGAGCAGCAGTCGATTGGGCAGGCGGGTCAGGTTGTCGTGCAGCGCCAGTTGCAGCAGCTCGCTGTTGGCCTGATCCAGTGAGAGGGACAGCAAGTTGCTGCGCACATCGAGCACGGACACGATCAGCGCGATTGCCAGCACGGCCAGGCTGACGACGATCACGACGACGGCAAGCCATTTGACGTCGATACCGCTGTTGGACGCTTCGCAGTAGCTGCCCAGTGGAAACTGCGCCGCTGCCATGCCGGTGTAGTGCATACCGACGATGGCGCAGCCCATGAGCAGCGAGGCGCCGATACGGGCCCAGGCTTCGCCGCGGGCTCCCCTGCGCAGGCGAAACACGATCCACAACGCCGCGCCCGAGGCCAGCACCGCGATCAGGATCGACAGCATGAAGATCCACGGGATGTAGATCACGCTTGGTCGCATCAGCAGGGCAGCCATGCCGGTGTAGTGCATGGCCGCGATGCCGGCGCCCATCAGCAGGCCGCCGAGCACCAGGCGAATCCACGGCAGGTTTTTCTGGCACACCAGCCACAGCGCGAAGGCCGAGGAAAACACCGCGATGAGCAGTGACAGCAGGGTCAGCGGAATGTCGTAGCCCAGAGGAATCGGCAGATCGAAGGCAAGCATGCCGATGAAGTGCATCGCCCAGACACCGAAGCCCATGGCAAAGGAGCCACCGGCCAGCCAAAGACCTGCGGCCTTGCCCGTCGAGCTGGCTACACGTCCTGCCATTCTGAGCGCCGTGTAGGAGGCGAGAATGGCGACAATCAGAGAGAACGCTACCAGGACGGGGTTGTGGCTGCTGGGAAGCATAGGATACCGAGACGTAGGAAAAATCGCCGTGAACGCGGCGATAGCGTCTGGCCATTATCGGATGAATCGTTTGTCCTGGTAAATCGATTGCGTCTATGGGAGTGGCACAACCGTGCAATAAGTTCTCGAGCAAGTGGCAACCTGCTCACGCCTCATGACGGATGGGATGAGCGTATGCGCGCGCCGTTTTGCTGCCTAGCGCTGAGTCGGCGCTGTCGTATTCAAAACACCGACCTCATGCTGGCCGTCAATCGGGCAACCAGTTTCAGGTTTTTCTGAATGGCTTCGGCCTCCAGTCGGCCCAGCGGTAGATCGCTGGCGGCCACCAACAGGCCCAGCTTGGTGCCGTCGATCGTATGAATAGGCGTGGTGAACAGCCCTTCGATGGTGGATGCACCAAACGCAGCCAGGGGCTGCGGCGTCCACTTGGCAGGCGCCGAGGTCAGCGACGGGTCGCCGCTGCCCAGCAGCTTGTCGAGTGCCTCGAGTTGCGACACGGCAGTGGTCTGACCATGGAAGCTCAATTCGATCTGGCGGTTCTCCATGAAGCCGAGCCAGAGCGAGGGGTTCGATTTGCGCAGGGCCAGGTAGCGCACACCGGTCAACTGTGCAGCGAGTTGCAATACGGCGGTAATGGATTCGTTCTTGTCTATCTCGGCCATCTCGGCACTTAGCAAATCCGATCGGCGATGATAGGCGGAAGGGACATTCATCTCATGAATACTTTTAAGTTTGCACATTCGTCCCACCTTTTTCCATGGCGAGTTAGGTGCAGTTAAGTGTCAGCTCAATACTTGAACGGAGTTGGCAGTCATTATTCAGTCAATCGCCATCCGCCACGTACCCGGCTTTTGAAAGGGTACATGACCGCGCTGCGTCGACCCTGGAGGGCCGAACGCTTCGCTGGTGGGATGATCAGCAGCAGGGTTCGATAATGGCACTTCAGTAATCGTTCCATTCTTTTTTATTTTTTTAACCGCGTGATTATCACTCTCATCTTGATCTTCTGTGCAACCTGTTTAATGAAGCAGATGCTGTAACGATTTATGTATTCAGTTATTTGAGCCAATAAACTGGCGTCAAAACAGACTGTGGTCAAAACTGCATGTTCGTAACTTTTATCAAGGATCGAAAATGCTCACTCCACGCTCAATAGGTGGCGCCATCGTTAGCCTTGCGTGCCTGCCGTTCTATGTACTTGCCGCCGATTTCACGCCCGCACAACGCCTCGAGCATGCCCAGGCCGAGCAGCAAGCCTATCTGGCCACCGTGCAGCAATTGGTCGATGTCGACACCGGTACCGGACAGGCCCCAGGCCTGAGGACCGTCAGCGACCTGCTGGTCGAACGCCTCAAGGCGCTGGGTGCCGACGTGCAGACTCGCTCAGCCAATCCTTCTGCGGGCGACAACATTGTCGGCACGCTCAAGGGCACAGGCAGCCAGTCGTTTCTGCTGATGGTTCACTACGACACGGTGTTCCTGCCAGGCACGGCAGCCAAGCGGCCGTTCAAGGTGGCGGGCGATCGTGCCTATGGGCCTGGCGTGGCCGATGCCAAAGGCGGGGTGGCGATGATCCTGCCTGCGCTGAAGCTGCTGCAGGACGAGCAGTTCAAAGGCTTCGGCACGCTGACCGTGCTGTTCAACCCGGACGAGGAAACCGGTTCGGCCGGTTCGAAAGCGCTCATCGCTGAACTCGCTCGCCAGCATGACTACGTATTCTCGTACGAGCCGCCGGACAAAGATGCCGTGACGGTCGCCACCAACGGCATCAACGGCTTGCTGCTGCAGGTCAAGGGTACGTCGTCCCATGCAGGCTCCGCACCCGAAGCCGGGCGCAATGCCGCAATGGAACTGGCTCACCAGTTGCTGCAACTCAAGGGCCTCGGCGATCCCGCCAAGGGCACCACCGTCAACTGGACGATGCTCAGGGCTGGAGACAAGCGCAACATCATTCCCGACAGCGCCTCGGCCGAGGCCGATATGCGCTACTCGGACGTGAGTGAAAGCGAGCGGGTGCTGGCCGATGCCCAACGCATCGTGCGCACGCAATTGATCGAGGGCACCGAAGTCAGCCTGCGTCTGGACAAGGGGCGACCGCCACTGGCGAGAAACGCCGGTTCCGAGCAACTGGCCAAGACTGCCGAGAAGCTCTACGGACAGATCGACAAGCGCATCGAACCCATCGCCATGCGTTTTGGTACCGACGCCGGCTATGCCTATGTGCCGGGCAGCGCCAAGCCGGCGGTGTTGGAGACGTTGGGTGTAGTGGGGGCCGGCCTGCATGCCGAGGATGAATACATCGAGCTGTCGAGTATCGCCCCGAGACTGTACCTGACCGTCTCGATGATCCGGCAGCTGTCTGCCACAGCGCCCTGACGGCATTGCAAGAGAGGTCAGGGCGTGTCTGCGCGCGAGCGGCGTATCTGCTGGGCCAAGGTGTAGGCCGCCCCACGCAGTTCGTCGAATCGATCATTCAACTCGACATGCCCTGGCTTCCAGGAAAAGCCGTTGCTGTCGTAATGCTGCCCGAGGACCACATCATTGAACGAACCCATGCCGCCGTAGGCTGATAGCAGAAAGTCCGCGCCGCCGCCGTCACCGGCGAGCAGACGGGTGCGTGCCCGGCGCATCCATTGACTCCAGTGCTGGTCGCCATCGCCTTCGAGCAACAGGGCCAAGCGTTCGAGTACATGCACCAGTGCCTGGGTATCCGCATTCATCGGCAGTGATCACTCCACATAGCGCACCCACAGGTGCGAACGTCCCTCGATACCGGCGCGCAGCACATCCAGTCGTACCTCGTGCTGTTCAGCCGGAACGTTGTACAGCGCGCACAGGTCTGCCGCAACGCGCGCTGCTTGCGCTGCATCAGGCGCTTCGGCCCGTGTGAAGCCCAAGTACGAGGCACCGACCCCCATCAGGGTATAACCGTGGGTCTGTTGCAGGTGCCGGGCCAGCGCGCAGTTCTGCGCAGGGTCCAGGTCGCTTTCGAAGTAGCCATTGGGGAACGCGGCCAGGGCCTGCCAAGGCTGCTCGACTGGCGCCGCCAGCGCGAGCATGGGCTGATCGATCAGCATCAGCGGTTTGGCTTGATAGGCCAGCCAATGCTCCAGCGCGGCGTCATCCAGGGTCAGGCCATGGGCACAAAGAGCCTCGAACGAGAGGGCCTGCGCCTGGCGCAGAAGAATGCGCAGGCAAGGGGCGAACTCTGCCTTGGTGGTGGTGTAACCCAGGTACTGACCGTTCTCGAAGCACTCGGGCGGCAATTGCCCCAGATCCGCCTCGCTCACGGCGTCGAGATTCGAAGACAGCCGTGCATGGCCGCTGGTGTAGAGCGCTTGGGGCAAGTCATCCAGCGAAAACAGCACCGTGCAGCCTGAGTGACGGGCAGCGATCTTGCGGCCTGCTGCCGACAGTTCGTCCATGCGCGTCAGGCCGTCGAGGCGGTAGGCATCGCACGTGCGCGAAGACGGGTTGTGGGCGCTGTCGTTACCAAGAAACTGAATGATCATTGCGCCTGCTCCGCGGGGTGTTCATGGTTCTGTCTGCATCCGTGCCGGTAAGGAACCGGCTGCGCCATTGAACGAAACCACGGCTCGCCTGGCAACGGCACTGGCCAGGGCGCACAACAGATTGTTCAGCAATCACAAGCGCCAGTGCCGCCTGTCACTGAAGCCTGTGGGCGGCGCACTAGTGGGTGGCGTTCAGCGTGCGCTCGATGAGTTTGATCACTGTGTCGCGCTGCTTGGCGGCGAGAAAGTAGGCGGGCAGGTTGGCGATGTCGCCGTAGACACCGCGCCGAGGTCGATCGGTGGCGCGCACGTACTCGACGATTCGCCGGGCATGGTCTCGGTCCCAGGCCCAGAGCAGCCTGCCGCGAACCGACCATTGCCACCAGGCGTCCTGGGGCCAGTTCAGCAAGTGAACGAAAGGCGCCTGGCACGTCTGGCATTCGACCACGCCACGGGTGAGGGGCACGTAACCCTGCCCGTGGCTCGAACCATGCAGCAGGTGCTGGCTGGAACTGCCGGCAGGCGCCTGCCATGGCAGCAACTGCGGGTAGCGCTCCACCACGTACCAGCCGCCCCAGCGACGTGCCGGTTGATCGGTTGGCAGAACGGTGGTGAATTCGAAGGGTTCGATGAACAGGGCCTGCCCCTGGCAATGGGGGCAGGTCGCTTCCAGGCGATCGCGATGACTCATGGGTAACCTTGATGAACTCGACAGCGCCGGGCCGAGGCTAGCAGCGGTCCGAACGAGCTGCAACGCTGTGCTCGGACCGCAGCGCCGTCGAACTCACAGCACGAACACATTCACCTGCCGCTCCAGTCCTTGGGCCAGACGCTGCAGCGCGCCCGCCGTTTCGCTGGTCTGCTCCACCGCCTGGCTGTTGTGTTGCGACATCTGGGCGATGCGCTCGACGTTACGCGCCACATCCTGGCTGGCGGCGGTCTGCTCGCGCAGGGCCAGGGAGATCTGGTCGACCACGCGAACCACGTCGGCGGAGGACTGGCGGATGGTGACAATCGCTTCGCCTGCCTGCTGCGCCAGGGCCACGCCGCCTTTGACCTGCTCCACCCCCACATCCATGCTGCTCACCGCATCGCGGGTGCCGAGCTGGATCTTCTTCACCATGTCGGTGATTTCCTGGGTGGAGTTGGCGGTGCGCTGCGCCAGCAAGCGCACTTCATCGGCGACCACCGCGAAGCCGCGGCCCTGCTCACCGGCCCGTGCCGCTTCGATGGCCGCATTCAGTGCCAGTAGATTGGTCTGCTCGGCGATGCTCTTGATCACCCCGACGATGCTGGAGATCTGCTCGGCGTGCTGGTCCAGTTCGCCGATCTGGCCGGCCGAGGCCTGCACCGTGTCGGCAATCAGGCGCATGCTCTGCAGGGTCTCCTGAATCACGCTGCCGCCTTCGGTGGATTGCCGTCCCGACTCGCTGGACAGCGCGTGGGCATCGCCAGCGTTGTCGGCGACATGATTGATGCTGACGGTGAGCTGCTCCACCGTGGCTGCCATGGACGACGCCGAATGCGACTGTTCCTGGGCCGAAGCCGACAACTGCAGCGAGGCGCTGGAGATGCTCTGCGAGGCGCTGACCAACTGCTCCGCGCCCTGACGGATCTCGCCGATCATGCTGCGCAAGCGGGCCTGCATCGCGGACAGTGCCTGCAGCAGGGTGCCGATCTCGTCACGTCCGCTGCCGTCGATGGCGTTGTCCAGACGTCCTTCGGCGATGCGCTGGGCAACGTCAAGCGCCTGACCCAGGCGGCGACTGAGGTTGCCCGACAGCGACCAGGCGATGAGCATCGCCAGCACCACGGCGGCCAGGCCGCCGCCAATCAGGATTGCGACCGCATCGCGCTTGGCGTCGTTCATCGACGCGGTGCGCTGGTCTTGCAGGGCTTTCTCGCTGGCGCGCAGTTCGCCGATCACTTCGCGCATGGCGTCCATCTTCGCCCGGCCACGGCCCGCGGCGATCTGCTCGGCCAGTGCGGAGAAGGGTTGAGCCCCTTGGTTGACCTGCTCGCGCAGGGTCAGGCTGGATTGGATATCGTCCTGTAGCCATTGCCCATACAGCGCCTGCAGACGCTCCAGGCGCGCCTGCTGCTCGGGATTGTCGGCGGTCGCCGCCTTGATTTGATCGTGATAATCGGTGAAGCCTTTTTCGCCTGCATGCATGGGCGTCAGGAAGCTGTCCTGGCCGGTCAGGGCATAGCCGCGCATGCCGGTCTCGATGTCGATCAGGCTGCGCAGTACCGCGCCCGATTGGTTCAGTACCTCATAGCTGTGGATGTTGCGCTTGACGCTGCTGCTGACCTGATCGAAGCCACGCAGCGCGGCCAGTACCAGAACCAGAATGATCAGCAAGATCAGCGCGAAGCTGGCGTAGAGCTTTTTGCGAAGACTGAGGTTGGCAAACATCGAAGGAGGGCTCCCGAAAGCACGGACGGATCGCCTCGCCCCGCGCAAAGCGGGTAGTGGCTGTTTGATACTCAAACGGCATCAGTGCTCCGACGAGACTTGTACAAGGAAAGTTCGCTGTACAAGTAAATATTCATTGTTGATGTGTTTTGCCACGCGTTTGGAGAGGTTCGATGAGGTGAGCCCCTTCATTGCGTACGTTGCCCACTGCATGACCGACGGCATGCCAGCGAAACGCGGTATCGGGCTTGCCGCCGCTATGCACGATCTCCAGCGCCCGTTGCAGCGACGTGGCTGGATCGATCCATTCACGTGCCAGCGCTGCCGTCAGCACCACAGGTTTGCGCCCATGAATATCCGCAAGCCGCCCATCGGCCGGCGCAGTGACAATGACGAAGCCTTCACGCACATCGGCCAGGTCATGGCCTGGGGCTTCGGCCAGTGCGGCGAAGAACAGCGGCTCACCCTCGGCGGCCTTTACGTACCAGGGCTGCTTGCTCCGGGCATCGTGTACGGCCGCCGACCATTCATACCAGCCGCTGGCCGGCGCCAAGGCCCGTCCGCCTGGCCACAGCCTGCTGAAAAATCGGCCATTGCCGAGGGTTTCGGCGCGGGCGTTGATCGGCACGGGGCCTCTGTCGCGAGCCCAACGTGGCACCCAGCCCCAGGGCAGGTCGTCCACCTGCACGCCGTCGTCCACCGGACGGATGATCGGCGCACGGCTGCGCGGGGCGACGTTGTAGCGATGGATTCGCTCGTCGTCGTAGCCATTGATCACCACCAGGTCCAATGACAACTGCTTGAGGTAGTGATCCATGGATTCATAGATCGAATAACGTCCGCACATGGGTGACCTCTACGTTTGTCGGCCTGCGATTGACCGACATGCTGCTGGCTAGTTAACTGTATATGCATACAGTCTGCCCTGAGTTCGACACCATGACCATCACCTTCCTGGGTACGCCGACCGGCGGACCCGACCTGCATCCACGCTACGCCTTTCGGGTGCCCGCTGGTTTCCCATCGCCGGCAGACGACCACTTGGAGCGGCACATCTCGCTGGATCAGTTGTTCGACCTGCGCGCACCGCATGTCTATCTGGTGCAAGTGGAGGGCGACAGCATGCGCGGCGCGGGGATTTTTTCCGGCGATATCGTCATCGTCGACCGTGGCCGAGAGGCCGAGCATGGCGACATCGTCATTGCCGCGTTCAATACCGAGCCGGTGTGCAAGCGCCTGTTCCGTCGTGAAGGCATGGTGATACTGCAATCGGAAAATCCGGCTTACCCGCCTCGGCACGTGCTGGAAAGCGACGAGTTGGTGGTCTGGGGTGTGGTGCGTTACAGCGTGCGTGATCATGCGCAGTGATCAGGTGTTCGCGTTGATCGACTGCAACTGCTTCTATGCCAGTTGCGAACGTGTGTTCCGGCCTGACCTTGCGCGGGTGCCGATCGTGGTGCTGAGCAACAACGACGGTTGCGTGATCGCCCGGTCTTACGATGCCAAGCCCTTCGTGAGGATGGGCGAGCCGTATTTCCAGGCACGGGAAAAGCTGCGCCGCCACGGGGTCGTGGCGTTTTCCTCGAACTACGCGCTGTATGGCGACATGAGTGAGCGGGTCATGTCGTTGATCGAGTCACAGGTGCCGGCGGTGGAGGTCTACTCGATCGACGAATGCTTTGCCGACCTGAGCGGTGTCCCGGGTGATCTGACCACCTTCGGCCGGGCCGTGCGTTCGAAGGTGATGAAGGGCACGGCGATCCCGGTGGGCGTCGGTATCGCCCGGACCAAGACCCTGGCCAAGCTGGCCAATCATACGGCCAAGCGTCTGCTGGGGCAGACGGGCGGGGTGGTCGACATCACCGAGGACTTCAAGCGCGACTGGGTGCTGCGCAACACCGATGTCAGGGAGGTCTGGGGTATCGGCAAACGCATGGCCTTGCACCTGCAAGGCATGGGCATCCACACCGCGATGGACCTGGCCCGGGCCGACGCGCCGACTTTGCGCGACACGTTCAGCGTGATGATCGAGAAGACCGCTCGGGAGTTGCGTGGTATTTCGTGCCTGGCGCTGGAGGACGCCGAACCGCCCAAGCAGGAAATCTGCTGCAGCCGTATGTTCGGTACCCGCCAGACCGAACTCGAACCCATTCGCCAGGCGGTGGCCACCTACACCGGCCGGGCAGCGGAAAAGCTGCGACGCCAGGGATCGTTGTGCCGGCAACTGCGGGTCAGCATTCGTACCGGCATGTTCAATACGGGCGAACGGCACCATGCTCAAGGGGCACTGGTGCAGTTGCCCTATGCCACTAACGACACCTTGCTGCTCACTCGCTCGGCGACCGAGGCGTTGCAACGGATCTACCGCGAGGGCTACCGCTACAGCAAGGCCGAAGTTCTGCTGCTGGACTTGTGTCGGCCGGGTGAGGTCACCGGCGATCTGTTCACGCTGGCGCAGCCTGAGGCAGATGGCCGTCTGATGGGCGTGGTGGATGCGATCAATGGACGATTCGGCCGAGGCACCCTGAGGACGGCCAGCGTGCCCCTGGCGCCCGAGTGGGCGATGCGCAGAGACTTGATGAGCCCGTCGTATACGACACGTCTAGATCAGCTGTGGAAGGTCTATGCGCGCTGAGACGAGCATCGAAGGTGGCTTGAGAAACGATCATGGCGAAGCGTCTATGTAAATATTTGCAACTAAGAAGTATTTACATATAGCATCTCGCCGCTTTTGCACTCACCTGTCATTTATCGTCTCGTCTGGAACCCCCATCGATGCGTCGCATGATCGTCTCGCTGTGCCTGCTCAACGCCGCTGCGCCCTTGGCGCTGGCTGCCGAACTCCCGTCTGCCACCGGTAACGTCGAACTCGACGCCGTCAACATCAACGCCGACGCTGGCGACTACGAGCGCGCTGATGGTCCGGTACAGGGCTATCGAGCCAGCCGCTCGGCCTCGGCCACGCGGACCGACACCTCGCTGCACGAAACGCCGCAGTCGATCAGCGTGGTGCCCAAGGATGTGCTGGACGATATTGGCGCCACGCGCCTGCAGGATGCGCTGGACTACGCGGGCGGCGTAGGCCGGGCCAACAACTTCGGTGGCCAGGGCCTGACGACGTTCACCGTGCGTGGCTTCACCACCGGCGAGTTCTATCGCAACGGCTTCCCGATCAACCGCGGCTACCCCAACGCCCCCGACGCCAACACCATCGAGCGCCTGGAGGTGATTCGCGGGCCGAACACCGCGCTGTACGGCCGCGGTGACCCAGGCGGCACCTTCAATGTGGTCAGCAAGCAGCCGCTGGCCGAGCGCAAGATCACCCTCGGCAGCCAGTTCGATGACCAGGGCATGCACCGTGCCACGCTGGATGCCAGCGGCCCGCTGAACCAGGACGGGTCGCTGGCCTACCGCCTGAACCTGCTGGGCGAGGGCGGCGACAGTTTCCGCGACGATGTGCGTGGCGAACGCTACGACGTGGCGCCGGTGCTCAGCTGGCAGGTCAACGACAGCACCAAGATCACCTTCGAAGGTGATTTCATGCGCAACAATCATCCGCTGGACCGCGGCCTGCCGCGCTACCCGACCCAGACCGGCAGCCTGTCGCGCGACACCTACCTGTGGGAGAAGGGCAGCGACAACCTGCTGCACAACGACAACAACATGGCCCAGGTGCGCTTCGAGCATCAACTCAACGACAGCTGGACCCTGGGCGGCGGTTTCCAGTTCCTCGACGGCTCGCTCGAGGGCAACGCCGTGGAGGCCAACGGCGCCCCAGCCGACGGCCGCACGCTGCAGCGCAACTTCAACTACCGCAAGCTGGAGTGGACCGATCGCGACTGGCAGCTCAACCTCACCGGTCACTTCGACACGGGTAGCTTCAGTCACACCTTGCTGACTGGCATCGAGTACGAGAACTACGACTACAACTCGATCATTCAGCGCTCGTCGGCGGCCCGCGGCACCTATCCGATCGATCTCTACAATCCCGTCCTCGGCCAGCCGCGCCCCGCGCTGACCCGCGTCACCACTTGGGATAAAGAGAACCTGCAGACCTGGGCCGCCTTCATCCAGGATCAAGTGACCCTGACCGAACGCCTCAAGGCCCTGGCCGCTGTGCGTTTCGAGCGCTTCGAGCACGACTACGACAACAAGCTGAACAACGCCGGCGACTTCACCAAGGCCGAAAACAGCGTCACCCCACGCTTCGGGCTGATGTACGACCTGACCGACACCGTAGCCGTCTACGCCAACACCGCGCGCTCGTTCAAGCCCAACACCGGCACACCGGCCGGTGGCGGTGGCTTCGATCCAGAGAAGGGCAAGTCCTATGAAGTGGGCGTCAAATGGGAGGCGCTGGAGCGCCAACTGAGCGTGGACGCGGCGCTGTATCACATCGTCAAGGAAAACGTGCTGACCCTGGACCCGGCCAACCCCGCCAACAACCTGGCCGCCGGCGAAGTCCGCAGCCGTGGCCTGGACCTGAACGTGACCGGCAACATCACCCCGGCATGGAAAGTCATCGGTGGCTACGCCTATGTCGATGCCGAGGTCACCAAGGACAACCGCCTGGCCTCCGGCACGCGTCTGGCCAACATTCCGCGCAACAGCTTCAGCCTGATCAACACCTATGAGTTCCAGGACGGCTTCGCCAAGGGGCTGGGGTTGGGCTTCGGGGTGAAATACGTGGACGATCGCAAGGGCCAGACCGAGAACGTCACGTACACCATGGACCGCTACAGCGTGGTCGACCTGCTCAGCTACTACAAGGTCAACGAGCACGTGCGCCTGAACCTGGACGTGAAGAACCTGTTCAACAAAGGCTATGACGAAGCCGCGTGGAACAACTACGTCTATCCTGGTGCACCGCGCACGGTGCAGGCGGGCGTCGCCTACACCTTCTGAGGCGTTGTGGCATTGGCGTGTCGAGGGAAAAGCAGTATCGTGGCGCGCCCCAGAGATCACCGCAGCGCCAGGGAGTCTCGATGCTGCTTTGTCCCTCCACTGTTCGCCGAACCCTGCCATGGGTTGGCTGAAACGTCTGCTCGGTTTCCAGGCGCCACGCCGGGAGACCGGGAACGTTGCGCTCGCGCAGCTGCCGTTCGGCCTGGCCAGCGGCGCCACGCTGACCCTCGATCCTGCCCTGGGCCCACGGCTGTCCGGTCACGCCCATCTGTTGCTGCCCCCAGGGCCACAGCCGGTGTGGGCGGTGGGCGAAGTGCCGCTCGACGCGTCGATGCGTCTGGCGCGCTTCTACCTGGACGACGAGGACTACTGGCTGCAAGTGGTGATGAACGGCCCGCGTGCGTCGCAGGCCGGCGACATCGTGCTGTTCGGTTACCACAGCGTGCAGCCGATCGCCGACGATGAGGCGTTCAAGCGCCTGGCGGGTGCCTCATCGACCGTCGGCCTTGCACACGTGGTGCATGACGGCGAGATCTTCGCTCGCCAATGGGGCACCGATCCCGGCCAGGCCCGACTGGTGCCCTTGACCGAACGGGTCAGCAACCCGGAGGCCCGCTACCTGGTGCGTCACCTGTCGATGCTCTACGCGCGCGATACGGGCCTGCCCGAGCGCCGGGAATTTCTGCTGTTTTCAGTGGAGGAGGATGCGGCGGGCAGCGTCTGCCTCAGCACTTCACTGGGCATTACCCTGTACCCCACGGACTTTCACGTCACCTGACAAGGAACTCGCATGCTCGAAGCCCTGCGCCACTCGATCAACGCCCAGGCGTTCATTGCCTTCACCCTGTACATCGGCCTGGCCCTGGTGCTGTTCTGGCTGTTCCAGTTCATCTACACGCGCCTGACCCCTCACCGCGAGTTCGCCCTGATCCGCGACAACAACAGCGCCGCCGCCGTCGCCCTGGGCGGCGCGCTGATCGGCTTTTCGCTACCGGCCAGCAACATCATCACCTACAGCATCGGCCTGCTCGATGTGGTGATCTGGGTGGTGATCGGCGCCGTGGTGCAACTGCTGGCCTTCTCCATCGCCAGTTGGGTGCTCAAGGGCCTGGCCGCGCGCATCGCCAAAGGCGAAATGGCTGCCGCGATCTACGCCGCCGCCGTGGCCATCAGCGTCGGCCTGCTCAACTCGGCGTGCATGACCCCGTCGGTCTGAGCCAGGAGGAACCGGACATGAAACGCAGTTCTCTCAAGCTGGTGCTGGCCGGCTCGTTGCCGCTGACCCTGACCGCCTGCGGATGGGGCGAGGACACCTACGAGGTCAGTCAGCGTGTCGACTACGCGGACGTCGAGGCGTGCGTCGCCGACAACGTACCGCGTCGCGACTGCGAACAGGCCTCTCAACAGGCCCGGCTCGAACAGCAGAAAAATGGCCCGAGGTATGCCAGCAAAGCCGAGTGCGAGGCCGTGTACAGCCCCGGCGGCTGCGAAACATACGACCTGACCCATTACCAGCCGCAGTTGGACGGTTTCGCCTTGCAGACCACCGGCGAAGTCAGCCAGGCGCAGCTCGATGCCGCCAACAACGACCCGAGCTTGCACGCCCAGACCAGCGGCCTGGGGCGCGCGGCCACGGGGGTGATCGCCGGGATGCTGCTGAGCAAGGTCGTCGCGCCGGACAGCCGCCGCTACAGCGCACAGCCCCTGTATCGCTATGGCACCGGGCCTGACGATTTTCGTCGCGACGTGGTGCGGCAACGCAAGGACGAGGCGCAGGCAGCCAGCAGCGGATATTCGGGCGGCGGTGGCTACAGCGGTGGCGGTGGCTCTACCGCCAGAAACGATTACTACACGTCCTCCAGCCGTCGCCAGGTGGCGTCTTCGGTGATCACCCGCAGCGGCTTCGGCAGCGCGGCGCTGGCCCGCGGTGGTTGGGGCGGCAAGTCGTTCAGCTTTTTCGGCGGCTGAGCATGCGCCGCATCGCCCTGGCCGAACGTCCAGACTGGCGCGCCACCGCCGAGCGCGAGGGGTTCGCCTTTCATACCTTCGACGGTGAGCGCTACTGGGACGAGCGCGCCTACTATCAGTTCAGCGAAGCTCAGGTTGTGCGCGACCTGCAGGCGCCGACTCAAGCGTTGCACGCGTTGTGCCTGGACGCCGTGGCGCGGATCGTCGACAGCGAAGCGCTGCTGACGCGCCTGGCGATCCCGCCGGCGTACTTCGATCTGGTGCGCCAGTCATGGCGTTCGCGTGATCCGCACCTGTACGGACGCTTCGATTTCAGTTACGACGGCCGTGCGCCGGCCAAGTTGATCGAAGCCAACTACGACACACCCACCTCGTTGTACGAGGCGGCCGCGTTTCAGTTGATCTGGCTGGAAGAGCAGATCCAGCGCGGGGGGCTGGCGCCGCACGCCACCCAGTTCAACCGCATCGCCGAAGACTTGGTGCAGGCGTTCTCGACCTTCGACCGCCAGGGCATCTTCCATTTCTCGACCATCGCCGGATCCGTGGAAGACCGCGGCACCACCGATTTTCTGCGGCGCATGGCCGAACACGCGGGCATCGCCACGCGGCACATCGATCTGCAAGACATCGGCCTGGACGCGCGTGGGCGTTTCGTCGATCTGCGAGGCGAGCCGATCGCGCGCCTGTTCAAGCTGCATGCCTGGGAGCACATGTTCCATGAGCCTTTCGGTCCGGCGATCCAGGCCAGCGGCACGCAGTTCGTGGAGCCGGCGTGGAAGTCGCTGCTGTCCAACAAGGGCCTGCTGCCGCTGTTGTGGGAGTGGCATCCGGGGCACCCGAACCTGCTGCCAGCCTATCTGGACCCAGACCCTCTGCAACCAGTACCCAAGGGTTGGGTGCGCAAGCCGTACTTCTCCCGCGAAGGGGCGAACGTCGATATCCGCACCGATGACGATCAGCGGGTGTTCGAGGACGGTCCGTACGATGACGCGCCCTACATTCTCCAACGCTTTGCGCCGCTGCCCAGGTTCGACGAGAGCTACACGCTGATCGGCTCATGGGTCATCGGTGACCGGGCGTCCGGCATCGGCATCCGCGAGGACGACACCTTGATCACCAAGGACAGCTCGCGTTTCGTGCCCCACGTGGTGCTGGACTGAGCGCTACCTCGACGACTTGACTATCTGATACCCGCATGTCGGATACCCGCATGTCGGAACCCGCATGTCGCTTTCAAGACGTGCCCTGTCGTTTGCGCGCAACCTGTTCGCCATATCGGTGCCATGCTTATCAGGATGTCCGTAGACCAGGTGCGCACAGACGCACCGGCACGGACGAGGAGGGCGGCCGTGATCTTGTGACCGTGACAGGCCCGGCACGCCACAGCAGAACACCGCCGGACGTCTGTCTGCATGGAGCGACGACGCCGGGTTGCCGAGGTCCGCTGCATGCCTGATGAGACGCTTGACCTGCCCTTGATTCACCGCGTACTGGACAGCCACAAGGAGGTGCCGGGCGCGTTGCTGCCGATCCTCCATTCCATCCAGCGCGGTTTGGGCTACGTGCCCGACGCCGCCGTTCCCGAGATCGCCCACGCCTTGAACCTCAGTCTGGCCGAGGTGCGTGGGGTGATCAGCT
Organism: Pseudomonas boreofloridensis; assembly: GCF_030580795.1. Taxonomy (NCBI): domain Bacteria; kingdom Pseudomonadati; phylum Pseudomonadota; class Gammaproteobacteria; order Pseudomonadales; family Pseudomonadaceae; genus Pseudomonas; species Pseudomonas boreofloridensis. The sequence goes on along the minus strand of NZ_JAUQOQ010000001.1, from coordinate 299,354 downwards.
TCTACCACGATTTCCGCACCTCGCCGCCGGCGCGCCACACCTTGCGCCTGTGCCGCGCCGAGTCGTGCCAGAGCCGGGGCGCCGAGGCCCTGGCCGCACAGTTGCGCGAGCAGCTCGGTCTGGACGACCACGGCACCAGTGCCGATGGCGCGCTTAGCCTGCGCCCGGTGTACTGCCTGGGTGCCTGCGCCTGTTCACCGGCGCTGGAGCTGGACGGTCAGGTGCACGCCCGACTCACCCCTGAGCGCCTGCGCGCGCTGGTCCAGGGCTGCATGACGGAGGCAGGCGCATGATCACCTTGCACCTTCCCTGTGATTCGCTGGCCCGCGCCGTGGGCGCCGACCAGGTGGCCGAGGCCCTGGAGAGCGAAGCGGCACGCCGGCAACTGCCGCTGCAGATCCGCCGCACCAGTTCGCGTGGCTTGTACTGGCTGGAGCCGCTGCTGGAGGTGGACAGCCCGCAAGGCCGCCTGGGCTTCGGACCGGTAGGTGCCGAGGACGTGCCAGGCCTGCTGGACGCGTTGACCGGCGACGCCACCCATGCGCTGGCGCTCGGCCCGGTCGAGCAGATCCCTTACCTGAAGACTCAGCAACGCCTGCTGTTCGCTCGCGCCGGCATCACCCGGCCGTTGTCGCTGGACGACTACACGGCCCATGGCGGTTTCGAGGGCCTGCGCCAAGCGGCGTTGCTGGACGGTGACGCGGTGGTCGCCGCCGTGCTCGACTCGGGGCTACGGGGGCGGGGCGGGGCGGCGTTTCCGGCCGGCATCAAGTGGCGCACCGTGCGCCAGGCGCCGGCGGCGCAGAAATACATCGTCTGCAACGCCGACGAGGGCGACTCGGGCACCTTCGCCGACCGCATGCTGATGGAAGGCGACCCCTTCCTGCTGATCGAAGGCATGATCATCGCGGGCCTGGCCGTCGGTGCCAGCAAGGGCTACATCTATGTGCGCTCGGAGTACCCGGATGCCATCGCTGCGCTCAACGAGGCCGTGATCCTGGCCCGCGAGGCGGGGTACCTGGACGTCAACGGCAGCGGTGTGGCCTTCGAGCTAGAGGTACGGGTTGGTGCCGGTGCCTATATCTGCGGTGAAGAGACCGCACTGCTGGAGTCGATCGAGGGCAAGCGTGGCATCGTTCGCGCCAAGCCGCCGTTGCCGGCACTGGAGGGCTTGTTCGGCCAGCCAACGCTGGTGCACAACGTGCTCACCCTGGCTTCGGTGCCGATCATCCTGGCCAAGGGCGCGGCGTTCTACCGCGACTTTGGCATGGGCCGTTCGCTGGGTACCTTGCCCTTCCAACTGGCGGGCAACGTCCGTCATGGCGGTTTGGTGGAGCGCGCCTTCGGCCTGACCCTGCGCGAGCTGGTCGAGGGCTACGGCGGCGGCACCGCCAGCGGCCGACCGTTGAAAGCCGCGCAGATCGGTGGGCCGCTGGGCGCCTGGGTGCCGCCGTCGCAGTTCGATACGCCGCTGGACTACGAGGCCTTTGCTGCCATGGGAGCGATGATCGGCCACGGCGGCGTGGTGGTAGCCGACGACACCCTGAACATGGCCAGCATGGCGCGCTTCGCCCTGCAGTTCTGCGCCGAAGAATCCTGCGGCAAGTGCACCCCGTGCCGGATTGGTTCGACCCGCGGAATGGAAGTGGTCGACCGGTTGATCGCCAGCAGCGATTCGGCTGCCCGTGAAGACCAGGCGCACCTGCTGCGTGACCTGTGCGACACCCTGCAATACGGCTCGCTGTGCGCCATGGGCGGCATGACCGCCTATCCCGTCGCCAGCGCCCTCAAGCATTTTCCTGCCGATTTCGGTCTGGCCAGCCCGGAGGCCGCGCAATGATCAACTACTTCGACCCCGCCAACAGCGACATGGACCTGGGCACGCCTGCCCGTGACAGCGAGGTGCAGGTCAGCCTGAACATCGACGGCCGTGCCATCAGCGTGCCGGCCGGTACGTCGGTGATGCGCGCGGCGGCGCTGTTGGGCACCAGCATTCCCAAACTGTGCGCCACCGATACCCTGGAAGCCTTCGGCTCGTGCCGCATGTGCATGGTCGAGATCGACGGCATGCGCGGCTACCCGGCTTCGTGCACCACGCCGGTCAGCGACGGCATGGTGGTGCGCACCCAGACCCCGCGCCTGGCCGACCTGCGGCGCAATGTCATGGAGCTGTACATCTCCGATCACCCGCTGGACTGCCTGACCTGTTCGGCCAACGGCAACTGCGAGCTGCAGACCGTCGCCGGCCAGGTGGGCCTGCGCGAGGTGCGTTATGGCTATGAGGGCGCCAATCACCTGACCGAGGCGAAGGACGTTTCCAACCCGTACTTCGACTACGAGCCGAGCAAGTGCATCGTCTGCAGCCGCTGCGTGCGCGCCTGTGAAGACATTCAAGGCACCTTCGCGCTGACCATCAGCGGCCGTGGCTTCGAATCGCGGGTGGCGGCGGCCGGTGGCGACAACTTCCTGTCTTCGGAGTGCGTGTCGTGCGGTGCCTGCGTCCAGGCCTGCCCGACCGCGACGCTGACCGAAAAGAGCCTGGTGCAGATCGGTCAGCCGGAGCGCGCGGTGATCACCACCTGCGCGTATTGCGGCGTCGGCTGCTCATTCCGGGCGGAAATGAAGGGCGATCAGCTGGTGCGCATGGTGCCGGACAAGAATGGCGGCGCCAACCATGGCCACGCCTGCGTCAAGGGTCGTTTCGCCTGGGGCTACGCCACCCATCCGGACCGTATCACCCAGCCAATGATTCGCAAGCGCCTGGAAGATCCCTGGCAGGAAGTCAGCTGGGAGGAAGCACTGAGCTACGCGGCCAGCGAGTTCCGGCGCATTCAGCTCAAGTATGGGCGCGATTCGATTGGCGGCATCACCTCCAGCCGTTGCACCAACGAGGAAGCGTACCTGGTGCAGAAACTGGTGCGTGCTGCCTTCGGCAACAACAACGTCGACACCTGCGCTCGGGTCTGCCATTCGCCGACCGGCTATGGCCTGAAGCAGACCCTGGGCGAGTCGGCCGGTACCCAAAGCTTCGATTCGGTGATGCAAGCGGACGTGATCCTGGTGATCGGTGCCAACCCTACCGATGCCCACCCGGTGTTCGGCTCCCAGCTCAAGCGTCGGCTGCGCCAGGGCGCCAAGTTGATCGTCGTCGATCCACGCCGCATCGACCTGGTCGATTCGCCCCATGCCCGCGCCGAGTTGCACCTGCAACTGCGTCCAGGCACCAACGTGGCCATGCTCAACGCCCTGGCCCACACCTTGGTCAGCGAAGGCCTGCTCGATCAGGCGTTCATCGAGGCACGCTGCGAAGGCGCGGACTTCGCTCGCTGGCGCGAATTCGTCGGCTTGCCGGAGAACGCGCCCGAAGTGCTGGGCCCGGTCTGCGGTGTGCCCGCCGAGCAGATCCGCGCGGCGGCCCGGTTGTACGCCGAAGCCGGTAACGCGGCGATCTACTACGGCCTTGGGGTCACCGAGCACAGCCAGGGCAGCACCGCCGTGATGGGCATCGCCAATCTGGCGATGGCCACCGGCAACATCGGCCGCGAAGGCGTCGGGGTCAACCCGCTGCGCGGCCAGAACAACGTGCAAGGCTCCTGCGACATGGGCTCGTTCCCCCACGAGTTGCCAGGTTATCGGCACATTTCCAACGAGACCGTGCGCGCCGAGTTCGAGCAGGCCTGGGGCGTGACCCTGCAGCCCGATCCGGGCCTGCGCATCCCCAACATGTTCGAAGCCGCGCTCGATGGCAGCTTCAAGGCACTGTACTGCCAGGGCGAGGACATCGCCCAGAGCGACCCGAACACCCAGCACGTCACTGCCGCCCTGATGGCCATGGAGTGCGTGGTGGTGCAGGACATCTTCCTCAACGAAACCGCCAAGTTCGCCCATGTATTCCTGCCGGGCAGTTCGTTCCTGGAAAAGGACGGCACCTTCACCAACGCCGAGCGCCGCATCTCACGGGTGCGCAAAGTGATGGAGCCGATGGCCGGCAAGGCGGACTGGGAAGCCACTGTGGCCCTGGCCAACGCCTTGGGTTATCGCATGGACTACCGTCATCCTTCCGAGATCATGGATGAAATCGCCCGTCTGACGCCCAGCTTCCATGGCGTCAGCTACGCCGAGATCGAGCGCCGCGGCAGCCTGCAGTGGCCCTGCAACGACGCGGCCCCCGAGGGCACGGCGACCATGCACATCGATCAGTTCGTGCGTGGCAAGGGCCGCTTCATGCTCACCGGCTACGTACCGACCGACGAAAAGGTCAACGCGCGCTATCCGCTGTTGCTGACCACCGGCCGTATTCTCAGCCAGTACAACGTCGGGGCGCAGACTCGGCGTACCCACAACGTCGCCTGGCATGACGAGGACCGCCTGGAAATCCACGCCAGCGATGCGGAAAGCCGTGGCATCAGTGACGGCGACTGGGTGGGCGTGGGCAGCCGTGCCGGCCAGAGTGTCCTGCGCGCTCGGGTGAGTGCGCGGGTCGCACCGGGGGTGGTCTACACCACCTTCCACTTCCCCGAGTCCGGCGCCAACGTAATCACCACCGACAACTCCGACTGGGCGACCAACTGTCCGGAGTACAAGGTCACTGCGGTCGAGGTGGTGCGCGTGTTCCAGCCGTCGGAGTGGCAGAAGCGCTACCAGCATTTCAGTGACGAACAACAGCGCCTGCTCAAGGAGCGGCGTCAGGCCGAGGGGCAGGAGAAAGCCGAGGTGCGTCGATGAGCAATGACAGCCTGGTCAAGATGGCCAACCAGATCGCCCATTACTTCGACAGTGAGCCGGATCGCACCTTGGCCGTGCAGGGGGTGAGGCAGCACCTGCAGAGCTTCTGGACCCCGGCGATGCGTCGCCAGTTGAGTGAGTGGATCGAGGCCCATGCGGGGGAGGGGCTGGATTCGAAAGTGCGCGAAGCGTTGAGCTAGTCGGTACAGAGCCGCCCTGATCGCTGACAGGGCGGCTCCCCTCGAACATGAAACCTCCGTCATCTTCCCTCGGCGCGCCCGGTGCTAGGCTCGGGTAAATTCTCGCCGCGGACTTTTCCTATGGACATGAACTGGCACCAGGCCCTGCAACAGAGCCTGAGCTGGCTGGCATTCGCCTTTTCGATCACTGTCGTCGCGTTCATCGGCGCCGCCGTGCTGGCGGTGCGTTTTACCCGCTGGGGCCAGCAGTTCTGGCAATTGGCGGGTGCTTACTTCAATTTCAGGCGCAGTTGGCGACCATTGTCGATGTTCGCGCTGTTACTGTTGCTGACGCTGTTTGCGGTGCGCATGAACGTGCTGTTCTCGTTCTGGTACAACGGCTTCTACGACGCCTTGCAGAGCCTGGATCAGAGCGCCTTCTGGTATTTGCTGGGCGTATTCGCCGTGCTGGCGAGCATTCATGTGGCACGCGCGCTGTTCAGCTACTACGTCACGCAATCGTTCAACATCCACTGGCGCGTCTGGCTGACCGAACGCCTGACCGCCGACTGGATGCAGGGGGATGCCTACTATCGTGGGCAGTTCCTCGAGCAATCCGTGGATAACCCGGACCAGCGTATCGAGCTGGACATCAGTGCCTTCGTATCCGGCTCGGTGTCGCTGGCGCTGGGGGCGGTCGGCGCGCTGGTATCACTGGTGGCGTTCACCAGCATTCTCTGGGGGCTGTCGGCACCGCTTGCGGTCGCGGGTGTCGAGGTGCCGCGGGCGATGGTGTTCGCGGTCTACCTCTATGTGCTGATTGCCACCTGGATCGCCTTCCGTCTTGGCCAGCCATTGATCCGGCTGAACTTTCTCAACGAGAAACTCACGGCGAACTTTCGTTATGCACTGATGCGCCTGCGTGAAAACGCCGAGAACGTGGCCTTTTACCAAGGTGCCCAGGTCGAGCGCGGGACCCTGCTGGGTCGCTTCTTCGCACTCATCGGCAATGTCTGGGCCTTGGTCTGGCGGACGCTGAAGTTCAATGGTTTCAACCTCGGCGTAGGGCAAGTGGCGGTGGTGTTTCCGTTCATCCTCCAGGCCCCACGTTTCTTCAGTGGGGCCATCAAGCTCGGCGATGTGATGCAGACCGCGCAGGCGTTCGGACAGGTACAGGATTCGCTGTCGTTCTTCCGTGAGTCCTACGATACCTTTGCCAGCTACCGCGCCACCCTGGACCGTCTCACCGGCTTCGTCGATGCCAACCGCCAGGCCGTGGCGTTGCCGCAACTCACGACTCGCGAGTTGTCGCGCGCGTTGGCCATCGAAGGGTTGCAGGTGTGTCGCCCTGACGGTCAGCGCTTGATTGCCGACCTTGACCTGCACCTGCAGGCTGGACAGGCGCTGCTGATCAAGGGCCCATCGGGCAGCGGCAAGACCACGCTGCTGCGAGCGCTGGCTGGCCTCTGGCCCTATGCCGAAGGTCAGGTCGGACGGCCGCTTGGGCACTTGGCACTGTTCTTGTCGCAGCGACCGTATCTGCCGCTCGGCGATCTGCGCGCTGCCATCGCCTATCCAGCGCCCTCGAGCCCGGGGCAGGACGCGAAAATGCAGCAGGTGCTGCGCCATGTGAGCCTGGCGCATCTGGCCGAGCGGCTGGAGGAAAGCCGAGAGTGGTCGCGCATTCTGTCGATCGGTGAGCAGCAACGTCTGGCCTTCGCGCGGGTGTTGTTCAATCAGCCGCACGTGGTGTTTCTCGATGAGTCCACCTCGGCGATGGACGAGGGGCTCGAACATGCCCTGTACTCGATGCTGCGTCGCGAGATGCCGGAAACACTGCTGGTCAGCGTCGGTCACCGCAGTACCTTGGCGAGCTTTCACAGCCACCGTCTGGAGCTGGATGGGCGGGGTGGTTGGGCGATGGTCGAGCAGGAAGCGGTCGTACTGTCCTGAATGTCGGTCTGTTGCGCAGGACTTTTCAGCGCTCCAAGCAAAAGCCCCCAGACATCGCTGTCTGGGGGCTTTTGCTTGGAGGCGAATTTACATGTTGGGGTAGTTCGGCCCGCCAGCACCTTCGGGGGTGACCCAGGTGATGTTCTGTGACGGATCCTTGATGTCGCAAGTCTTGCAGTGCACGCAGTTCTGCGCGTTGATCTGGAAGCGCTTGCTGCCGTCTTCCTGGGTGACCACCTCGTACACGCCTGCCGGGCAATAGCGCTGGGCGGGCTCGTCGTACAGTGGCAGGTTGGTGGCGATCGGCACATTTGGATCGGTCAGTTTCAGGTGGCAGGGCTGTTCCTCTTCATGGTTGGTGCTGGAGAGGAAGACCGAACTGAGTTTGTCGAAGCTGAGTTTGCCGTCGGGTTTCGGATAGTCGATGCGGGTGGAGTCGGCCGCAAGTTTCATGCAAGCGTAGTCCGGCTTGGTATCGCGCAAGGTGAAAGGCAGCTTGCCCGCGAACCAGTTCTGATCGATGTAGTTGAACGCGGCGCCGAACAGCGGGCCGAACTTGTGCATGGCCGGGCCGAAGTTACGGCTGGCGTACAGTTCCTCATACAGCCAGCTGGCCTTGAACGTCTCGACATAGCGATCGAGGGTGTCGCCGCCTTCGCGACCGGCCAGCAGGGCTTCGGCCACCGCGTCGGCGGCGAGCATGCCGGACTTCATCGCGGTGTGGCTGCCTTTGATCTTGGCGAAGTTCAGCGTGCCCAGGTCGCAGCCGATCAGCGCGCCGCCGTTGAACACCATCTTGGGCAGCGAGTTCAGGCCGCCTTTGCAGATGGCGCGCGCGCCGTAGCTGATGCGTTTGCCGCCTTCGAGGTATTGGCTGATCACCGGATGGTGTTTCAGACGCTGGAATTCGTCGAACGGCGACAGGTAGGGGTTGGCGTAGGAGAGGTCGACGATCAGCCCGACCACCACCTGGTTGTTCTCCAGGTGATAGAGGAAAGAGCCGCCGGTGTTCTCGGCGCTGACCACGTCCAGCGGCCAGCCGGCGGTGTGCACCACCAGCCCCTGCTCGTGCTTGCTCGGGTCGATCTCCCAGATTTCCTTGATGCCGATGCCGTAGTGCTGCACATCGGCTTCGCTATCCAGGTTGAAACGCTTGATCAGTTGCTTGCCGATGTGTCCGCGGCAGCCCTCGGCGAACAGGGTGTACTTGGCGCGCAGTTCCATGCCCGGCGTATACAGGCCTTCCTTGGGGTTGCCCTCGCGGTCCACGCCCAGATCGCCCGTGACGATGCCGCGCACCACACCGGCGTCGTCGAACAGCGCTTCCTGGGCGGCGAAGCCTGGATAGATTTCCACGCCGAGGTTTTCGGCCTGTTGCGCCAGCCAGCGGCACAGGTTGCCCAGCGAGATGATGTAGTTGCCCTGGTTGTGCATGGTCTTGGGCACGAACAGGTCGGGCACCTTGACCGAGCTGCCCGCGTCTTTGAGCACATAGATGTCGTCGCGTTTGACTTCGGTGTTCAGCGGCGCGCCGAGGGCTTTCCAGTCGGGGAACAACTCATTCAGCGCACGGGGCTCGAACACCGCGCCAGAGAGGATGTGGGCGCCCACTTCGGAGCCTTTCTCGACCACGCAGACGCTGATCTCGTTACCGGCTTCGGCGGCCTTCTGCTTGAGGCGGCAGGCGGCGGACAGGCCCGCGGGACCTGCGCCGACGATGACCACGTCGAATTCCATGTATTCGCGTTCCACAGGTTCTCTCCTACTCAAGGCTCGTCGCGTTTGCTTTGTCTTATGGGTGTCTCGAATGCCCGCTCACGGTGGGGGCAGCGGTAGCCGTGCCAGAGGCGGACTACACCGTATTGTCTTGGCCGCGCATTATATCTACACCACTTGGCGGGTCCAATACAAACGTTTGTTTGAATATGCCGCAGCCCAGTAAAATCACAGGTGTGCGGCTGGAGGCTGGCCGATTTGCCGTATTGACCCGATTGGGTGTTACGGTCAAGATACGAGCGGTTTTACGCTCGCCGTAGGCTGATCGTCGGGCGCAGGTGCACCTCTAAAAGCCAGGCGTGGAGCAGGGTTTTCCGGCCAAAACCCGTCGTGTAGTGAAGTCTACACGGCACGACAGGAAATGACCCAAGGGTTTTGCCCTCCGGGTCGCCACGAGACTCAGCAGTCACGGCAAATTTCCTCGCCCTCGGAACGTTTTCAGAGGTGTCCTTGTACCCACGCGCATTCGCCGGGCACGCCCCAGGCGACATTCTTTTCACCGGAGAGTAACGAGGAATCCATGAAGGTTCTTGTAGCTGTCAAACGAGTGGTCGACTACAACGTCAAGGTTCGCGTCAAGGCGGACAACTCCGGCGTCGACCTTGCAAACGTCAAGATGTCCATGAACCCCTTCTGCGAAATCGCCGTTGAAGAAGCCGTGCGTCTGAAAGAGAAGGGCGTAGCGACCGAGATCGTCGCCGTCGCCGTCGGCCCGACCGCCGCCCAGGAGCAACTGCGTACGGCCCTGGCCCTGGGCGCTGATCGCGCCATCCTGGTCGAGACCGGCGAAGAGCTCAACTCTCTGGCCGTGGCCAAGGCGCTCAAGGCCATCGTCGACAAGGAACAGCCGCAACTGGTCATCCTTGGCAAACAGGCAATCGACAGCGACAACAATCAGACCGGCCAGATGCTCGCTGCGCTGACGGGCTACGCCCAGGGCACCTTCGCCTCCAAGGTCGAAGTGGCTGGCGACAAACTCAACGTCACCCGCGAGATCGATGGCGGCCTGCAGACCGTCGCGCTGGCGCTGCCGGCGATCGTCACCACCGACCTGCGTCTGAATGAGCCACGCTACGCGTCGCTGCCCAATATCATGAAGGCCAAGAAGAAGCCGCTGGAGACCGTCACGCCGGACGCGCTGGGCGTATCCACTGCCTCCACCACCAAGACCATCAAGGTCGAAGCCCCGGCTGCCCGCAGTGCAGGCGTCAAGGTCAAGTCGGTGGCCGAACTGGTCGAGAAGCTGAAGAACGAAGCGAAGGTAATCTGAAATGACTATCCTGGTTGTCGCTGAACACGAAAACGCCGCACTGGCGCCTGCCACCCTGAACACGGTCGCTGCTGCGGCCAAGATCGGTGGCGATGTGCACGTGCTGGTCGCAGGTCAGAATGTGGCCGGCATTGCCGAAGCTGCTGCCAAGATCGCTGGCGTGGCCAAGGTCCTGGTGGCCGACAATGCCGCCTACGCCCACGCCTTGCCAGAAAACGTCGCGCCCCTGATCCAAGAACTGGCCAGCGGCTACACCCACGTGCTGGCCCCGGCCACCACCAATGGCAAGAACATCCTGCCGCGCGTCGCTGCACTGCTGGACGTCGACCAGATCTCCGAGATCATCGCGGTCGAGTCCGCCGATACCTTCAAGCGCCCGATCTACGCGGGTAACGCCATCGCCACCGTGCAATCGAGCGCTGCGGTCAAGGTCATCACCGTGCGCACCACCGGCTTCGATGCCGTGGCCGCAGAAGGTGGTTCGGCAGCTGTGGAAGCGGTCGCGGCCGCTCACGATGCAGGCAAGTCGTCGTTCGTGGGCGAGGAGTTGGCCAAATCCGACCGTCCGGAGCTGACTGCAGCCAAGATCGTCGTCTCCGGCGGTCGTGGCATGGGCAATGGTGACAACTTCAAGCACCTGTATACCCTGGCCGACAAGCTCGGTGCCGCGGTCGGCGCCTCGCGCGCTGCAGTGGATGCGGGCTTTGTGCCCAACGACATGCAGGTCGGTCAGACCGGCAAGATCGTCGCACCGCAGTTGTACATCGCCGTCGGTATCTCCGGCGCGATCCAGCACCTGGCGGGGATGAAAGACTCCAAGGTGATCGTCGCCATCAACAAGGACGAGGAAGCACCGATCTTCCAAGTGGCCGACTACGGTCTGGTCGCCGATCTCTTCGAGGCGGTGCCGGAGCTGGAAAAGCTGGTCTGATCCAGACGCTTCACTTATAAAGAAGCCCGGCCCTCGCTTTGAGGGTCGGGCTTTTTTCATGGTGGGTCCGTGCGGTGTGGTCAAGGAGAGGGCAATGAAGTTGGGCAAATCCGGCCGCTGGCTGATGTGCATCATGGCTGTGACGGCTTCGCAGGCGATGGCGGCTGGCAAATGCGAGAAGCTGGTGGCGACCGGTAGCCCGGACGCGCCGCCTTACTCCTGGCAAGACCCGAAAGACCCCAGGCATTTGATCGGCGCCAATGTCGACCTGTTGCGCCAGGTGGCAGGCGAGCTTGGCGTGAAGGTCGAAGTACTGAGCGCCGGACGCCGGGATCAGGCGCTCGAAGAGGTTCGCAGCGGGCGCACGGACGTGCTTCTGGATACGCCCATGCAGGTCGCTCAGCTGACCGCACTGGACTACATTCATCCGCCACTACAACTCAACGAATACCTGGTCTGGACCCGTCATGACGCAACCGTGACGCTGGACGGCCCAGCTGACCTTGCCCGCTACCAGGGCAGCGTGTCGGAGAAGGCTCGGCTGACCCCGGCCTTCGAGGCCTTCGCCAAGGCTCAGCTCAAGCTGGTGCCCTCGCAGAACCTGACTCAAGCCTTGCAGAAGCTGGTGTTGGGCCAAGTGGATTACGTGCTGGCCGGGCGCTATTCGGGCATGGCTATGATCCAGAGTCTGGGGTTGGGCAGTGACCTCATCGCTCGGGACCTGGTGGTGGACCGACCTGGGCTGTACTTGGCCGTGTCCCACAACTCGGCCTGCAATGACGCCTGGTTGCGTGGGCAATTGGCGAAAAAGCTGACAGAATTGCCGGTCTCTGGTGCCTCCGAGGCGGTGCTGCAACAGAACGTGGAGCGCTGGAAGGCGCAGATGCAGATGACCGCTGACGCCCCCAAACAGTAGGAAGATTGTGTGAGAACCCAACCCCTGATCCTGGCCCTGGCCGTCGTCGGCCTCGCCGGTTGTGCCAACGACCCGGCCCCCAATGAGCAGATGCGCCTGTCTGAACAAGCCCTTGAGCAGGCCAGGGCGGTTGGCGCTACCGACCAGGTCGACACCTTCAAACTGGCGGAAGACAAGCTGGCGCGGGCCAGATCCAACATGACCAGCCAGGACTTTCGCGACGCCCGCATGCGCGCCGAACAGGCCGAGTTGGATGCGCGCCTGGCCGAAGCCCAGGTGCTGACGGAAAAGAGCGCCGAGCAATTGAAGGTGGTTGACGCGCGCGTCAAGCGCCTGCGCAAACAACTGGAGGTGCAGCCATGAATGGCAACCTCAAGCCTTTTGCCACCTTGGTATTACTGGCGTTTGTCGGCCTCCAGGGCTGCGCGAGCCAGCGCAGTGAGTCCGCGTTGGTCGATGCGTCCACCGCCTTGCAAAAGGTCAAGGATGACTCCGATGTATTGCGCAGTGCGCCGCGCGATGTGATTCGCGCCGGTGAATCGCTGGCGCGGGCCGAGCGCCTGGCAGGTTATGTGGGCACCGGCAGTGACGTGCGCCATTACGCTTATCTCAGCCAGCGCTACAGCGAGATCGCCCGCGAGCATGCCAACCTGGCGCTGAATCAGGAGCGTCTGGCCAAACTCGATTTGGAGCGTCAGCGTCTGCAACTGGCGTTGCGCGAGGCGAAACTGGACAGTGTCCAGCAGCAGGGTAAATGGGTCGAATCGCAGATCGCCGCACTGGCCTCCGAGCAGGGCGAGCGCGGTCTGGTCATGACCCTGTCGGACGTGCTGTTCGACACCGGCGAAGCGCAGTTGAAGAGTTCGGCCAGCCGCACCGTGCTCAAGCTGGTGCAGTTCCTCCAGCTCAACCCGCGACGCGTGGTGCGCATCGAGGGTTATACCGACAGCACCGGAACGCCGGAAGACAACCTGAAGCTGTCGGGCGATCGCGCCCAGTCGGTAGCGGACATGCTGGTCGACCTGGGCATCGATGAGAAGCGCATCGAGGTCCAGGGCTACGGCGATCAGTATCCGGTAGAGGTCAACGCGTCGGAGCGGGGCAGGGCACAGAATCGCCGGGTCGAGATCGTCTTTTCCGACGACAAGGGCAGGCTTGCGCCGCCACGCTGAGGCGGTCGACGCGGCAACGGGTTGTTTTGGCTATCACGCAACTGTAACGGCGACTATCCTCTGATCTGTCCCAGTACACTTTGCAACTGTTCCGGTATTCTGTCTGGACTGTGAGTGGCACAAAAACAACGAATCTGTCCGCGTCTCGAGAATCACCATGACCAATCTGCTGTTGTACCAGCGTATCGCCCAGCAACTGGCCGAGGACATCCGCCGCGGTGTCTACCAGCCAGGTGAGCGGGTGCCGTCGGTGCGCAAGATGAGCGCACAGCTCAACGTCAGTCACGCCACGGTGTTGCAGGCCTATGCCAATCTCGAGGACCAAGGGCTGATTCGCGCCCGGCCGCAGTCCGGCTATTATGTCCACCAGACGCCCGCCTTGACTGCGCCGACCCCCGACATCGCGCGGGTCGAGCGTCCAGGGCTGGTCACGCGGGCCAGTATCATCCAGCAGGTGTTGACCGAAGCGCGCCGCGACGGCGTGTTTCCCTTCGGCGCAGCGGTCCCTCACGTGGACTACCTGCCCGTGCGCGCACTGCATCAGCAGATCGCCAAGGTCACTCGCTTCCACAGCCCGCGCGCCTTCAGCTATATGTTCAGCCCAGGATTCGAGCCGCTGCGTCGGCAGATCGCCATCCGTATGCGCGATGCCGGGGTGCTGGTCGACCCGCGCGAGGTCATCGTCACCCATGGCTGCGTGGATGCGCTGCAGATGTCGCTGCGCGTGTTGACCCGTCCCGGCGACCTGATCGCTGCTGAATCGCCGACCTATTACGGCCTGCTGCAATTGGCTGACCTGCTGGGTCTGAAGGTCATCGAGATCCCCAGTGACCCGTCCACCGGCATCAGTCTGGAGGCCTTGCAACTGGCCGCCAACCAGTGGTCGATCAAGGCGCTGGTGCTCACGCCACGCCTGAGCAACCCGCTGGGCGGCACCATGCCCGAGGAGCGTCAAAAGCAGTTGTTGCGCCTGGCTTCGGACTTCGATATTCAGATCGTCGAAGACGATATCTATGGTGAGCTGATGTTCGAACAGGGCCGGACCAAGGCCCTCAAGGCCTTTGACCGACTGGATCGGGTGATCTACTGCTCGAGCTTTTCCAAGACGCTATCGCCCGGTGTGCGCGTCGGCTGGATGATTCCGGGACGCTATCAGGATGAGATCCAGCGACTGCAGACCTTCACCACCCATTCGGCCTGCAGTGTCACGCAGATGGGCGTGGCGGCCTACCTGGAAAATGGTGGTTACGACCGCCACCTACGCTTCATCCGCCAGGAATACCGCAAGAACCTCAGCGCCTATCAGTTGGCGGTACAGCAGCATTTCCCTGAGGGCACACAGATGACTCGGCCCACAGGCGGATTCATTCTGTGGGTCAGTCTTCCGGGGCGGGTCAATACCCAGGAGCTGCATGTGCGGGCGCTGGAGCAGGGCATCAGCATCGCGCCCGGGCTCATCTTCAGCAACACCGAGCAGTTCAACCACTGCATTCGCTTGAACTGCGGGATTCCCTGGAACAGGGAAGCCGAGCGTGCAGTCATGACGTTGGGGCTGTTGGCCCAGCAGTTGTGTCGAGAATCGTCTATGGCCATTTTCTAGCTTGTCATATGCGCGTTTAACGGGGAGCATAGGCATTTTGATGCCATGCCTTCGATCGCTATGACTGCCTTCCGTCTTTCTGCACTGCTGTTGTGTCTAGCGTGCCCCTTGTGGCCCGGCATTGCGGTGCATGCTGCGCAGGCGCCAGCTGCAAGTGAGGCTGCGTCGGCTAAGACGGGTGGTGCCGCTGCCAAGCCTGCAGTCAAGCAGGCTGCCAAGCCGGTCGCGAGGAAGCCGGCGAAGGCGCCGAGCAAATCGGCAGCCAAGGCCAAGCGCAAGGCGGCCAAGAAGTCCGTCAGTAAGGCTGCCACCCAGCCGCTGCCCAATCCTAAGCTCGACCTCAGTCTGCCGAGCGATATGGTGAGAAACCTCAAGCCGGATGTAAGGTCTACACCTGCCCCCCGAAAGGCGTTGTTGCCGGCCATGTTCCCCGACAAGTCTGCCGGTGATGACAGCCCGTTCCAGCTCAATGGCAGGCTGATCAGCAATGAGATGCAGCTTCAGTTGCGTAACGACAGCCGTCGTGACGTGGAGGGCGCTGCCATTGAATTCGAATTCCGTAACTGACTATCGAGTCACGGCGGATTTCATCGAGTCGGCAATTTCAAACGTATGTTTGAGCGGTTAGTATCCAGGGATGTCCGTCCCGTTCTGTTCCAGGGAGTGCAGTGGTCATGAAATGCCGTGAGGGCTGCGGTGCTTGCTGCATCGCCCCGTCCATCAGTTCGTCGATACCCGGAATGCCGCATGGCAAACCGGCAGGCGAGCGCTGCTTGCATTTGTCTTTGGATAACCTCTGTGCTTTGTTTGGCAAGCCCGAGCGGCCGAAAGTCTGTGCCGGATTCAAGGCTGAGGTGGACATCTGTGGGAGTGATCGCGACGAGGCGATCAGGATCATCGGCTGGCTGGAGCGAATGACGGCGGCGTGACATTGGGCTCTTCGACAAAAGGAACAAGATGATGAGATCGATCAAGCGCGTTGTTTTGCTGTGTGGCATGGGCGTTCTCCTGGTGCCGGTAGCCTGGGCGGAGAACTGGCAGGTGGCCAAGAACGAGGAGGGCATCCAGGTGTCCCTCAGCGAAGTGGCTGGCTCGAAGTACAAGGCCTATCGCGGCGTCACCGTCATCAAGGCGCCATTGGCCAAGATCAAGGCGCTGCAGGAGGATGTGGCGAGCTCTTGCGCGTGGGTGCATGAATGCAAGTCACAGAAGCTGCTCAAGCACGAGGGCGACCAGAGCTGGACCTATACGCAGTTCAATACCCCATGGCCAGTGACACCGCGTGACTCGATCCTGCACGTGACCACCGTGCAGGAAGCGGACGGCAGCCTGATGCGCAAACTCGAAGGTGAGCCCAAGTACCTGCCTGAAGAGAAGGGCTTCGTGCGAGTGGCCCAGGTGGAGGGCTTCTGGAAGCTGGTGCCCAAGGGTGACAGTACCGAGGTGACCTATCAGGTGCACACGGAGCCGGGCGGCAGCGTGCCGTCATGGCTGGCCAACAAGTTCGTGGTCGAGGCGCCGTTCAATACGCTCAAGGCGTTGCGCGAGCGGGCTGAAGCGCGCTGATCGAAGAGCAATCCGCCCCATCGCGTGGGGCGGGTGCTCCATTGATCAAAGCGGGTCAATCTCCTTCACGCGCTGCGTACCCAGGGCCTTTATGACCCTCATTCGGACATCGTCGTAGTCTGCTGTCCGTGAAAATGTGGCTTCTCTCACCTTGACGGAGACAGGACGATGGGTGGTGGCGTAGTGCTGCTGAGTTATCCAGTTGTCTTCAGGCGATTGCGCGCAATCGAAGTGCAAGCTCTTCAAATCGAAACGGTCCGGCGCGACGATCCGAACGGTTGCCACTCTCTTCTGAGAGAGGTCGCTGCGCTCTCGGTTGGTATAGGCAAACATCCGCAGCCTCGCCTCTACCGACAAGCGCTCCAGTAAGTCTGCGCTGGTAGTATTTTCTGCCAACGATTTGATGCTGAAGGTATCGGTGAGTGTCTCTGTTCTGTTCAGAAACGAGGTCATGCTCCAATGAAGGTTATTCAGGCTGGCCAGGCACGTGACCGCCCATTTGTCTGGAGCATCGAACGCGTCATGTTGGCGGCTGGCAGAGAGTTGTGCCAGCAAAAGGGTGTCCAGTATGTCCTGTCGGTCGATAGCGCTGATCGAGCAGGGGATGGACACGATCGCCTGGGCTACTCGATAGAGATTGCTAGATTCGTCGTCCATGAGGTCGTCCTATTAAACCGTCAGAAATTCAGTGAGTCGAAGAATTTGCTCGTGCTCTCACCGAGCTTTTCCTTGACTTGGCTTTCCACGCTCTTGTAGTGCGAGTAGTTGAATGTCCACTCATTGGCGCAATGTTCCAGGCTGACATTGCTCGAGGTCCAGCTCCAGAACCAAAAGCCCCCACTGTCTTCCTTGTGCTCGAACACCATGGCGTGGCTGTACATCACCACGTCGTCATCCTTCTGCATGACGGGCAATATGTCGAAGGCACCCGATGCGCCTGAACTTGAAGACTTCTGGAGTTTGCTTAGTACTTCGCTGTCGCCTTTGAGGGCATTGATGGTGGCGCTGGTGAGGTCAGCAATGAGCGCAGCATTCGGGCCGGCCGCGAGTTTGATCAGTTCAATCGCCACATTTTCCATGGTGACTTCGAATTTGCTGCCTTTGTAGCGGGTCAGCTTGTTGTCCGAGCCAATCCAGCCCAAATGTTGGAGTGCTTCGTTGTACACCTCATACCATTGCATGCGCTGTTCGATGTGATTGAATTTTTGATCGGCCGCGCGTTGCGCAAGCTGTGTCGAATACTTGACGGCCTCTTTGAAAGGGGTATCCAGGTTCGAGGTGAAGGCAATCAACTGCGATTGGACTACGCCGGCCTTGGCGTCCGTATTCTCTGGAGTGGGGGCATCCGGGGTATCGACCGCGTTACGACGCACGCGTGGGGCGGGAATCTGATCGATGAATGCCAGGCTTTTTTCGATAGTCATTAGTTTGTCCTGCTGAGGCTGTGTGAGTTCGCACGTTCTGACGTGCGCTCGGATCGTCTCGTGTCCGTTGGCGACACATCAGCAGGAAGGGTTTCGTTGGATTGGGTCGGTCAGTAGAAACGAAAAGCCCCGGCAAGTTGCCGGGGCTTTTCGTTCGACGCGCAGTGATCGTTTACTTGCGATCTTTCAGTGCGGTCAGGTCACGCTGCGGTTCGCCGGTGTACAGCTGGCGCGGACGGCCGATCTTGTACGGGCCGGACAGCATTTCTTTCCAGTGCGAGATCCAGCCTACGGTACGGGCCAGGGCGAAGATCACGGTGAACATGCTGGTTGGAATGCCGATCGCCTTGAGGATGATCCCTGAGTAGAAGTCGACGTTCGGGTACAGCGAGCGCTCGATGAAGTACGGATCGGTCAGGGCAATCTCTTCCAGGCGCATGGCCAGTTCGAGTTGCGGATCGTCTTTGATGCCCAGTTCGCGCAGCACTTCGTCGCAGGTCTGCTTCATTACGGTGGCGCGCGGGTCGCGGTTCTTGTAGACGCGGTGACCAAAGCCCATCAGCTTGAACGGATCGTTCTTGTCCTTGGCCTTGGCGATGAAGGCATCGATGTTCGAGACATCGCCAATTTCATCGAGCATGGTCAATACGGCTTCGTTCGCACCACCGTGGGCAGGGCCCCACAGCGCTGCGATGCCGGCGGCGATACAGGCGAACGGGTTGGCGCCCGAGGAGCCTGCCAGGCGTACTGTAGAGGTGGACGCATTCTGCTCGTGGTCCGCGTGGAGGATGAAGATCCGGTCCATCGCCTTGGCCAGCACCGGGCTGATCGGTTTGATCTCGCACGGGGTGTTGAACATCATGTGCAGGAAGTTCTCTGCGTACGACAGGTCGTTGCGCGGGTACATCATGGGTTGGCCCATGGAGTACTTGTAGACCATCGCGGCCAGGGTCGGCATCTTCGCCACCAGGCGCACGGCCGAGATCTCGCGGTGCTGGGGGTTATTGATGTCCAGCGAGTCGTGGTAGAAGGCCGAGAGGGCGCCGACCACGCCGCACATGACGGCCATGGGGTGCGCGTCGCGGCGGAAGCCGTTGAAGAAGGTTTTCAGCTGTTCGTGAACCATGGTGTGGTTCTTGACGTTGCTGACGAACTTGGCCTTCTGCTCGGCGTTCGGCAGTTCGCCGTTGAGCAGCAGGTAACAGGTTTCCAGGTAGTCCGACTGCTCGGCGAGCTGTTCGATGGGGTAGCCGCGGTGCAGCAGTACGCCCTTGTCGCCGTCGATGTAGGTGATCTTGGATTCGCACGAGGCGGTGGCCATGAAGCCCGGGTCGAAGGTGAAGTGACCGGATGCCCCCAACCCGCGGACGTCGATGACATCGGGACCAACGGTGCCGGTTAAAATGGGCAGCTCTACGGGGGCTGCGCCCTCGATGACCAACTGCGCTTTTTTGTCAGCCATGTGGCCTCCTATTAATGCTTGAAATCATCAGTCAGACCCCCCACGCAGGGCCCGCACCACTATAGAGGGATAAATTCAGATGTCAATTTGCCTAAAGGCTGGTTGAAACCCTCTCCAAGCCCATGATTTTCACGAAATTGCCGGCCATTTACGCCTTTTGTTCACTAAAGGCAATGCGCTATTCGGGCTAGCCCCTCACGTTGTCATAAGCAGCCTAACTGTCTATACTCGGCAGCCGACTCCCAGGGGCTTTCCAGCCCGCCCTGCTGGGTGTCGTGTTCTCTCCGGTGGTGGGTACCTGACCAGTACACTTACCAACAACTTTGCCCTGTTCCCTAGGGGCTCTTCAGTGTGAAAAAAGCCGTGAAAAGCCAACGACCTGTAAACCTAGACCTAAGGACCATCAAGCTCCCTATAACCGGCGTAACGTCCTTCCTCCACCGCGTATCCGGCATCATCCTGTTCCTGGGGCTGGCCTTCATGCTTTATGCATTGGGTCAATCTTTGGGTTCGGAAGAGGGCTTTGGTGAGGTCAAAGCGACCTTGACCAGCCCGCTGGCGAAGTTCATTGCGTGGGGTCTGCTGTCTGCTCTGCTGTATCACCTGATTGCTGGCGTACGCCACCTGATCATGGATATGGGCATCGGAGAGACGCTGGAAGGCGGACGACTGGGTTCGAAGATCATCATCGTGGTGTCTGTCGTGATGATCGTTCTGGTAGGAGTTTGGATATGGTAACCAACGTCACGAACCTTTCGCGTTCGGGCCTTTATGACTGGATGGCGCAGCGTGTCTCTGCGGTCGTTCTCGCGGCTTATTTCATTTTCCTGATCGGCTACCTCGCCGTGCACCCGGGCCTGGACTACGCGCAGTGGCACGGGCTGTTCTCTCACAACGCGATGCGAATCTTCAGCCTGCTGGCCCTGGTCGCACTGGGCGCTCACGCCTGGGTCGGCATGTGGACCATCGCCACCGACTACCTGACGCCTATGGCGCTCGGCAAATCGGCGACGGCGATTCGTTTCCTGTTCCAGGCGGTATGCGGCGTTGCGATGTTCGCTTACTTCGTCTGGGGTGTGCAGATTCTCTGGGGTATCTGATTCATGGCTAACATTCCAACCATTTCCTTCGACGCCATCATCATCGGTGGCGGCGGTGCTGGTATGCGCGCTGCGCTGCAGCTGGCTCAAGGCGGCCACAAGACTGCCGTAGTCACCAAGGTCTTCCCGACCCGTTCGCACACCGTATCCGCCCAGGGCGGCATCACGTGCGCCATCGCTTCGGCCGACCCGAACGATGACTGGCGCTGGCATATGTACGATACCGTCAAGGGCTCCGACTACATCGGTGACCAGGACGCTATCGAATACATGTGCCAGGAAGGCCCGGCTGCGGTCTTCGAACTGGACCACATGGGCCTGCCGTTCTCGCGTACCGAAACCGGTCGTATCTACCAGCGCCCATTCGGTGGCCAGTCCAAGGACTTCGGCAAGGGTGGCCAGGCCGCGCGTACCTGCGCTGCGTCCGACCGTACCGGTCACGCCCTGCTGCACACCCTCTATCAGGGCAACCTGAAAGCCGGCACCACTTTCCTCAACGAGTACTACGCCGTTGACCTGGTCAAGAACCAGGACGGCGCGTTCGTCGGTGTGATTGCGATCTGCATCGAAACCGGCGAAACCATGTACATCAAGTCCAAGGCCACCGTACTGGCCACCGGCGGTGCTGGCCGTATCTACGCCTCCACCACCAACGCCCTGATCAATACCGGCGACGGTATCGGCATGGCGCTGCGCGCCGGCGTACCGGTGCAGGACATCGAGATGTGGCAGTTCCACCCGACCGGCATCGCCGGCGCTGGTGTACTGGTCACCGAAGGCTGCCGCGGTGAGGGTGGTTACCTGATCAACGCCCACGGCGAGCGCTTCATGGAGCGTTACGCGCCGAACGCGAAAGACCTGGCTGGCCGCGACGTGGTCGCCCGTTCCATGGTCAAGGAAATCATCGCCGGCAATGGCGTGGGTCCGAACAAGGATCACGTCCTGCTCAAGCTCGATCACCTGGGCGAGGAAGTGCTGCACAGCCGCCTGCCAGGTATCTGCGAGCTGTCCAAGACCTTCGCCCACGTCGATCCGGTGGTCGCGCCGGTACCGGTGGTCCCGACTTGCCACTACATGATGGGCGGCGTTGCCACCAACATTCATGGCCAGGCCATCACCATGGACGCCGACGGCCAGGATCACATCATCCCGGGTCTGTTCGCCGTGGGTGAAGTGGCATGCGTATCGGTACACGGTGCCAACCGCCTGGGCGGCAACTCGCTGCTCGACCTGGTGGTGTTCGGCCGTGCTGCCGGCCTGCACCTGGAAAAAGCCCTGAGCGATGGCGTCGAGTACCGCGATGCGAGCGACACCGATGTCGACGTGGCGCTGAACCGCCTGAACAAGCTCAACGAGCGTACCAGCGGCGAAGACGTCGCCAGCCTCAAGCGCGAACTGCAAAGCTGCATGCAGAACTACTTCGGTGTATTCCGTACTGGCGAATACATGCAGAAGGGTATCGAGCAGTTGGCCGGTCTGCGTGACCGCATCGCCAACGTCAAGATCAACGACAAGTCCCAGGCCTTCAACACCGCGCGCATCGAAGCGCTGGAGCTGCAGAACCTGCTGGAAGTCGCCGAAGCTACCGCCATCGCGGCCGAAGCCCGTAAAGAGTCGCGCGGCGCACACGCCCGTGAAGACTTCGAAGACCGTGACGACGAAAACTGGCTGTGCCACACCCTGTACTACCCGGGTGAGAAGCGCGTAGCCAAGCGTGGTGTCAACTTTGCGCCGAAGACAGTGCCTGCCTTCGAACCAAAAGTCCGGACTTACTAAGGGTGGCCGCTATGTTGAAAGTCGAAGTTTATCGTTACAACCCGGACACCGACTCGGCGCCCAAGATGGAGTCGTTCGACGTCGATACCGGCGGCAAGGACCTGATGGTGCTGGACGTGCTGGCGCTGATCAAGGAAAAGGACGAGGGCTTCTCGTACCGTCGTTCCTGCCGTGAAGGCGTGTGCGGTTCCGATGGCATGAACATGAACGGCAAGAACGGCCTGGCCTGCATCACCCCGTTGTCGGGCGTGGTCAAGGGCAACAAGCTGGTGCTGCGTCCACTGCCGGGACTGCCGGTCATTCGTGACCTGGTCGTCGACATGAGCATCTTCTACAAGCAGTACGAGAAGGTGAAGCCGTTCCTGCAGAACGATACGCCGGCACCGGCCATCGAGCGTCTGCAGTCGCCGGAACAGCGCGAGAAGCTGGACGGTCTGTACGAGTGCATCCTGTGCGCCTGCTGCTCGACCTCCTGCCCATCGTTCTGGTGGAACCCGGACAAGTTCCTGGGCCCCGCCGCGCTGCTGCAGGCCTACCGTTTCCTGGCCGACAGCCGTGACACCAAGACCCAGGAACGCCTGGCGTCGCTGGATGACCCGTTCAGCGTATTCCGCTGCCGCGGGATCATGAACTGCGTGAACGTCTGCCCGAAGGGTCTCAACCCGACCAAGGCGATCGGCCACGTACGTAACATGCTGCTGCAAAGCGGCACCTGATTCGAATGTTGCACCAGCAGTAAGCCGACGCGCGGGTGGTGAGCCCGCGCTGAGGTAAAACCGGAGCAAGGGCCCACAAAGCCCGCGCTCATTACCTTTGAAGATATGAGACCAGCAGGGGCTTCCGGGCTGGTACCCGGAAAATCTGCAGGATCCAGGTGGCGTGGTTGGTCGCTGTGTTCGGACTTTTCCAGGTTTGCGTGGTTCTTGTCGATCCGTCCCCTAACGAGGGTGACCAAGCATGCAAGAAAGCGTGATGCAGCGCATGTGGGAAAGCGCCCACCTTTCAGGTGGTAACGCTGCATATGTGGAAGAGCTCTACGAACTCTACCTGCACGACCCTAACGCTGTGCCAGAAGAGTGGCGCACCTACTTCCAGAAGTTGCCCGCCGACGGCAGCACCGCTACCGACGTCTCGCACTCGACGATCCGCGATCATTTCGTACTGCTGGCGAAGAACCAGCGCCGCGCTCAACCGGTATCTGCCGGGAGCGTGAGCAGCGAACACGAGAAGAAGCAGGTTGAAGTGCTGCGACTGATCCAGGCCTATCGTATGCGCGGTCATCAGGCTGCCAAGCTCGACCCCTTGGGGTTGTGGCAGCGCCCTGCGCCCGTAGACCTGTCGATCAATCACTACGGCTTGACCAATGCCGATCTTGATACGACCTTCCGTGCCGGCGACCTGTACATCGGCAAAGAGGAAGCGAGCCTACGCGAAATCGTCGATGCCTTGCAGAAGACATATTGTCGCACCATCGGCTCCGAGTTCACCCACATCGTCGATTCCGAGCAGCGCAGCTGGTTCCAGCAGCGCCTGGAAAGCGTGCGTGGTCGTCCTGACTTCTCCGTCGACGTGCAGACTCACCTGCTCGAACGCGTCACCGCCGGTGAAGGCCTGGAGAAATACCTGGGCACCAAGTATCCAGGCACCAAGCGTTTCGGCCTGGAAGGCGGCGAGAGCCTGATTCCGATGCTGGACGAAATGATCCAGCGCTCCGGCTCCTATGGCACCAAGGAAGTCGTGATCGGCATGGCCCACCGCGGTCGTCTGAACGTGCTGGTCAATACCTTCGGCAAGAACCCGCGCGAGCTGTTCGACGAGTTCGAAGGCAAGAAGATGAACGAGCTGGGTTCCGGTGACGTGAAGTATCACCAGGGCTTCTCCAGCAACGTCATGACCAGCGGCGGCGAAGTCCACCTGGCCATGGCATTCAACCCGTCCCACCTGGAAATCGTCTCGCCGGTGGTGGAGGGCTCGGTTCGTGCCCGCCAGGACCGTCGCAACGACAGCGTCGGTGACAAGGTTCTGCCCATTTCCATCCACGGTGACGCGGCATTCGCCGGTCAAGGTGTGGTCATGGAGACCTTCCAGATGTCGCAGACCCGCGGTTTCAAAACCGGCGGCACTGTGCACATCGTGATCAACAACCAGGTCGGCTTCACCATCAGCAACCCACTGGATGCGCGTTCCACCGAGTACGCCACCGATGTTGCCAAGATGATCCAGGCGCCGATCCTGCATGTGAACGGCGACGACCCGGAAGCCGTGCTGTTCGTCACCCAGCTGGCCATCGACTATCGCATGCAGTTCAAGCGTGACGTGGTGATCGACCTGGTCTGCTACCGCCGTCGCGGGCACAACGAGGCTGACGAGCCCAACGGCACCCAGCCGCTGATGTACCAGCAGATCAGCAAGCAGCGCACGACCCGTGAGCTGTACGCCGACGCGCTGATCCAGGCTGGTCGCATCGACAGCGAGCGCGCCCAGGCCAAGATCGACGAGTACCGCAGCGCGCTGGACAACGGCCTGCACGTGGTCAAGAGCCTGGTCAAGGAACCGAACCGCGAGTTGTTCGTCGACTGGCGTCCGTATCTGGGCCATGCCTGGACCGCGCGTCACGACACCCGCTTCGACCTCAAGACCCTGCAGGAACTGTCGGCCAAGCTGCTCGAGCTGCCGGAAGGCTTCGTCGTCCAGCGTCAGGTCGCCAAGATCTACGAAGACCGGCAGAAGATGCAGGCCGGTGGCCTGCCGATCAACTGGGGTTACGCAGAGACCATGGCCTACGCCACTCTGCAGTTCGAAGGTCACCCGATCCGCATGACCGGCCAGGACATTGGCCGTGGCACCTTCTCGCACCGTCACGCGGTGCTGCACAACCAGAAGGACGCCGGCACCTACGTACCGCTGATGAACCTGTTCCCGGGCCAGCCGCGTTTCGAACTGTACGACTCCTTCCTTTCGGAAGAGGCCGTGCTGGCGTTCGAATACGGCTACTCGACCACCACGCCGAACGCGCTGGTGATCTGGGAAGCCCAGTTCGGCGACTTCGCCAACGGTGCGCAGGTGGTAATCGACCAGTTCATCACCAGCGGCGAACATAAATGGGGCCGTCTGTGCGGTCTGACCATGCTGTTGCCGCACGGTTATGAAGGGCAGGGCCCGGAGCACTCCTCGGCACGCCTTGAGCGTTACCTGCAGTTGTGCGCTGAGCAGAACATCCAGGTCTGCGTGCCGACCACGCCAGCGCAGATCTACCACCTGCTGCGTCGTCAGGTCATCCGTCCGCTGCGCAAGCCGCTGATCGTGCTGACGCCCAAGTCGCTGTTGCGCCACAAGCTGGCTGTGTCGACCCTGGAAGACCTGGCCGAAGGCTCGTTCCAGACCGTCATTCCGGAAATCGATGCGATCGAGCCGGCCAAGGTCGAGCGTCTGGTGCTGTGCAGCGGCAAGGTCTACTACGACCTGCTGGAAAAACGCCGTGCCGAAGGCCGCGAAGACATCGCCATCCTGCGTATCGAGCAGCTGTATCCGTTCCCTGAGGACGATCTGGTCGAAGTCCTGGCGCAGTACACCAACCTCAAGCATGCGGTCTGGTGCCAGGAAGAGCCGATGAACCAGGGCGCCTGGTACAGCAGTCAGCACCACATGCGTCGCATCCTGGGCCGCCACGACAAGGCGCTGGTCCTCGAGTACGCCGGTCGCGACGCCTCTGCCGCGCCTGCTTGTGGCTACGCGTCCAAGAGCGCCGAGCAGCAGGAAAAACTGCTGCAAGACGCGTTCACTGTCTAACGCCTTCGCGCACCTGAAACCGAATTTAAGGAAACACTGATAATGGCTATCGAGATCAAAGCCCCAACCTTCCCGGAATCGGTTGCCGACGGCACCGTTGCCACCTGGCACAAGAAGCCGGGCGAAGCCGTCAAGCGTGACGAGCTGATCGTCGACATCGAGACCGACAAGGTCGTCCTGGAAGTGCTGGCCACCGCCGACGGCGTACTGGGCGACATCGTCAAGGGTGAGGGCGACACCGTCCTGTCCGACGAAGTACTGGGTTCGATCGTTGAGGGTGGCGCAGCTGCCGCTGCACCTGCCGCCGCCGCTGCTGCTCCGGCTGCTGCCGCCGCTGACGCTGACGCTGGCGAAGATGACCCGGTCGCCGCGCCTGCCGCACGCAAGCTGGCCGAAGAGAACGGTATCGATCTGGCCTCTGTGAAGGGCACTGGCAAGGGCGGTCGTGTGACCAAGGAAGACATGGTCGCGGCCATCGCCAACAAGAAGTCCGCGCCTGCTGCTGCTCCGGCCGCCAAGCCTGCCGCTGCCGCCGCTGCCCCGGTCGTCGTCGCTGCCGGCGATCGCACCGAGAAGCGCGTGCCGATGACTCGTCTGCGCGCCAAGATCGCCGAGCGTCTGGTCGAAGCGCAATCGAACATGGCCATGCTGACCACCTTCAACGAAGTGGACATGACCGAAGTCATGGCCCTGCGTTCGAAGTACAAGGACCTGTTCGAGAAGACCCACAATGGCGTGCGCCTGGGCTTCATGTCGTTCTTCGTCAAGGCCGCCACCGAGGCGCTCAAGCGCTTCCCGGCAGTCAACGCATCGATCGACGGCAACGACATCGTCTACCATGGCTACGCGGACGTCGGCGTAGCCGTTTCCAGCGACCGTGGTCTGGTGGTGCCTGTGCTGCGTAACGCCGAATCGATGTCGCTGGCCGAGATCGAGAACGGCATCGCCACCTTCGGCAAGAAAGCCCGTGACGGCAAGCTGTCCATCGAAGAGATGACTGGCGGTACCTTCACCATCACCAACGGTGGTACCTTCGGTTCGATGATGTCGACCCCGATCGTCAACCCGCCGCAGGCTGCGATCCTGGGTATGCACAACATCATCCAGCGTCCGATGGCGATCAACGGCCAAGTGGTCATTCGCCCGATGATGTACCTGGCGCTGTCCTACGACCACCGTCTGATCGATGGCAAGGAAGCCGTAACCTTCCTCGTCACCATCAAGAACCTGCTGGAAGATCCGTCCCGCCTGCTGCTGGACATCTAATCGCACAGTTGCAAGCGGCAAGCGCCAGGCTTCATGACGAAGCCTGCCGTTCCAGCCGCTTGCAGCTTGAAGCTTGAAGCTAAAAAGGAATCTTTTATGACCCAGAAATTCGACGTAGTGGTGATTGGTGCGGGTCCTGGCGGCTATGTGGCTGCCATCAAGGCTGCCCAGCTCGGTCTGAAGACTGCCTGCATCGAGGAATACACCGACGCCGAAGGCAAGCTGGCCCTGGGCGGTACCTGCCTGAACGTCGGTTGCATTCCCTCCAAGGCGCTGCTCGACAGCTCCTGGAAGTACAAAGAAGCTAAAGAAAGCTTCAACGTCCACGGTATCTCCACGGGTGAAGTGAAGATGGACGTCGCCGCGATGATTGGCCGTAAGGCCGGCATCGTCAAGAACCTGACCGGTGGTGTGGCCACTTTGTTCAAGGCCAATGGCGTGACCTCGATCCAGGGCCACGGCAAGCTGCTGGCGGGCAAGAAAGTCGAAGTCACCAAGGCTGATGGCAGCAGCGAAGTCATCGAAGCTGAGAACGTGATTCTCGCTTCCGGCTCGCGCCCGATCGACATCCCACCGGCGCCAGTCGACCAGAAAGTCATCGTCGACTCTACCGGCGCGCTGGAATTCCAGGCCGTGCCTAAACGCCTGGGCGTAATCGGTGCCGGCGTGATCGGTCTGGAGCTGGGTTCGGTCTGGGCTCGCCTGGGCGCAGAAGTGACTGTCCTGGAAGCTCTGGACACTTTCCTGATGGCCGCCGACACCGCGGTTTCCAAGGAAGCCCAGAAGACCCTGACCAAGCAAGGTCTGGACATCAAGCTGGGTGCACGCGTCACCGGTTCGAAAGTCACTGGTGAAGAAGTCGAAGTCACCTACACCAACGCCGAAGGCGAGCAGAAGATCACCTTCGACAAGCTGATCGTCGCCGTGGGCCGTCGTCCTGTGACCACTGACCTGCTGGCCGTCGACAGCGGCGTCAATATCGACGAGCGCGGCTACATCTACGTTGACGACTACTGCGCCACCAGCGTCCCAGGCGTCTATGCCATCGGCGACGTGGTGCGTGGCCTGATGCTGGCGCACAAGGCCTCGGAAGAGGGCATCATGGTCGTCGAGCGCATCAAGGGTCACAAGGCCCAGATGAACTACGACCTGATCCCGTCGGTGATCTACACCCACCCGGAAATCGCATGGGTCGGCAAGACCGAGCAGGCATTGAAAGCCGAAGGCGTTGAGGTTAACGTGGGCACCTTCCCGTTCGCGGCCAGCGGCCGTGCGATGGCGGCGAACGACACCGGTGGTTTCGTCAAGGTCATCGCCGATGCCAAGACCGACCGTGTGCTGGGCGTTCACGTGATCGGCCCATCGGCTGCCGAGCTGGTTCAGCAGGGCGCTATCGCCATGGAATTCGGCACCAGTGCCGAAGACCTGGGCATGATGGTGTTCAGCCACCCGACTCTGTCCGAAGCGCTGCATGAAGCCGCGCTGGCTGTGAATGGCGGCGCCATTCACGTGGCCAACCGTAAGAAGCGTTAATTATAAAAACCACGGCGGGCTGCCCGTCGTGGGTCTTGCGCGCAAGATCCACCGCGGAATGTCCGCCGGACCGGGCCACCGGAACAATCCGGGGTTAACGGTCACAGGTGGCGCGGCGCTGGAAACAGCGCAGCGCCGAAGCGCAGTACCTAACGAAGACGGTAAAAAGCATGAATCTTCACGAGTATCAGGGTAAACAGCTGTTCGCTGAGTACGGCCTGCCAGTTTCCAAGGGTTTCGCGGTCGATACCCCTGAACAAGCCGCAGAAGCCTGCGACAAGATCGGTGGTTCCGAGTGGGTGGTAAAAGCCCAGGTTCACGCCGGTGGTCGCGGTAAAGCGGGTGGCGTCAAGCTGGTTCGCAGCAAAGAAGACGCCAAGGCGTTCGCTGCGCAGTGGTTGGGCAAGAATCTGGTGACCTACCAGACCGATGCCAACGGTCAGCCAGTCTCCAAGATCCTGGTCGAGTCCTGCACTGACATCGCCAAGGAGCTGTACCTGGGCGCTGTAGTGGATCGCTCGAGCCGCCGCATCGTGTTCATGGCCTCCACTGAAGGTGGCGTGGACATCGAGAAGGTTGCCCACGACACCCCCGAGAAGATCCTCAAGGCTACCATCGACCCGCTGGTCGGCGCTCAGCCGTTCCAGGGTCGCGAGCTGGCGTTCCAGCTGGGTCTGGAAGGCAAGCAAGTTCAGCAGTTCGCCAAGATCTTCGTAGGCCTGGCCAAGCTGTTCAAGGATCACGATCTGGCCTTGCTGGAAGTGAACCCGCTGGTGATCAAGGCCGACGGCGACCTGCACTGCCTCGATGCCAAGATCAACATCGATGCCAACGCCATGTACCGTCAGCCCAAGCTGAAGACTTTCCACGATCCGTCGCAAGACGACGCCCGTGAAGCCCACGCTGCCAAGTTCGAACTGAACTACGTCGCGCTGGAAGGCAACATCGGCTGCATGGTCAACGGTGCTGGCCTGGCCATGGGTACCATGGATATCGTCAACCTGCATGGCGGCAAACCGGCCAACTTCCTCGACGTGGGCGGTGGTGCTACCAAAGAGCGCGTGACCGAGGCGTTCAAGATCATTCTGTCCGACAGCAATGTCGCGGCCGTTCTGGTCAACATCTTCGGTGGTATCGTGCGCTGCGACATGATCGCCGAAGGCATCATCGGTGCAGTCAAAGAAGTCGGCGTGAAAGTGCCGGTGGTTGTTCGCCTCGAAGGCAACAACGCCGAACTGGGCGCTAAAGTACTGGCAGAAAGCGGTTTGAACATCATTGCGGCAACCAGCCTGACCGACGCTGCTCAACAAGTTGTCAAAGCTGCGGAGGGCAAGTAATGAGCGTCCTGATCAATAAAGACACCAAAGTCATCTGCCAGGGCTTCACCGGCTCGCAAGGTACTTTCCACTCCGAGCAAGCCATCGCCTACGGCACCAAGATGGTTGGCGGCGTTACTCCAGGCAAGGGTGGCACCACCCACCTGGGCCTGCCGGTGTTCAACACCGTCAAGGAAGCCGTGGAAGCCACCGGTGCTGACGCTTCGGTCATCTACGTTCCGGCTCCGTTCTGCAAGGACTCCATCCTCGAAGCGGCCTTCGGCGGTATCAAGCTGATCGTCTGCATCACCGAAGGCATCCCGACCCTCGACATGCTGGACGCCAAGGTCAAGTGCGACGAATTGGGCGTGACCCTGATCGGTCCTAACTGCCCAGGCGTCATCACTCCGGGCGAGTGCAAGATCGGCATCATGCCAGGCCACATTCACTTGCCAGGCAAGGTCGGTATCGTTTCGCGTTCCGGCACCCTGACCTATGAAGCGGTCAAGCAGACCACCGACGCCGGCTTTGGCCAGTCGACCTGCGTCGGCATCGGTGGCGACCCGATCCCAGGCTCCAACTTCATCGACATCCTGAAGCTGTTCCAGGAAGATCCGAAGACCGAAGCGATCGTCATGATCGGCGAGATCGGCGGTTCGGCTGAAGAAGAAGCGGCTGCCTACATCAAAGCTCACGTTACCAAGCCGGTCGTTTCCTACATCGCCGGCGTTACCGCGCCTGCAGGCAAGCGCATGGGCCACGCTGGCGCCATCATCTCCGGCGGCAAAGGCACTGCGGACGAGAAGTTCGCTGCCCTGCAGGACGCTGGTGTCAAGACCGTGCGTTCCCTGGCAGACATCGGCAAGGCCCTGGCCGAGCTGACTGGCTGGGAAGCCAAGAAGTAAGCAACTCGCTGTACCCCCCACGCGCACAGAGGCCACCTTCGGGTGGCCTTTGTCGTTTCTGTCCTGCAGCTCTAGGATTTTTCCTCATGGTTAACAGGATCCTTCATACAGAAGCTTTCCGCGTCTCTGGAATAATCCCTACGTCATCGGTCGCTTAAACGACAAACATGTACGCACATCGGACAAGCTGCACCGCTACAGTGCGTTTGCTGGCCAAATTCTGTACCCTACGCGTCACTCTGTGCCCGTACCCCAAAAGGGAACGACACGCTAAACGGGTCTGGCTCATCAGGCCGGGCAGCATTTCCGCCATCCATGTGGAAATCCCCTCTCGAACCCCGATTTCAGCAGTGTGGTACTTCCTTAAATGAAAGTGTTAAAAGGCCAGGATATCCTGGCACTTGGCTTTATGACGTTCGCGCTTTTCGTGGGTGCGGGCAATATCATCTTCCCCCCTATCGTCGGCCTGCAGTCCGGGCCGCATGTGTGGATGGCGGCGCTGGGCTTTCTGGTCACGGCCGTGGGCCTCCCGGTCATCACCGTGGTGGCGCTGGCCAAGGTCGGCGGCGGCATGGATGCGCTGAGCAGTCCGATCGGCAAGTTCTGTGGTGGCCTGCTGGCTGCTGTCTGCTACCTGTCGGTGGGGCCGTTGTTCGCCACGCCGCGCACGGCGACCGTTTCCTTCGAGGTAGGCGTTGCACCCCTGACCGGCGAGAGCCCACTGGCGCTGTTCATTTACAGCCTGGTGTATTTCATCGTAGTGCTGGCGGTGTCGATGTATCCGGGCAAGCTGCTCGATACTGTCGGACGTTTCCTCGCACCGCTGAAGATCATCGCCCTGGCGGTACTGGGTATCGCAGCCTTCATGCTGCCAGCCGGCGGTATCGGCGAAGCGCAACCTGCCTATGCCGCCGCGGCGTTTTCCAAAGGCTTCTCCGATGGTTATCTGACCATGGACACCTTGGGCGCTCTGGTATTCGGCATTGTCATCGTCAACGCCATTCGCTCGCGTGGTGTCGAGTCGCCGAAGTTGATCACCCGCTATGCCATCATCGCCGGGCTGATCGCTGGGGTCGGCCTGGCCCTGGTGTATATGAGTCTGTTCCGGTTGGGGGCGGGTAGCCACGAGATTGCTGCCGGCGCCAGCAATGGGGCTGCCGTGTTGCATGCCTATGTTCAGCATACCTTCGGCTCGCTGGGCAGTGGTTTCCTCGCCGTGCTGATCGCGCTGGCCTGCCTGGTCACCGCCGTAGGCCTGACCTGTGCCTGCGCCGAGTATTTCAGCCAGATGCTGCCGCTGTCCTATCGCGCGTTGGTGGTGATTCTCGCCGGGTTCTCGCTGCTGGTGTCCAATCTTGGCTTGACCAAGCTGATCATGTTCTCGATCCCGGTGCTCACTGCCATCTATCCGCCGTGCATCGTGGTAGTCGGGCTCAGCTTCGTCAACGACCTGTGGAATTCGCCGACGCGTATTCTCGCGCCGGTGATGCTGGTTTCGCTGATCTTCGGCATCGTCGATGCGATCAAGGGCAGCGACATCGCCCATATGTTGCCTGACTTCCTGGCACACCTGCCGCTGAGCGATCAGGGACTGGCCTGGCTGGTGCCTTCGGTAGCGACATTGGTTGTTGCCGTGGCGTGCGACCGCCTTCTTGGCAAACCACGCGAAGCCTTGGCCTGACAGATCGAAGGGTGCCGGTGGTAACGGCTATACGTTACGCAGCCACTGAGTGAAGTGCCCATCAATAACCCTGCAATCGTCAGACTGCAGGGTTTTTTTAGGAGAGTAAGCGACAGCCGCCAGGCGAGGGGTGCACGTGGAGAAGTTGCTCTGGCGCGAAACGCGCGCGTTCAGTAGTCGTTTCGGCAAGAACAAGAGTTTGCACTTCCCAAGTGAAGCGTTTCACCATTAAGTTGCGGCCATAAAAAAACCCGACATTGTCGGGTTTTTTGTTCTGCTTGAATTACTGCTTGGCAGGTTCAGCAGGAGCGGTGGTCGGCGCCGGATTGGACGGCTGAGCTTCCTCGACGGCCTTCTGCTGCGCTTCAGCCTGATCTTTGGCAGCTTCGGCATTTTCCTTGGCGGCGTCGTTCACTTTATCCTGGGCTTCGCCCATCTTTTCCTGGGCCTGCTCGGCATGTTTCTGTGCGTCCTGAGCTTTATCTTCGCTGGACTTGTCGCATGCAGCCAGACCCATGGCAGCGGCCAGCATCAGAGCAAAAGCGAAAGGTTTACGCATGGGATGTTTCTCCTTGTGGAATAAGTGAGTTGAAACCTTCGAGTTCGACGGTGTGTGAGAAGTTCAATGCCGCGTGCAGATATATAAACACGCCACTCGCCTCGACTTTTTCCAGGCCCTGTGGGCCAGTACAACATGGAGCGCTCTGGTCATGAATCCAACCCCTACAGAGCTCAGTACGCTGATGGCAATGTCGCAGCGATTCCTGTCGGCGCTGCGGCATTGCCAACAGTTGCAGATGCGGGTGCAGCATGCCGACGCGCAGGGTATGACCTTGATGCTGCCTTGGTCGGACAGGTTGGTGGGCAATCCGCAGACCGGCGCCGTGCACGGCGGGGCGCTCACCACGTTGCTGGACACCACCTGCGGCATGGCCACGCTGTGCGTGCTGCCGAAATTCGAAGTCTGTCCGACGCTGGATCTGCGTATCGACTACATGCACCCGGCCAAGCCAGGTTTGGACCTTTACGGTCATGCGCACTGCTACCGGGTGACCCGCGATGTGATCTTCACTCGAGGTAGCGCTTACCAGGACGACCCGGCGCAGCCGATCTGTCAGGTCGTAGGCACCTTCATGCGTCTAGGTGGTGAGGCGCGCGGAGGCCTGAGTTTTGCCGCGCGCATGGGCGAGGGGCAGGCATGATCCCTGCGCCGATACGCCAGCAACTGACAGAGGCGCATGCACGCGGCGACTATGCGCCGTTATTGGCACTGATTCCCTACGCCGGGCTGATCGGCATCGAATGTCAGCGCGAGGGCGATGATCTGCTGTTTCGTCTGCCCGCCAACCCCGACAACATCGGCAACCCGCTGCTCCCGGCCATTCATGGCGGCGTGATCGCGGGTTTCATGGAGCTTTCAGCCGCCCTGTACCTGTTGATCTTCAGTGACAGCCTGAGCATTCCGAAGATCATCGACTTCTCCATCGATTACCTGCGCGCCGGCCATTACCGCGACACCTTCGCCCAATGCCAGCTGTGGCGCCAGGGGCGGCGGGTGACCAATGTGTCGATCACCGCCTGGCAGGGCGAGCGCGGCTCGCCCATCGCCACGGCCCGGGCGCATTTCAAGATCCAGCCGCAGCCACCCTTGAAATAGCCAGCCATGCCCCCATCTGCTGAACATCCGCCCATCAGGCTCGACGCCTGGGGCGCAATGACCAACAGATCGGAGTGTGAAGACGATGAGTGTGGAGACTCAAAAAGAAACCCTGGGCTTCCAGACCGAGGTCAAGCAACTGCTGCACCTCATGATTCATTCGCTGTATTCGAACAAAGAGATCTTCCTGCGCGAATTGATCTCCAACGCCTCCGACGCTGCTGACAAGCTGCGTTTCGAAGCCCTGGCCAAGCCCGAGTTGCTAGAGGGCGATGCCGATCTGAAGATTCGCCTGAGCTTCGACAAGGAAGCCGGCACGGTCACCCTGGAAGACAATGGCATCGGCATGAGCCGCGCGGATGTCATCACCCACCTGGGTACCATCGCCAAGTCCGGCACGGCCGACTTCATGAAGAACCTCACCGGTGATCAGAAGAAGGACTCGCACCTGATCGGCCAGTTCGGCGTGGGCTTCTATTCCGCGTTCATCGTTGCCGACAAAGTCGATGTCTACAGCCGCCGTGCTGGCACTGCTGCCGCCGAAGGCGTGCATTGGTCGTCCAAGGGCGAGGGCGACTTCGAAGTCGCGACCATCGACAAGCCGCAGCGCGGCACGCGCATCGTCCTGCACTTGAAGCAGGATGAGCAGGAGTTCGCCGACGGCTGGCGCCTGCGCAATGTGGTGAAGAAGTATTCCGACCACATCGCCTTGCCGATCCAGTTGCCAAAAGAGCAATCGGCCGTAGCCGAAGGCGAAGAGCAGCCTGCTGAAGAGTGGGAAACCGTCAACCGCGCCAGCGCGCTGTGGACCCGCCCGCGTACCGAGATCAAGGACGAGGAGTACCAGGAGTTCTACAAGCACATCGGCCATGATTTCGAAAACCCGCTGGCCTGGAGTCACAACAAGGTCGAAGGCAAGCTGGAGTACAACTCGCTGCTGTACGTGCCGGCACGTGCGCCGTTCGACCTGTACCAGCGCGAAGCACCGCGCGGCTTGAAGCTGTACGTGCAGCGCGTGTTCATCATGGACCAGGCCGAATCGTTCCTGCCGCTGTACCTGCGCTTCATCAAGGGTGTGGTCGACTCCAACGACCTGTCGCTGAACGTCTCGCGTGAAATCCTGCAGAAGGATCCGATCATCGATTCGATGAAGTCGGCCCTGACCAAGCGCGTGCTGGACATGCTGGAGAAGTTGGCGAAGAACGAACCTGAACAGTACAAGGGCTTCTGGAAGAATTTCGGCCAGGTGCTCAAGGAAGGTCCGGCCGAAGATTTCGCCAACAAGGAAAAGATCGCGGGTCTGTTGCGCTTCGCCTCCACGCACGACGACAGCGGCGAGCAGAGCGTCAGCCTGGCCGACTACCTGGCTCGCGCCAAGGAAGGACAGGACAAAGTCTACTACCTCACTGGCGAGTCCTACGCGCAGGTCAAGAACAGCCCGCACCTGGAAGTCTTCCGCAAGAAAGGCATCGAAGTGTTGTTGCTCACCGACCGTATCGATGAGTGGCTGATGAGCTATCTCACCGAGTTCGATGGCAAGAGCTTCGTCGATGTCGCCCGTGGCGACCTGGACCTGGGCAAGCTGGATTCCGAAGAGGACAAGAAAGCCCAGGAAGAAGTGGCCAAGGACAAGGAGGGGCTTGTCGAGCGCCTGAAAACGGCGTTGGGCGACAGCGTTGCCGAAGTGCGCGTATCGCACCGCTTGACCGATTCTCCGGCGATCCTGGCCATCGGCGAGCAGGACTTGGGTCTGCAGATGCGCCAGATCCTCGAAGCCAGCGGTCAGAAGGTGCCGGACTCCAAGCCGATCTTCGAATTCAACCCGACTCACCCGCTGATCGAAAAGCTCGATCACGAACAGAGCGAAGATCGCTTCTCGGAGCTGTCGCACATTCTGTTCGACCAGGCGGCCTTGGCCGCTGGCGACAGCCTCAAGGATCCGGCAGCGTATGTGCGCCGCCTGAACAAGCTGCTGGTCGAGCTGTCTGCTTGAGATGACGCACCGCAAAGCCCGCTTCGGCGGGCTTTTCTTTTGGTCAAGCCTGAGGAATGCATGATGAGCAAGGTAATCGTCGAGTCGCTGGTCTATCACCTGTCCGGCCGTAGCTATGAGAGCCGCCTGGTCTTTGAGCCAGGGGCGGCCGCACGGCCTGCGTTGGTGATGGCACCGAACTGGATGGGTATCGGCGAAGTGGCTGAGCGCGTCGCCAAGGAAGTGGCCGAACAAGGCTACGTGGTCTTGATCGCCGACCTGTACGGGCAGGGCGTGCGTCCGTCGAATGCTGAAGAGGCGGGGGCGGCGATGATGCCGTTGAAGAATGACCGCGACGAGTTGCGCAAACGTATGCATGAGGCCCTGGCGCAGTTGCTCGGCCAGTCCAAGGCGCTCCTGGCGCCTGGTAAAGCGGGCGCGTTCGGTTTCTGCTTCGGTGGGTGCTGCGCACTGGAGTTGGCACGCAGTGGCGCGGACCTCAAGGCGACGGTGTCTTTCCATGGCACCCTCGATACGCCTAGGCCTGAAGACGCTTCGCGTATCAAGGGCTCGGTACTCGTGCTGCACGGCGCCTCCGACCCGCTGGTACCCGCCGAACAACTGCCGGCATTCGAGGCCGAAATGAACGCGGCCAAGGTCGATTGGCAACTGCTGAGCTATGGCGGTGCGGTGCATTCCTTCACCGATCCTACCGCCAACGTGCCGGGCAAGATGCAGTACGATCGACGCACCTCGGAGCGTGCGTTCCGCTCGATGCACAACCTGCTCGAGGAAGTGTTCAAGGCGTGAAGTGGCAGTCCTGAACGATCGGCCCGCGGCGGTGGTCTACGCTGCTTCGATTGCCATCAGGACGTTGCCCCATGATCGCCAGAGCACTGGCCTGCCTGCTGTTTTCCGCCAGCCTGTGCCCAACGGTGCAGGCTCGCGATTATCGCTACAGCGATGCCCACCTGCATTACGTCGACTTCTTCCAGGAAAGTGAAGGCATGCCCGCCTTGCTACGGGCCATGGATCAAGCAGGGGTCGATCACGCGATGATCTCCGGTATTCCGGTGGCGAAGAAATGGCACGAGGACGAACCCAAGCGTCCTCGCTATTACGCCGGCGACGATGCCGAAGCGTACTGGTTCAGTGCCACCGACATTCACGTCGCGGCGGCGGTGCAGAAACTGCCCGCCGAACAGCGCGAACGCTTTCATCCGTTTCTTTCCGGGATCAATCCGGTGGACAAGAACGCGGTCAGCCATGTCGAGCGCATGCTCGAACTGTATCCCGATTTCTGGCAAGGCATCGGCGAGGTGTTCACCCGCCACGATGACCTGACGGCGCTGACCAGCGGCGATACGCCCCGGGCCAACAACGAGGCGATGGCGCGAATTTATCACCTGGCTGCTGAGCGGGATCTGCCAGTGATGGTGCACTCTAACATCACCTCTAAACGCGAGCGTAACCCGCTGTATCTGGCGGAGATCGAAGAGCCGCTGCGCGATCATCCGCATACCCGATTCATTTGGGCCCACGCTGGCACCAGTCTGGAGATCCATCGTCACCAGACCCAGATGGACTTCATTCTGCCCACCCTCGAGCGCATGCTCGAAGCCTACCCCAACCTCTACATCGATTTGTCCTGGAGCATGCGTCAGCCCTATCTGCTGGATGAGCAGGGAAAACCCCGCAAGGCCTGGCTGGCGCTGGTGGAGCGCTTCCCGGATCGATTCATGTTGGGTTCGGATGTGGTGGGCCGGTTCGCCAGCGTAGGCGAGCAGATGCATGGCTTCGACGTGTTTCTGGATGCGTTGCCCGAAGCCGTGGCCCGCCAAGTGGCGAGGGACAACTTCCTGGCACTATTACCAAAGCGTCGATGAGCACGCTTATCGTATGAACCGTGTTGCGCAGGTCCGTGCGTGCCTACGCAACACCTGTGCTTATCAGGCGTGCGGCTCTTTGGCCAGGCGTTTGAGCAGTGCCTCGGCCGTGGCGTGCGATGAGGCAGGATTCTGACCGGTGATCAGATGGTCATCTTCGATCACGTAACTGGCCCAGTCGGCCGCCTTGGAATACTCGCCACCCTGGGCCTTGAGCATGTCTTCTACCAGGAATGGCACCACGTCGGTCAGGCCGACGGCGTGTTCTTCACTGTTGGTGAAGCCGGTCACGCGCTTGCCATCGATCACCGACGTGCCGTCGGGCGCCTTCACCCGCTTCAGTACGCCGGGCGCGTGGCAGACCGCGGCAATGGGTTTGTTGGCCGCATAGAACGCTTCCAGCAAGATGATTGAGTCCTTGTCCTGGGCCAGGTCCCAGAGTGGGCCGTGGCCGCCCGGGTAGAACACGGCGTCGAAATCGTAAGGATCGATCTCGCCCAGCGGTACGGTGTCGGCCAGCGCCATCTGTGCCTGGGTATCACCTCGGAAGCGTTCGGTGGCTTCGGTCTGGGCATCGGGTTGGTCGCTCTTCGGGTCGAGCGGCGGCTGGCCGCCCTTGGGCGAAGCCAGGGTGATCTCCGCGCCGGCATCGACGAACACGTAATACGGCGCGGCGAACTCCTCGAGCCAGAAGCCGGTTTTCTGACCGGTATCGCCGAGTTGGTCGTGGGAAGTCAGCACCATCAGGATCTTGTACATGCGAGTGGTCCTCCAGATCTTCGTGGGCAGCGCGCTATTGGCCTGCGTTAGTGTGGGAGGTCTCAAGGGCTTGGACGTTCCATCGGATAGTCTCGGGCGACATTTCAACTGAGGAGGCGACTTCGATTCGGGTGAACCTTCCGAGTGTCGCGTAGGGCTTTTCCCATGATGCTATTTCCCCGTGTTGAGCCGTTGTGCCTTGACCAGGGGCCCTCTAGGCTTCGCCTGCTTGCTGCATTTCCCCATCCTGCCTCAGCCCACGGGCAGAGGCGCACGCCGGGTTCGCGTGAGTCTGGTTGAGCTAGGACGAGGAAGTGTGGCAAGCACTTCATGACGATTTCCAGGAGGATATATGGGCAGTGACGATCAATCATCCAAGGGGCCTGAGCTCAAGGTCATCAGCGCCATGGACCGCTTGCGCCGCAAGCCGAGGATGGACTGGGTGCAGGCGATACCTGGCCTGCCGGCCAAGGACACGCTCATGGAAATTTCCGCCATCATGGGTTGCGTGACCGAGCTCACCCGTCGGGCCATCAATCACCCCAGTGAAGCCGCCGTGTTGATGCGCGCCACCTTCTACCTCAGCGGCATGAGCAAGGCCATGATCGACGGTCAGATGGCACAAATGCGCGGTGATCAGTCAGCGCCAGAGGGCCCCAAGCCCTGAAGCAATCACTGATGCCTGACAGCGTCGTTCTATCGGCCTGACTTGGCAATCCCCTCGCCGCAAGCTTCACCGCCAGTGACCGCGCTACAATGCGCCACAGACGAGTATCCAAGGGCTCAAGGTGATGTCGAAATGCTGAATACGAACGAAACGCGGGTCTTCATTCGTCGTTTTGGCTGGGTGATATTGCTCGCCCACATACTGGTAATGGCAACGCTGGCGGTCACGTGGATCATCACTACTCCAGTTCCATGGCGCGGTCATGAGCACGTGCTCAAGGTTGCATTCTTTGCGACCGTTTTTGGCGGCGTGATCATGGGGCTCGCGTTCATGCTCGTCGTACGCGGGCGCAGTTGGGGTGTGTGGATCAATGTGGTGTTACTGGTGCTGTGCATGGCCCTCACGCTCGCGTTTCATGCCCCGGGTCACGGAATGGCCATCCTGGGGGTAGCGCTGATGCTCCCATTGTTGGCGATGCTGGTGATAAACAGTGGTCGTCATCGGCAGGCGGTCAAACGCTACGCCGTCTTTCGTCGAGACAGGACCCGATGGGCAATGACGATCAGCATTGCCAAAGAAAAGGGTATCGATCTGAACCAGGAGGCTGAACGTCTCTTTGGTGGTGCCAGTGCAGAGCGCGACCATTGACCGCC
Organism: Pseudomonas boreofloridensis; assembly: GCF_030580795.1. Taxonomy (NCBI): domain Bacteria; kingdom Pseudomonadati; phylum Pseudomonadota; class Gammaproteobacteria; order Pseudomonadales; family Pseudomonadaceae; genus Pseudomonas; species Pseudomonas boreofloridensis. Next base: position 259,420 of record NZ_JAUQOQ010000001.1, on the reverse strand, counting down.
TTTCAAACGTGCATTCACGCTTCACAGTAGGGCGTAAACGCCTTCATTTTCTAAAGCGATGCACTGTGTGGAGTGTTCACATCAAGTGAAGCTGGCTTGCGCCTGAGCACCCGCGCGCGTTGTCAAGTCCAGCCCAGCCCGGCCCGTATCTTGCTCTGCCTGTTGGAATCCTCACTCTTGGACTACTCCAATCATGAGTTCATCCGGCGAATTTTCTCTGACCGAAGCCCCTCCAGCAGCCCGCAAGGGCCTGCTTCCCATTGCCATGATCCTGTTCAGCTTCACGTTCTTCACCGGCACCATGTTCGCCGGGGGCAAGCTCGGCATGGCGTTTACCTTTGCCGACATGCTCTGGATAGCGACGATTGGCAACATTCTGCTGGCCGCCTATGCCGCGAGCCTGGCGTTCATCGCCTCGCGCAGTGGCCTGAATACCGTATTGATGGGGCGTTTCTGCTTCGGCGAGGCGGGCAGCCGCCTTTCCGACTTCTTGCTCGGTTTCGCAGAGCTGGGCTGGTACGCCTGGGGCACGGCAACGGTGGCGATCGTATTGGTCAAGCTGCTGGGGTTGGCAGAGGGCTTCACTCCGGCCTTGATGGTGCTGTTCGGGTTGGGCTTCAGTGTCACTGCGATCATCGGTTTCAAGGGGCTTGAAGGGTTGTCACGCGTCTCGGTGCCTTTGATGTTCGCGCTGCTGGTGATCTCGATGGTCATCGCTACACGCGATGCGGGCGGGTTTTCAGGGCTGCTGGCCGTGGTGCCGCATGAGAGCATGAGCTTCCCGGCCGCCGTGACCATGGTGTTCGGCACCTTCGCCAGTGGCGCGACACAGGCCACCAACTGGACCCGATTGTCGCGCAACGCACGGGCTGCGGTAGCCGCCAGCGTGGTGGCGTTTCTCGTAGGCAACGGCTTGATGGTGGTCGCGGGGGCTTGGTGCGCGATGGTTTATCAGCAAGCTGATATCGTCGAGGTGATGATGCTGCAAGGGCTGTCGTTCGCTGCGGTGGTGATGCTGTGCCTGAATCTCTGGACCATCCAAGGCCCGACCCTCTATAACGTGGCAGCCGCCAGTTGCCACCTGGCACGCAGTGAGCGACGACGCACCGCTACGCTGCTCGCCGCAGGTGTCGGCATTGTGCTGGCCATAGGCGGTATGTACGAGTGGCTGATTCCTTTCCTGGTTTTGCTAGGCTCGATCATTCCGCCGGTCGGTGGCGTGATCATGGCCGATTTCTGGTACCGCTATCGCGGCCACTATCCCACCTTGGCTTCGGTCAAGCTGCCGCGCTACAACCGCGCAGGTCTTTTCGCTTATGCTCTGGGCGCGGTGTTGGCCTATAGCTCGCCGTGGGTCGCACCGCTGGTGGGAATCGGCGCCTCGGCACTGTGTTATGTCGTTCTGCTTGAGTTCAGAGCGCGAATACAACCTGCGGTCCAAGCCAAACGCTAGGCCTGTCCCGGGGCTGCTTAGACTCCCCTGCGTTCGTCATCGTCAATACCTTCCATGCGCGATCGTCACGCATGAATGCTTTTATCGCGCCGTCGCTCTGGCGCGAGCGTAATAGCCAAGGCCAGGAGTAACGCCATGAACATCATCAACGCCCGCCTGCGCGGCAAGACCGGGCTGTTCACAGTCCGGGTGAGCGGCGAGCGCATTGCCGCCATCGAGCTCCAACCGGCGAAGATTGAACCGAGCAGTGCCGAGGATATCGACGCGGCACAGAACTTGGTGATACCGCCTTTCATCGAGCCGCATATCCACCTCGATGCCACCCTGACAGCCGGTGAGCCGCGCTGGAACATGAGCGGCACGTTGTTCGAAGGCATCGAATGTTGGGCCGAGCGCAAGGCTATTACTACCCACGAAGACATCAAGGCGCGGGCCAAGAAGACCATAGGCGCGCTGGTGGATCACGGCATCCAGCATGTGCGCACTCATGTCGACGTCACCGATCCGACCTTGGTGGCGCTCAAGGCCATGGTCGAGGTGCGCGAGGAGGTGCGTCATCTGATCGATTTGCAGATCGTGGCGTTTCCTCAGGAAGGCATCGAGTCGTACGCCAACGGGCGGGCCCTGATGACCGAGGCGGTGGCGCTGGGCGCCGATGTGGTGGGTGGTATTCCGCATTTCGAGAACACCCGCGATCAGGGCGTGTCCTCGGTCAAGTTCCTGATGGACCTGGCCGAGCGCACTGGCTGCCTGGTGGATGTTCATTGCGACGAGACCGACGATGCGCAGTCGCGCTTTCTTGAAGTGCTGGCCGAAGAAGCCCGTGTGCGCGACATGGGGGCTCGGGTCACTGCCAGCCATACCGTGGCCATGGGCTCCTATGACAATGCCTACTGCTACAAGCTGTTTCGTCTGTTGAAGATGTCGGGCATCAACTTCGTATCCTGCCCCACCGAAAGCATTCATTTGCAGGGACGTTTCGACAGCTTTCCCAAGCGGCGCGGTGTGACCCGGGTGGCCGAGCTCGACCGTGCCGGGCTGAACGTCTGTTTTGGCCAGGATTCGATCGTCGACCCCTGGTATCCACTGGGTAACGGCAACATCCTGCGCGTGCTCGAAGCGGGTCTGCATATCTGCCATATGCTCGGCTACGAGGATCTGCAGCGCGCGCTCGATCTGGTCACCGACAACAGTGCGCGTACCTTGAATCTGGGCGAGCGCTACGGCATCGCAGTCGGGCGCCCGGCGAACCTGCTGGTGCTGTCTGCCGCCGACGACTACGAGATGGTTCGCAGCCAGGGGCATGCGCTGGTCTCGATCCGTGCAGGCAAGGTGCTGATGCGTCGAACGCCTGCTCGAGTCGAACGATTCGTCTGAAGGGCAGGGCGGTCAGCCTGGAGCGTCATTGCCGGGGCTGTGGTGCTTGCACTTAAAGCGGCGTGGGCACGTGCTGAGCGCTTGCCTCGGCAGCCGTTACTTGGCACGCTTGGCCCCGGTCTTCAACTGCGCGTGCCGCGCTACAAGGAACCGCCAAGGTGAGTTGGGAAAAAGTCGGAAAGGCCCTCGCGGGTCTGTTGGTCGCGGCGGGCGCTGTCGCCGCGTTGTACGTTTCGTTCAAGGATGAGGGTGGGTTGAAAGCCTATGTCGCCTACGAGGCACTGACCTATCCCAGTCAGTTCAACGAACGCATCGGCCAGGCTCGAGAGCAGCTCAAGTACGAGCGACTGTTCGCCGGCGTCGAAGCCGTGGCTAAAGGCGCACTGAATCGCGACCAGGTCGAGGCGCTGGTCAGCCAGGCTCAAGCGCCCTACATGCAACTGTTCGCCAAACCCTTCGAGGCAGGGTTGGTCGATCACCGTACTGGGCTGTTCGTCACCTTGCGCAATACCAGCGACAAACCTGTACAGAAGGTGTTGATCCGTCTGCCGGCCAAGGGCTTGGTGCAGGTCCGCGATGATGCCGGTGATGACAGCATTCCCGAAAATGCCACCAACATTATTCAGATCCCTGCAATCGAGCCCGGTGGCGTATGTCGCGTATGGGTGTACTTCGATGCGGACTTCTCGCAGATCACCCAAGGGGGCATCAGCATCGTGCATGCCGATGGGCCGGCGACCCTCCAGGTCATGCGTGAGGTCAGTGGCTTCCAGGCGCTGATGGCGCGCTATGGCCAAGTGTTGGTTGGCCTGGCGGTGGTGCTGGTGGCGGTGGTGCTGATCCTGGCCTACACGTGCGCACGCCAGCGGCGTCGTTTGCGGCGTCTGCGCGGTTGATCGGCATCCCCTGAAAGCAAAACGCCCCGACCAGGTCGGGGCGTTTCAGGTGTAGCGACGGTCTTACTTGCCGGTCCAGCGCTTGAGCACCAGGGTGGCATTGGTGCCGCCGAAACCGAAGCTGTTGCTCATGACCGTATCGATCTTGGCGTTCTCTTCAGTCTTGCGCAGCACTGGCAGATCGGCAACCTCTGGGTCCAGCTCGTCGATGTTGGCCGAGCCGGCGATGAAGTTGTTTTCCATCATCAGCAGGCAGTAGATCGCCTCGTGCACACCCGCTGCGCCCAGCGAGTGACCGGACAGGCTCTTGGTCGAGCTGATCTTCGGTGCCTTGGCGCCGAACACTTCACGCACGCCCTTCATTTCGGCAACGTCGCCGACCGGGGTGGAGGTGCCGTGGGTATTGAGGTAGTCGATCGGTGTATCGACGGTCGACAGCGCCTGCTGCATGCAGCGGATGGCGCCTTCACCGCTTGGCGCGACCATGTCGTAGCCGTCGGAAGTAGCACCGTAACCGACGATCTCGGCATAGATCTTGGCGCCACGGGCCAGGGCATGTTCCAGCTCCTCGACCACCACCATGCCGCCGCCGCCGGCGATGACGAAGCCATCACGGTCGGCATCGTAGGCGCGCGAAGCCTGCTCGGGCGTTTCGTTGCGCTTGGTCGACAGCGCGCCCATGGCGTCGAACAGGAACGACTGGCTCCAATGCTCTTCTTCGCCGCCACCGGCGAAGACGATGTCCTGCTTGCCCCACTGGATCTGCTCCAGCGCGGTACCGATGCAGTGTGCAGAGGTGGCGCAGGCCGAAGAGATCGAGTAGTTGATACCCTTGATCTTGAACGGGGTGGCCAGGCACGCCGAAACGGTGCTGCCCATGGTGCGGGTAACGCGGTAGGGGCCTACGCGCTTCACGCCTTTTTCGCGCAAGGTGTCCAGCGCTTCCATCTGGTTGAGGGTCGAAGCGCCACCGGAGCCGGCTACCAGGCCAGTACGCGGGCTGGACACTTGTTCTTCAGTCAGGCCGGCGTCCTTGATTGCGTCCTGCATCGCCAGGTAGGCATAGGCAGCGGCGTGGCCGACGAAGCGATAGACCTTGCGATCGATCAGCTCTTCCAGATTCAGGTCGATGGAGCCGGAAACCTGGCTACGCAGTCCCATTTCCTTGTATTCCGGGTTGTAACGGATACCCGGACGGCTGTTGCGCAGGTTTTCGGTGACGGTAGCTTTGTCATTGCCCAGGCACGAAACGATGCCCAGACCAGTGATAACGACGCGGCGCATGCGAATAACCCTTAGAAATTGTCAGTGGAGGTGAACACGCCGACCCGCAGGCCTTCGGCGGTGTAGATCTCGCGACCGTCGACGCTGACCGAGCCATCGGCGATGGCCATGTTCAGCTTGCCTTTGAGGACGCGCTTGATCTGAATGTTGTAGGTGACTTTCTTGGCCGTCGGCAGTACCTGGCCAAAGAACTTCACTTCGCCCGAGCCCAGGGCGCGGCCGCGGCCCGGCAGGCCTTGCCAGCCGAGGAAGAAACCGACCAGCTGCCACATGGCATCGAGGCCCAGGCAACCTGGCATCACCGGGTCGCCTTCGAAATGGCAGGCGAAGAACCACAGGTCCGGGGTGATATCCAGCTCAGCGACCAATTCACCTTTGCCGTACTTGCCGCCTTCTTCGCTGATATGAGTGATGCGATCGACCATCAGCATGTTCGGGGCGGGCAGTTGCGCATTACCTGGGCCGAACAGCTCACCGCGACTGCAGCGCAGCAGGTCTTCCCGAGTAAAGGCGTGTTGTTTGGTCATGCGAGCTCCTCAATAACCCCCTGTGGCAGGGGATGAATCTTCCTGGCCAGCCTGAAATCCTACAGATACCAGGGCGGCAGCCTACAGGTAGACTATTGCGTTGGGGTGAAAGTCACAGCGCACCTGGCAAAAGAAGTACAGGTGTGCACTGAAAGTTTATTTTCCGGGCCCTTGCAGGCTCTGTCCAGTCTTTAAGACTGCCGCACTTTATCATTTATCGCCAGTCGCCGCTGTGCGGTCCGGCAGCCAGCGTTGCAGCGTGCGCAGCAAGTCGGCGCGTTTGAACGGTTTGCTCAGGTAATCGTTCATTCCAGCCTCCAGGCAACGCTCGCGATCACCCGGCAGCGCGTTGGCGGTCAAGGCGATGATCGGCACGTCAGCCTGATGCAGACGAATGCAGCGGGTGGCTTGGTAGCCGTCCATATGCGGCAAGCGACAATCCATCAAGATGGCGGCGTAGTTTTTTTCGGTTGCCAGCGTCACGGCCTGCTCGCCGTCCGTCGCCAGGTCCACCTCGAAGCCCAGGCTGCGCAGCATGGCTTCGATGACGCTCTGGTTGACCGGGTTGTCCTCTACCAACAGGATCGGTTGGCCATCACTGAGCGCAGTGGCCCTGTGTTCGCTTTCCAGTAGCTGCTCAGCACGCTGTTTAGAGCGTACCAGCGGAATCTCCAAGGTGAAGGTCGAGCCGCTGCCTATGCTGCTCTCACCACGTAGCGTGCCGCCCATGCGTTCGGCCAGGGTGCGCGCAATCGACAGGCCCAGGCCAGTACCGCCGTAACGTCTTGAAATAGAACTATCGGCCTGCTGGAACGCCTCGAACATCGTCTCCAGCCGCTCGCTGTCGATGCCGATGCCGGTGTCACGGACCGTGCAGGTCAGCCTCAGCAACTGATGATCGAGCATGCGCCAGCGGGCGTCGACCTGCACCTCGCCGTACTCGGTGAACTTCAGCGCGTTGCCCACCAGATTCAGCAGAATCTGTCGGATACGTGTCGGGTCACCTGTCACGTGCAGACGTTCCAAACCAGTAGCCAGTTGCAGGCGTAACTGCAGGTTGCGCTGCTGGGCGCTGTGCTGGAACGACTGCACGCTACTTGAGATCAGCTCGCCGAGATTGAAATCGATGTGTTCCAGTTCCAGGCTCGCGCGTTCGATGCGCGAGAAGTCGAGGATGTCGTTGATCACCTTCAGCAGGTGGCCGGTGGATTCGCTGGCCACGGCCGTGTATTCGGCCTGCTCGTGAGTCAACCGAGTAGTCTCCAGCAGTTGCAACATGCCCAGCACCCCGTTCATCGGAGTGCGCAGTTCATGGCTCATCATCGCCAGGAACTCGGATTTGGCACGGTTGGCCCGCTCGGCTTCCTCGCGCGCCTGGATCAGCTCAGTGATGGTTTGCTGTTGCTCGCGGCTGGCCTGATCCAGGGCGTTGGCCAGGTTGTTGATGTGCCGCGCCAGATGACCGAGCTCGCTGTCATCGACCACCGGCAACGGCGCGTTGAACTGGCCCTGCTGGATAGCCTTCACGGCATGGCCCATGTCGCTGATCGGCATCGACAGGCTCCTGGCCAGACGCCGCGCCAGGAGGAAGGTGAACGCCAGCGCGAACAGGGCAAGAATGCCGGCCTTGATCACGATTTCCTGCTGGCGCTCGCTGAACGCGTCGTCGGACATGCCGACGATCACTCGACCGAGATAGTCGTCGCCGATGCTCGGCGGGGTCTTGCCCTGCTGCAGGAAGTCGTTGTCCAGGCGGATCTGTTGCAGGCGGATTGGGGCCTGGAAGACTTCCACTCGCTGGGCGCGATTGGCACTTTCCCCGGACTGCTCGACGTATACCAGGATGTGGTTGCGGCTGTCCTGCACCTCCAGAAAACGCACGTGCGGGATGCTCAGCGTTGCGCGCATCAGGCTGTCCAACACGTCATTGTTGCCCGAGATCACCCCGTATTCGCAGGCGGGTGCCAGTTGGTTGGCAATCAGTTGGCCCGTGTGGTCCAGCTCCTGGCGCAGGTCCTGCAAGCGTACGAAGGTGAAGAAACCGATCAGCAGCAAGGTGAGCAGCAGCGCCGGTCCCAGGCTGATGATCTGGGTGCGGGCATGAATGTCCCAGCTCAGGCGCTTGCTCATGGTGTCGACTCTCCTTCGGCCAGGACCAGCTCGGCTGCGTTCGGCTCTATGCGCTCCAGCCCAAGGGCGCGGGCCACCTGCTGATTGCCGCTGACGCGGAAGTGATCGGGATAGAGGCTGCGCGGCCAGCGCGAGGGCGGCTGGTCGAGCAAGCGATCGAGTACCGCCAGCCAGTCGTCCTGGTCGCTGTAGGTGCTGGCCAGGGCGCCGGCGCGGACGAAGCCGGCGTTGGGACCGATCAACGCCATCTGCCGCCCATAACTGCTGAGCAAGAGGTTCTTGACGGTCTTGGCATTGAACAACTGAGGATCGTCGATGCCCAGTAGCACGTCGCTGTTGCCCAGGACATGCTGCAGAGGGCGACTGTCGCGCAGATCGGCCCAGTCCTGGGCGACGATCTCCAGGCCCATGTGATTGGCTGCCTGATGCAACTCGTCGATGAGGAAGCGGCTGTCAGGTCCATACAGCACGCCGATACGTCGTGCCTGCGGCAGCAGATAGCGCGTCAGGCGCAGTTGCCGTGCCAGTGGCGGATCGCTCCACAGCAGGCTGAGGTACTCGGGGCGCGACTTTCCCAGGCGCAGTTGCGCCTGAACCCGGCTGATCCGCAGCGCCAGCGAGAGGGGGCCGGATGGCTCGCGCAGGCGCCAGTCGAGTGCGGCCTCATCCAGCAGGATCAGGCGCGTCTGGACATCGAGTCGGCCGGGCGAGGGCAACTGCGTGACAGTCTGGAAGCGCACCTGGTCGAGGGGGCGTCTGGCTTGCAGCGCGCTGACGAAGCTGCTGACCCCGGCGGTGTCATCGCCACCGACCAGCAGGATTTCATGGGCGCACAGCGTGCCCATGGGCCACAGACACAGCGCCAGCATCCGTAGCAGGCGCAGCATCAGAACTCCAACTCCGCACTGACGCTCAGGCGATGGCGGCTGTCATAGCGGTTCTGCTCCACGGTCGTGGGCTGGTCGTCCAAGCGTTGCTGCCACAGTGCAGCCAACTCGACCGAACTGCCATAAATTCGCATGCGCTTGGCCACCCGCAGATCGACACGCTCGTAGCGGTATTGATTGAGGGCATCGTCCCCGTAGTAGAACAGCGCGCTCGACCAACCCGACCCCCAGTCGCGCAACCAGCCGACCGAACCGCTGTTGTGTGCGCTGAGGCGGCGGTCGTCGGGGTTGCTCGCCCAGGCATCGACGTAGGCATAGCTCACGCGCAGGCGGTCACGCGGGCTCAGGCGCCAGTCCAACTGTGTTTCGCTGCCGCTGAAGCGTGCCCTGTTGGCATTGCTGGCGATGTACTGATTGTTCTTCAACGGTTCGCTGATCATGCCGGTGATCTCGTCGTAGAACAGCTTCACGTCCAGGTTCAGGTCAAGGTCGGAAAAGAAACCGTTGTAGCCCAGTTCGCGCGAGCGCATGCGCTCCTGGTCGAGGTTGCCGGGACCGCGGGTCTTGACGAAGTACTCACCGTCGCGCAGGCCGAGCACGTTGGGCGTGAGGTTTCGGACCGTGTAGCTCCAGTTGACGTTATTCTCGAACATGTCCGGCGAGCGCACGGCCTCGGAGTACACTGCGCGCAGCCCCTGACGCGGAGTGATCAGGTAGTTCACCGCCACGCGCGGGGTCAGGGACGTGCCGGAGAGCTGGCTGTTTTCGAACATCGCGCCGCCTTGCAGGATCCAGTGCTCGTCAGCGCGCCATTCGAGCTGGCCAAACAAGCGCCAGGTGCGGTCGTCGAGCCGACCGTTGAAGTAGGTCTGCGAGTCGGCGCGATCATAACGGTAGTTGAGGCCGCTGAGCAGGCGCAGGCTGTCGGTCAGGCTCAGGGTGTCCTGAATTTCCAGGTCATAACGGGTCTCGCGGGTGCTCTGGTCGACGTCGCCGCACACTTCCCGGCTGCCACCGTTGTCCCATTGGCTCTTGATCTGGTTGCGCAGGCCCTGCAGAACCGGATCGCGGCTGTTCGGCGGGTTGTTGGCGTTGCGTGCCACGCGTTCGGCGTAATTCGGGTCGAGCTGCCACAGGCGGGTCAGTTCGGGGCTGAAGGCCAATGTCGCGTCGCAGGCACGCCAGACCTGCTGACGGTCGAACTGCTGCGCCGAGCCCTGCACATAAAGGCTGTGCTCGGGATTGAAGTCGATGCTCCAGCGCAGCGAGCCGGCGTAGTCCTTGGCGTCCAGGTCGGGGTTGTCGCCGCGCCCGGTGACGAAGGGGAACACCGGTTTGTAGGTATACGGCCGTTGGTTGCTGCCTTCCTTGGCCGCCAGTTGCCAGTCCAGCGTCTGATCCGGGGCCAGGCTGTGACTGACGCTGAGGTTGAAGCGGGTCAGGCGCCGGCTGTCGCGGTAGTCCTGACCGTACTGGTTCTTGTCGAAGCCATCGTCCTGCAGGCCGGACATCGACAGGCGCAGGTCGCCGCCGTCCCAGCCCAGGCCTTGGCTGGCATAGAAGTCATTGATGCCGTCCTGGCCGCGGGTGATCTTCAGGCGCGTGCCATGGCTGTCGGCAGGGCGTCGGGTGAGGATGTTGACCACCGCCATCAGCGCGTTGGCGCCGTAGCTGACGGTATTGGGGCCGCGAAACACTTCGATGCGCTCGATGTCTTCGATGGCCAGGGGAATGTCGCTCCAGTCCACCGTGGCCAGGCCCGCCCGGTACACCGAGCGGCCATCGATCAGCACCTGCATGCGCCGAGCATCGTTGACGTTGCTGCCGTGATAGTTGACGGTCGGCTGGTTGCCGGCGCCGTAGCCGATCATCATCCCCGGTACCAGGCGCAGCAGCTCGGGTACGTCACGTGCGCCGCTGGCGTGGATCAGCGCGCTGTCGAGCACGGTCATGCTGCCGGGCACCGCCGCCGGGGATTGTTTGAGCCGCGTGGCGGTCAGAACCTGCGGCAGGTCGGTGTCGATGAACAGATCGTCGGCCACGGCCGGGCCGCCCAGCAGGGCAGTGAGCAACAGCAAGCGGCGGGCAGGGGGCGTGCCAGGGAACACGTGACGGCCTTGTGTCAGACATGAGCCGCGCATGGTAACCGAGCCGTCGAGAGGCAAGCTATAAGCGCCGAGCGGCGTGTGAGAAGGGCACGGCCTTTTCTTGCCGTGTGTCGCTTGAAGCGTGCAGCTTGCCCTTATAATGCGCCGTCGCCCTCAACTTATTGGCTTTGACGGATTGAATATGACTGAACAGCGACCTGTTGCAGTGCTGGGAGGTGGAAGCTTCGGCACTGCCGTGGCGAATCTGCTGGCGGAGAATGGCAACCCGGTGCGTCAATGGATGCGCGATCCGGAACAGGCCGAGGCCATGCGCGTCAACCGCGAGAATCCACGGTATCTCAAAGGTATCCGCCTGCATGAGCGGGTCGAGCCGGTCAACGACCTGCTGGCCACGCTGCAGGGTAGCGAACTGATTTTCGTCGCGCTGCCGTCCAGTGCCCTGCGCAGCGTGCTGGCGCCGCATGCCGAGACGGTTAGCGGTAAGGGCCTCATCAGCCTGACCAAGGGCATCGAGCCGCAGACGTTCAAGCTGATGAGCCAGATCATCGAAGATATCGCGCCCCAGGCGCGGATCGGTGTGCTGTCCGGTCCTAACCTGGCGCGTGAAATCGCCGAACATGCGCTGACCGCCACCGTGGTCGCCAGCGAGGACGAAGCGCTCTGCGAGCAGGTCCAGGCCGTGCTGCACGGGCGCACCTTCCGTGTCTACGCCAGCGCCGACCGCTTCGGCGTCGAGCTCGGCGGCGCGCTGAAGAACGTCTACGCAATCATCGCTGGCATGGCGGTGGCCCTGGACATGGGCGAGAACACCAAGAGCATGCTCATCACCCGCGCACTGGCCGAGATGACGCGCTTTGCCGTCAGTCAGGGCGCCAATCCCATGACCTTCCTCGGTCTGGCGGGGGTTGGCGACCTTATCGTCACCTGCTCGTCACCCAAGAGCCGCAATTATCAGGTCGGCTATGCCCTGGGGCAGGGGCTGAGCCTGGAGGAAGCGGTCAGCCGCCTGGGCGAAGTGGCCGAGGGGGTCAACACGCTCAAGGTGCTCAAGGCCAAGGCCCAGCAGGTGCAGGTGTACATGCCGCTGGTCGCCGGGCTGCACGCGATCCTGTTCGAAGGCCGCACCCTGGCCCAGGTGATCGAACACCTGATGCGCGCCGAACCCAAGACCGACGTCGATTTCATTTCCACCAGTGGTTTCAACTGAGCCGCACGAGCAAGGAGCGAGACATGAACGATACCCCCGAACACGCCCAGCGCGAGTCGATCATCCTGCGGATCGTGTGGATGCTGGTTTTTCTGGTGGTCTGGCAACTGGCCGAACTGCTGCTCGGCGGCCTGGTGTTGGTGCAACTGATCTATCGCCTGGTCTACGGCGCACCCAGCGCCAGCCTGATGAACTTCGGCGACAGTCTCAGCCAGTTCCTGGCGCAAATCGGTCGCTTCGGCAGCTTCCACACCGAACAGAAACCTTGGCCTTTCGCCGACTGGCCGGCACCGCGCGCGCCTGAGGGCGAAGCCCCGCATGCGGTGCCCCCGGCGCCGCATCCGGTGCGTGACGAAGAGCCGAAGCTGTGAAGCTGTGGATCCTGCGCCACGGCGAGGCCGAGCCGCGGGCCAACACCGATGCCGAACGCAGGCTCACCGCCCATGGTCGCGAGCAGGTGTTGCGCAGTGCTGCGCGCCTGTTGGGACAGCCCCTGCAAGCGATCATTGCCAGCCCCTACGTACGGGCCCAGCAGACCGCCGCGCTGGTGCACGACACCCTCGGTTTCACCGAGCCAGTGCGCACCGTGCCTTGGCTGACACCTGAAAGCGATGCGGCGCAGGTCATCGGCGAAATCGAGCGGTTGGGGTTGGAACAGGTGTTGCTGGTCAGTCACCAACCTTTGGTGGGTAGCTTGGTGAGTCTGCTGGAACAGGGTCATGCGCAGTCCCCTGCGCCGATGAGTACGGCTTCCCTGGCGCAGTTGGAGGGTGACTGGCCGCTCGCAGGCCTGATGACCTTGCAGGCACTCGACCACCCGGATTGACCCGCTTGTGGCAACTGGCATTTCTGTCAGTTGTGAGCCGCGAGGTTCGCTTGCTAGCGTCTGTGACAGTCATGGCTGATATCAGGGAGTTTCGTCTATGAGTGGTCTGCAACGGGAGTTGATGCGGTCTCTGGATCTACAGCCGACGATTGGCAAGCTCGATGCCGGGGTGGCATTGGATTTTGCCGAGCACAGCCTGCTGCGCGAAGCCGCCGAGGCGCGTCTTTACCATGTGCTGGGCAAGCTCGAAAGCGGCCAAGTCTCGGCGGCTTCCAGGCATGCCGCACAGGAGCTGCAAAGGCTTCAGGCGTCGTGCATGCAAGTATCAAGTGGGGTGCAGACCAGTTGCCTGGCGCTGGCGCGGGCCGAGTTGAGTCCAGCCGACCTGCAGCGGGCCTGCGAAGCGCTCGACAGCCAACTGACCTACATCAAGGCCTGTCTGCAGCGCGCCCTGGGCCGTCTGCACGGCGGCACCTGACCTGATCGCCTTAGGCGATGACCTATCCGAATGTTGTGATGCGTTGGCAGCTTGTCGACAATGGCCGAAATCTGCTTAGGATCCGGCGTCCATGTCCCAGCTCCTGTTCTTCGCTCGCACCCACGATGTTTCTTCACGCGCCAGTGGCAAACCACTCGCCGCTTTAACGGTAGGCGGCCCAGCAGTGCAGCAGTTGCTCGATATCCTCGGCCAGGTTGAACACGGGAGCTGGGCATGAGCGCACGTGTCGAGGAAATCCGCCTCAACCTGGGCCATATCGAGTTGGCCGCGCATGTTTTCGGTCCTGTCGATGGCCTGCCCGTCATCGCCCTGCACGGCTGGCTCGACAACGCCAACAGCTTCGCCCGTCTCGCACCACGCCTGCTGGGGCTGCGCATCGTCGCGCTCGACCTGGCCGGGCATGGCTATTCCCAGCACCGGCCGGTGGGCGCGGGTTATCACCTGGCCGACTATGTGCACGATGTCCTGCGCGTCGCCGAGCAGATGGGCTGGGCGCGGTTTGGCTTGCTTGGCCATTCGCTGGGGGCGGTCATCAGCGTCCAGCTCGCGGGTGCACTGCCGGAGCGCATCAGTCATCTGGCACTGATCGACGGCGTGATCCCGCCGACCGCTGGCGAGCAGGAGGCCGCTGAGCGCCTAGGAATGGCGCTGCAGGCCCAACTGCGTTCGGATGGCAAGCGCAAGTCTGTGTATCCAACCATCGAGCAAGGCGTTCAGGCGCGCATGAAAGGCATGGTGGCGGTCAGTTGCGAAGCGGCCGAGCTGCTGGCCGAGCGGGGGCTGATGCCGGTGCCTGGCGGCTACAGCTGGCGCAGCGACAGCCGTCTGACGCTGCCCTCGCCGGTGCGCCTGAGCGAGGCCCAGGCCATGGCGTTCACCCAGCGCATCCACTGTCCGAGTTGCCTGGTGGTCGCCGAGCAAGGCTTGCTGGCTCGGCACACAACGCTGCTGGAGCAGCTACCCTTCGAGCAGGTGGTGTTGCCCGGCGGACACCATCTGCACCTGAACGATGAACACGGCGCAAGCCTTGTTGCAGACTGTTTCAATCGCTTCTTTGGCTTTGCTTGACTTGCATCGGACAAGTGCCGAGGCTTGGCGGGTTGAACAGGGAGACAACCATGCACATGCCAGATATCCAGGCACTTCACAGCGGCCTTCGCCGCAAGGACGGCCGATGACCCCGCCGTCGATTCTGCGCGGCGCCATCGCCGTCTGCCTCACACTCACCAGCCCCTTGCTCTGGGCTGGCAGCCTGCCGGTGCCGACCGACGCCAGGGTGGTCGACCAGCGCCCTGCCGTGGAACAGGAACGGGTCTACCCCATGGGACCGGTGCGCAAGATCAGCGGCCGGTTGCGCGTGGAGGGCAAGGTGGAAAGTCGCGGTCAGGTCAGTTCGGTCACCTATGAACTGCCTGTGGAGCGCACTGCACGGGAGGCCTTCACCAGCGCTCGCGAAGCCCTGCAGCGCGAGGGTGGTTATCCGCTGTTCTGGTGCCAGGGCCGCGACTGTGGTGAGGCCAGCATCTGGGCCAACGACGTATTTGGCAGCGCCCGTCTCAACGGTGGCGACGAGCAGCAGGCATTCATCCTGCTGCGCCGCTCGGCCGAGCAGGCCGATACCCTGGTCGCCCTGTACAGCGTGACCCGTGGCAACCGCCGTGCCTATCTGCATGTCGAGGAATTCGTCGCCGACAGCCCGTTGGGCGAGGTGCTGCCGACCCCGGCCACCGTACTGCGCGAAATGCGCGACACTGGCAAGCTCGACTACCCCGATCTGGCCGCGCCGCGCCCGGCCTGGGTGTCATTGCTGGCTCGAAGCCTGAATCTGGACAGTACCCTGCGCGCCAGCCTCAGCGGCGAACAGGCCGAGGCCTGGCGCGAGCAACTGGTCAAGGCCGGCGTGCGCAACGCGCGTCTGGAGGTGGGCAACGCGCCTACCGAGGGTGTGCATCTGGAACTGATTCGTTGAACGAGAGCCCCCATGGCCAACACTGACCGTCTGTTGGTACAGATCCTCCTGCTGGCGCTCTTGGGCGCCGCATTGTGGGTGATGGCGCCGTTCATCTCGGCGCTGCTGTGGGGCGCGATCCTGGCCTTCGCCAGTTGGCCGCTGATGCGCCTGCTCACCCGCTGGCTGGGTGGCCGTGAAACCCTGGCGGCGAGCATCCTTACGAGCATATGGATTCTGCTGGTGGCCTTGCCGCTGGTGTGGCTGGGTTTCAACCTGGCCGACCATGTGCGCGATGCCACGTTGTTCGTGCGTGACATCCAGGTCGACGGCCTGCCGGATGCGCCCGACTGGGTGGCTGGCATTCCCTTCGTCGGTGAGCGTCTGGTCGCCTGGTGGCAGTCCCTGGACCAGCAGGGCGCGGCGTTGCTGGCGTCGGCCAAGCCGTACTTCGGTCAGGTCGGCAACTGGTTGCTGGCGCGCAGTGCGCAGATCGGCGGCGGCGTGCTGGAGCTCACCCTGAGCCTGGTGTTCGTGTTCTTCTTCTACCGCGACGGCCCGCGCCTGGCGGCGTTCGTGCTGCGTCTGCTGCAGCGGTTGGTGGGCGAACGCGCCGACTACTACATCCTGCTGGTGGCCGGCACCGTGCAGCGGGTGGTCAACGGCGTGATCGGCACCGCGGCCGCGCAGGCACTGCTGGCGCTCATCGGCTTCCTCATTGCCGGAATACCCGGGGCGATCGTGCTGGGCCTGGTGACGTTCATGCTCAGCCTGATTCCCATGGGGCCGCCGCTGGCCTGGATCCCCGCCACCGCCTGGCTGGTGTGGAAGGGCGAATACGGGATGGCGGTATTCCTCGGTATCTGGGGCACCTTCGTCATCAGCGGCGTGGACAACGTGCTCAAGCCCTACCTCATCAGCCGTGGCGGCGACTTGCCGCTGGTGATCGTGCTGCTCGGCGTGTTCGGCGGGCTGATCGCCTTCGGCTTCATCGGCTTGTTCATCGGCCCCACGTTGCTGGCGGTGGGCTACAGCCTGTTGCTGGACTGTTGCTGGACTGGAGCCGCAACGCCGTGCCGCCCAGCCCGCAGCCGTAATCGGCCACACAGGCCCTGCCCATGCAGGGCCTGATCTTTACGCATTCTTTATGCCCTGAGCCAAGGCTCGATCTCGTCCCTTTACGCCCATGCCTTCGACAATTTCCCCATAGCGGTCAACGCCGCATCCTGGGGAGATTCATCGATGAACATGCTCGACGGCCTGTCGCTGCTGCTGGCAATGGCGTTATCCGTGTACCTGCTGGTTGCGCTGTTGCGCGCCGATCGCAGTTGAGGAGCAGCCATGCACAGTTACGACTTCGCATTGCTGCTGGCGTTTTTCGCCCTGGTGCTGTTGCCAGCACCCTGGCTCGGGCGCTTCTACTACAAGGTGATGGAGGGACAGCGCACCTGGTTGTCGCCGGTGCTCGGGCCACTGGAGCGCGGCGGCTACCGGCTGGCCGGCGTACGCGCCGACCAGGAGCACAACTGGAAGCAGTACAGCCTGGCCTTGTTGACGTTCAACCTGATCGGTTTCCTGTTGTTGTTCGCCGTCCTGCTGCTTCAGGGTTCGCTGCCGCTCAACCCGCAGCACCTGCCTGGCCAGGAATGGTCGCTGGCGTTCAATACCGCCGTCAGCTTCATGACCAATACCAACTGGCAGGCCTACAGTGGCGAGGCCTCGGTCAGCTACCTGAGCCAGATGATCGGCCTGACCGTGCAGAACTTCGTCAGCGCTGCCACGGGGCTGGCAGTGTTGGTCGCCCTGTGCCGTGGCATCGCGCGCCGTAGCACTCACCAACTGGGCAACTTCTGGGTCGACATGACCCGTGCCACCCTCTACGGCCTGCTGCCGCTGTGCGTGCTGCTGGCGCTGCTGCTGGTGTGGCAGGGCGTGCCGCAGACCTTTGCCGACTATGCCCACGCCGTGACCCTGCAAGGTGCCGACCAGACGATCCCGTTGGGCCCGGCTGCCAGCCAGATCGCGATCAAGCAACTGGGCACCAACGGCGGTGGCTTCTTCGGCGTCAACTCCGCGCACCCGTTCGAGAACCCCACGGCCTGGAGCAACCTGTTCGAGGTGGCGGCGATCATCCTGATCCCGGTGGCGCTGGTGTTCACCTTTGGCCATTACGTGAAGGATCTGCGCCAGAGCCGGGCGATCCTGGCGTGCATGCTCACCCTGTTCCTCGTCGGTGGCGCCGTGGGGCTATGGGCCGAGCATCAGCCCAACCCGACCCTGGACAGCGCGCAGGTGCAACAGAGTGCGCCGCTGGAAGGCAAGGAAAGCCGCTTCGGCATCACCGGCACGGTGCTGTGGACGGTGACCACCACCGCCGCCTCCAACGGCTCGGTCAACGCCATGCACGACAGCCTCAACCCGCTGACCGGCATGGTCGCGATGGTCAACATGATGGTCGGCGAGGTGATCTTCGGCGGCGTCGGCGCGGGTCTCTACGGCATGCTGCTGTTCGTACTGATCGCCGTGTTCCTGGCCGGCCTGATGATTGGCCGCACCCCTGAGTACCTGGGCAAGAAGCTACAGGCCCGTGAAGTGCAACTGCTGGTGGCGACCCTGCTGGTGATGCCGCTCGGGGTGCTGGTGCTCGGCGCCATCGCCGCCAGCCTGCCGGGGCCTGCCGCGGCGGTCAGCAACCCGGGGCCGCACGGCTTCAGCCAACTGCTGTACGCCTACACCTCGGCCACCGCCAACAATGGCTCGGCCTTTGGCGGCTTCGGCGCCAACACCGTGTTCCACAACCTGATGATCGGCCTGGCCATGCTCATCGGCCGCCTCGGCTACATCCTGCCGATCCTGGCCCTGGCCGGTAGCCTGGCGGCCAAGACGCCCGCACCGCAGGGCCAGAACAGCTTCCCCACCCACGGACCGCTGTTCGCCGGCCTGCTGTTGATGACCATCGTCCTGGTCGGTGGCCTGACCTTCCTGCCGACCCTGGCCCTGGGGCCGATCGCCGAACAGTTGAGCCTGGGCTTCTGAGGACCCACACATGAATATGCCGTTACCTGAAATGAACGCTGCCCGCGCTGCCGACCAGACCCGTTTCGCCGCGCTCTGGCGACCGGCCCTGGTGCAGGCGTTCGTCAAGCTCGACCCACGCCAACTGCGGCGCTCGCCGGTCATGCTGGTGGTGGCCCTGACCGCGCTGCTCACTACCGTGCTGTGCCTGATGCCGAACAATGGCGTGAGCACCGGCGTTGCGGTGCAGATCACTGTCTGGCTGTGGTTCACCGTGCTGTTCGCCAATTTCGCCGAGGCCCTCGCCGAGGGCCGTGGCAAGGCGCGTGCCGACAGCCTCAAGGCGGGCAGTCAGGGCTTGTCCGCCCAGCGCCGACTGGCCGATGGCCGCTTCGAAATCGTCGCGGCGGGCGATCTGCGCAAGGACGATGTGGTGCGCGTGGTCGCCGGCGAGCTGATTCCCGGCGACGGCGAGGTGCTCGAAGGCATTGCAGCGGTGAACGAGGCGGCCATCACGGGCGAATCGGCGCCCGTGATCCGTGAGTCGGGTGGCGACCGCTCGGCGGTGACCGGCAACACCCGTGTGGTCTCCGACTGGCTGCTGATCCGCATCAGCAGCAACCCCGGAGAATCCACCCTGGACCGGATGATCGCGCTGGTCGAAGGCGCCAAGCGGCAGAAGACGCCCAACGAGATCGCCCTGGACATCCTGCTGATTGGCCTGACCCTGATCTTCCTGATCGTGGTGGTCACCCTGCAGCCGTTCGCCCGCTTCAGCGGCGGCAGCCTGCCGTTGATCTTCCTCGCGGCCTTGCTGGTCACGCTGATACCCACCACCATCGGCGGCCTGTTGTCGGCCATCGGCATCGCCGGTATGGACCGTCTGGTGCGCCTGAACGTCATCGCCCGCTCCGGGCGCGCGGTGGAGGCCGCCGGTGACGTTCACACGCTGATGCTCGACAAGACCGGCACCATCACCTTCGGCAACCGTCGCTGCAGCGCCCTGCACGCCGCACCGGGCGTTACCGCGAAGGAGTTGGGGCAGGGCGCCTTGCTGGCGTCGCTGGCCGACGACACGGCCGAGGGCAAATCGATCGTCGAATACCTGCGCCAGTTGCACGACTTCGTCGAGCCGCCAGCAGCGCAGTACGACGCCATTGCCTTCAGCGCCGAAACGCGGCTGTCAGGCATCGATTTCGAGCAGCGCCATTATCGCAAGGGTGCGGTGGATGCAGTGCTGGCCTTCGTCGGCTTGCAGCGCCTGGAAATGCCGGCACCGCTGGCCCGCGAGGTGGAGCGCATCGCCCAGAGCGGAGGCACGCCGCTGCTGGTGTGCCTGGACAAACGCCTGCTCGGCGTGATCCACCTCAAGGACGTGGTCAAGCCCGGTATCCGCGAGCGTTTCGCCGAGCTGCGCAAGCTGGGTATCCGCACCGTCATGGTGACCGGCGACAACCCACTCACTGCGGCGGCCATCGCTGCCGAGGCCGGCGTCGACGACGTGCTCGCCGAAGCCACCCCGGAAAAGAAACTGGCGCGTATTCGCCAGGAGCAGCATGACGGTCGTCTGGTGGCCATGTGCGGTGACGGCGCCAACGACGCCCCCGCCCTGGCCCAGGCAGACGTCGGCATGGCCATGAACGACGGCACCCAGGCGGCGCGCGAAGCGGCCAACATGGTCGACCTGGACAGCGACCCGACCAAGCTGCTGGATGTGGTCCAGGTCGGCAAGGAACTGCTGGTCACCCGTGGCGCCTTGACCACGTTCTCAATCGCCAACGACGTAGCCAAGTATTTCGCCATCCTGCCGGCACTGTTCGCCTCGATCTACCCGCAGCTCGGGGCGCTCAACCTCATGGGCCTGACCAGCCCGCAGAGCGCGATCCTTTCGGCCATCGTGTTCAACGCGCTGATCATCGTTGTGCTCATTCCCCTGGCGCTGCGCGGGGTGCGTGTCCAGGCCGCCAGTGCGGCGCAACTGCTGAGGCGCAACCTGCTGATCTACGGCGTGGGCGGCATCCTGGTGCCGTTCGCCGGGATCAAGCTCATCGACATGCTGCTGACTGCCCTGCATCTGGTTTGAAGGAGAACCCCCATGAATACCTATCTGCGTCCAGCCCTGAGCCTGGTCCTGCTGATGACCTTGGTCACCGGCGTGCTGTATCCGCTGGCGGTGACCGGCATCGCCCAGGTCGCCTTTCCCGAGCAGGCCAACGGTAGCCTGGTGCGCGACGCCCACGGCCAGGTCCGGGGCTCGGCGCTGATCGCCCAGGCCTTCGAGGGCGATGGCTGGTTCCATTCGCGGCCTTCGGCGGGCGCCTTCGCCACCGTGTCGAGCAGCGCCAGCAACCTGGCGCCGAGTAACCCGGCGTTGGCCGAGCGGGTCACAACCGAGGCCGATGCCCTGTACCAACCGGCACTGGGGCCGGTGCCCCAGGCCTTGCTGACCACCTCTGGCAGCGGCCTGGATCCGCAACTGCCGCCCGAGGCGATCGCGTATCAAGTGCCGCGGGTGGCGGCGGCGCGCAACATGCCCGTCGAGCGCTTGCAAGCCTTGGTGGATGAGGCCACTCTGCGGCCATTGGTCGGTCCACCCGTGGTCAATGTGCTGGCCTTGAACCAGGCGCTGGAAGGCTCGGTGCCCGCCAAGTAAAGACCGCGAAGACCTGCGCAGCAGGCCCGTTGGAATCGACCGCTTCGTATAAGGATCCCTGATGAGCAATTCCACCCGCGCCGATGCCCTGCTGGCAGGCCTGCCCCGGGCAGGTCGCGGCCGCCTCAAGGTGTTCCTCGGTGCAGCGCCCGGTGTCGGCAAGACCTACGCCATGCTCCAGGCCGCTCACGCCCAGCAGCGCCAGGGCGTCAGGGTACTGGCGGCGGTGGTCGAAACCCATGGCCGCAGCGAGACCGAGGCGCTGCTCGGGGGCCTGCCTCAGCAGCCCTTGCTGCGCAGCGAGTACCGTGGCGTCACCCTCGAAGAAATGGACCTCGACGCCCTGTTGCAGGCTGCACCGCCCTTGGCGCTGGTCGACGAACTGGCGCACAGCAATGCCCCCGGCAGCCGGCACGCCAAGCGCTGGCAGGACGTGCAGGAACTGCTCGCCGCCGGCATCGACGTCTACACCACGGTCAATGTCCAGCATCTGGAAAGTCTCAATGACAAGGTGCGCGACATCACCGGCGTGCAGGTGCGTGAAACCGTGCCGGACTGGGTGCTGCAGGAAGCCTTCGAACTGGTGCTCATCGACCTGCCGCCGCGGGAACTGCTCGAGCGTCTGCGCGAGGGCAAGGTCTATGTGCCCGAGCAGGCGCGCGCCGCCATCGATGCCTTCTTTTCCCAGACCAACCTCACCGCCTTGCGCGAGTTGGCCATGCAGACCGCTGCCGCCCAGGTTGATGCCGACCTCGCCCACGGCTACCGGCAACGGGGCGAGCAGGCGCCGGCGTTGCGCGGGCGCCTGCTGGTGGGGATCGATGGCGACGCCCAGGCCGAACGCCTGGTGCGTCACGCCAGCCGCGTGGCGCAGCGGCGTCACCTGCCGTGGAGCGCGGTGCACGTGGACAATGGCCGGCTGCCGGACGAGGGCGCGCGCCAGCGCCTGCAAGCGGCGCAGCAACTGGCCGAACGCCTGGGCGGCGAAGTGGTGGTGCTGCGTGCCGGCGAGGTGGCGCGCACTTTGGTCCAGCATGCGCTGGAGCGCCGGGCCAGTCTGGTGCTGGTCGGCCAGTCCCAGGATCGCTTGCGCCGCCGTGTGTTCGGTGCCGGCGTGGCAGTGCGGCTGCTGCGTGA
Source organism: Pseudomonas boreofloridensis (assembly GCF_030580795.1). NCBI lineage: Bacteria > Pseudomonadati > Pseudomonadota > Gammaproteobacteria > Pseudomonadales > Pseudomonadaceae > Pseudomonas > Pseudomonas boreofloridensis. Next base: position 237,473 of record NZ_JAUQOQ010000001.1, on the reverse strand, counting down.
CAGCCGGGGCCTGGAGATCAACGTGCTTGACCGCGACGATCTGCCGCCGCCGACGCGCGCTGCGGTCAAACGGATCTGGCACTGGCGGCATTACCTGCTGGCCCTGCTGGCCACCGGACTGGCGTCGGCGCTGGCCTGGGGTGTGTCGAGCGTGCTGGCGCTGCCGAACATCTCGCTGGTGTTTCTCGCCGCCGTGCTGCTGGTGGCGGTGCGCAGCAGCCTGGGCCCGGCGCTGGCCTGCGCGGCGCTGTCGTTCCTGAGCTATGACTTCCTGTTCATCCCGCCGAGCTTTTCCCTGAGCATCCAGCGCGAAGAGGACGTGCTGACCCTGGTGTTCTTCCTGCTCATGGCCGCCCTGACCGGCAACCTGGCGGCCCGTCAGCGCCGTCAGTTGCAAGCGCTGCGCGATACTCAAGCCGAGACCCGACAACTGCTCGACCTGTCGCGCCGGCTGACCGTGGCCACCGATCGCCAGGCGGTGTTCAACGCGGCGGGCCAGTACCTGGGCGGCTCCCAGGGAATCGACGTGTGTGTGCTCGAGCGCGATGCTGACGGCCTTCTGCAGGTGGCCAGCGGCGCTCCCCAGACCTTCAGCGACAACGAGCGCGCGGCCGCCGACTGGGCCTGGCAACACGGCCAGGCAGCCGGGCAGGGCAGCGATACCCTGCCCAATGGCCGCTGGTGGTGGTGGCCACTGGCGGTGGACGAGGCGCCGCTGGCCTTGCTCGGGGTGCGCGCCAGCGGCGGCGAGACCCTGAGTGCCCAGCGCCGGCGTGTACTCACGGCCCTCGCCGAGCCCCTGGCCCAGGCCTTGGCCCGTGCACGGCTGGGCGAGCAACTGGAGGCGGCGCGTCTGCAAGGCGAGACCGAGCAATTGCGCAGCGCCTTGCTCGCCTCGGTGTCCCACGATTTGCGCACCCCGCTGACCGCCATGCGCGGCAGTATCGACAGCCTGCTGGCGCTGGGCGAGGCGATCCCGCTCGACGACCGCCGCGAGCTGCTCGAAGGGACGCGTAACGAGGCTGAACGCCTGGACCGCTATATTCAGAACCTGCTCGACATGACCCGCCTGGGCCACGGCAGCCTCAAGCTCGCCCGCGATTGGGTGGCGCCCGGCGATATCGTCGGCAGCGCGCTGGCACGCCTGCACGCGGTGCTGGCGCCTTTGCAGGTACACACCGACGTGCCCGCCGAACTGCCGCTGCTGTTCGTGCACGCCGCGCTGATCGAGCAGGCGTTGGTCAACGTGCTGGAGAATGCCGCGCGCTTCTCACCGGTCGGCGGGCGCCTGGAACTGCGACTCAGGGTCGAGGACGCGCAGTTGTGCCTGGCTGTCGCCGACCAGGGGCCGGGCATCCCGCCAGCCGAACGCAGCAAGATCTTCGACATGTTCTACACCGCCGCGCGCGGCGACCGGGGCGGGCAGGGCACGGGGCTGGGGCTTGCCATCTGCCAGGGCATGATCGGCGCCCATGGCGGCAGCATCCGGGTGGGCGAGGGCATCGATGGCCAGGGCACCTGCATCACACTATGCTTGCCGCTGCCCCCTCAACCCGACAGCGACAGTGACGCCCCATGAGCCAGCCCGCCACCCTTCTGGTCATCGACGACGAGCCGCAGATCCGCAAGTTCCTGCGCATCAGCCTGGCCTCCCAGGGCTACACAGTGCTGGAAGCAGCCAGCGGCAGCGAGGGGTTGGCCCAGGCGGCACTGAACAAGCCTGACCTGGTGGTGCTCGACCTCGGCCTGCCGGACATGGACGGCCAACAGGTGCTGCGCGAACTGCGCGAATGGAGCACGGTGCCGGTAATGGTGCTGTCGGTGCGCGCCAGCGAGGTACAGAAGGTCGATGCCCTCGATGGCGGCGCCAACGACTACGTGACCAAGCCGTTCGGCATCCAGGAGTTTCTTGCTCGCGTGCGGGCACTGCTGCGGCACAGCCCCCAGGCCGAGGTGGCGCAAAGCAGCAGCGCGCAGTTCGGTGCGCTGCTGGTCGATTTCGCCTACCGCAAGGTCAGCCTGGACGGCGTCGAGGTCGCGCTGACGCGCAAGGAGTACGCGCTGCTGGCCCAGTTGGCGGCGCACCCGGGGCGGGTCATCACCCAGCAGCAACTGCTCAAGGACATCTGGGGCCCGACCCATGTGCAGGACACCCATTATTTGCGCATCGTGGTCGGTCATCTGCGCCAGAAGCTCGGCGACGACCCCACCGCCCCCCGCTTCCTGATCACCGAGGCCGGCGTCGGCTATCGGCTGGTGGCCCCGGAGGGGCTGTAGAGAATAAAAAGCTGACGGAATGTTTGAATCGCTACCGGTGTATTACTGGGTGAGTCGTCGGCGGCCTGAGCCTGGGGTCAGGAAGGCTCCAGCAGGCGCCTGAGGTTGGACAGGATCGACGCGGGGTCGTAGGGCTTGCGCACGACGGTCACCTCACGCAGATGCGCCGGGATGCTCAGCGTGTCGCCATAGCCGGTGGCGAACAGGAACGGAATGGCGCGCCGGGTCAGCTCATCGGCGATGGCCACGGAGTTGCCGCTGCCCAGGTTCACGTCCAGCACCGCGATGTCGGGCGCGCGCGCCTCGATCAGGCGCAACGCCTCCTGTTCAGAGCCGGCGGTGCGCACGTCGTCGAGCTGCGCATCGGCAAAGATCTGCTCCAGGCCGACGGCGATCACCAGTTGATCCTCGACGATCAGCACGCTCAGCGGTCCCAGGTGCGTCAGGCCGGCTTCCGTCAGCAGGCCCTCGGTCTGCACGGGGGTGCTGTCGGTCGCATCGACGACGTTGATGTGACGGGCCGGGATGCGAAACACGCCACGCAGCCCCTCGGGCAGATACTCGACCTGACTGGTCCCGCCCAGATCGAACGGAATGCTGCGGTCGATCAGCACCGAGCCAAAGCCGCCGCGGGTGGGGGCGCGCACGGTCGGGCCATCGCTCTCGCGCCAGACGATCTCGCAGGCGTTACCGGCATCGATCGTCCACTCCACGTGCAGCCTGCCGCCGGACCGTGACAGCGCACCGTACTTCGCGGCATTGGTCGCCAGCTCGTGCAACACCAGCGCCATGACCGAATAGGCCCGCGCGTCGAGTACCACGCAAGGCCCGCTCAAGACGATGGCCTCGGCGCCGGAACAGTACGGCGACAGCTCAGCCTCCAGCAGCGTGGACAGCCGTCCGCCGCCGTCGCCGCGCACCACCTGGTCGTGGGCCAGCGACAGTGCCTGGATGCGCCCCTTGAGCTTGCCAACGTAGTCGCGCAGCGTCTGGTTCTCCGAGCTGGGGTGCGCCACCAGTGCGCCGATCAGCGAGAGAATGTTCTTTACCCGATGATTGAGCTCTTCGTTGAGCATGCGCTGACGCACTTCGGCTTTGGAGCGCTCGTTGGCCAGCAGTTCACTGTTGTGCAGTGCCACCTCGACGATGGCAGCACGAATCGCTTCGCCGAACTGGCGATCCTGCTCGGTCCAGGGCATGGACTGCTGGTGCACGGTTTCCTTCCACAGGGCGAAGCTCTTGCGCGGTGTCAGGCGCTCGCCGTAGGCACCGGTGAGGTAGGTCTTGTGCGGATCGCCCGCCCAGTCCAGGGTCGCCAGCACTTCCTGACGGAACAGCAACAGGTAGTCTCGCGGATGCTGGGACATGGGGATGGCCAGTACGCCCGAGACCTGCGCGGCGTAGTCCTGGGCGGCCGGATGAACCAACGACAGTTGATGACTGGCCCAGGTCCGCCCTTCGGCCAGACTTTGCACCAGGGGCAGCAGGTCGGCGATGGCGGCAGGCGGCGGCGTCTGGCCCAGTGCCGACCAGCGGCCTTGCACGGCCATGCCGATGCCGTCGCAGGCGATCAGCGACTTGAATTCGCCCAGCCGGGCCTGGAAGAAACTGGCCAGGTCCGGGCTCTGGTTGGCGTCGCGCAGCAGTGCGTCCAGCGAACTGTGCACCTGTTCGGCGGCCTCGAGTTGCTGGCGAGTGCGCAGGCGCTCGATGTGCAGGGAGAAGAATTCGCCGAACATTTCCGCCGCCGCGCGCTGGCCCAAGGTGAGCGTGCGCGGAGCATAGTGATGGCAGGCGATCAGCCCCCAGAGCGCGCCGTCGACGATCACCGAGATCGACATCGAGGCGCCCACCCCCATGTTGCTCAGGTACTCGCAGTGGATCGGCGAGACGCTGCGCAAGTGTGCATGGGACAGGTCCAGTGGCTCGCCAGAGGGATCGAGCACCGGTTCGAGGGGCACGGCCTGAAACCGCACGTCGCCGATCAGCCGGATGGGATTGCGCAAATACAGGGCGCGGGCCTGCTGCGGGATGTCCGAACCTGGGAAGTACTGACCCATGAAGCTTTCCAGATCGCCGCGCTTTGCCTCGGCCACCACCTGACCGGCGCCGTCGGCACCCAGCTTGTAGATCATCACCCGGTCGTAGCCGAGCATGGCCCGCACATACCGCGCTGCGTCGCTGAGCAGCTTGGGCGAATGGTCGATCTCGCGCAGTTGGGCGATCAGGCTGCGCGCCAGATCGATAGGCTCTGCCGCGCCCGTGCTGGCCGGTTCGAACTCGATGATCGCGGTGCCTTTGAACAGGTGGGCAGCGATGTCGAAGGTTCCACCTGCGGGCAGGCGCACGGCGAACAACAGGGCAGGGCGCGAGGCATCGCGGGTGCGGGCCAGGGCATTGCGGATGTCATGGGCCACGTCCTGGCCAAGCAAGGCGTGCAGCGTCTGACCATTGACCGCCTCACCACAGCCGAGCAGGTGCGGCGTGTTGATCGAGTGGCGCAGGATAAGGTTGGCCGAAGCATCGCAGGCGATCAGGCAGCCGTGGGGCTGGATGCTGCCGGGGATCTGGATCGGCTCACGGTCGCAATTGCTGAGGTTCACACGGGAATCGAGCGTCATCGGCCCTGCCTGTCATGGGGAGGTGAGCAGACAGGCAAGGGCGCGCCGACTGCATGTGAAAAGGCCATCATTCTAGCAGGGCTGTGCGTAGGGTTCAGCCTGCCAGCGATGACCATTCGACAGTCAGCTTCAAGCAGATGTTTCAACCCATTCAAATGCCTCATGGGTCGATGCCGGTGCGGTCGTGTCCAGGTCTGGACGCAACGGGCAGGCGAGTGTCAGGCGCTGGCGCAGGGCACCGCGCAGTTGATCGAGTTCGGCGATACGCTGCTCGACCAACAGCAGTTTGTCGTGCAGCAGGCTGCGCACCGCCTGGTCGGGATCGGCTGCGCCCCATAGCTGCGCGACGTTGCTGCCGATCTCGCCAAGGCTGAAGCCCAGGCGCTGGGCGGTACGGATGAACAGCACCAGTTCGACCGTGTCCTGCGGGTAGTCGCGGTAGCCATTGGCGCGGCGCTGGGATTGGATCAGCCCGCGTGCTTCGTAGAACCGCAGCGTGTCGCGACTCACAGCGCAGACCTGGGCGAGTTCACCGATGCGCATGGGATTTTCCTCTTGGGGCACTTGACCTTGGAGCATACCCCAGGGTTTAGCCTGGCGCCTTCATTGATGCTCAGGAGCAGCCCGCATGTGGACCCCTTCCCAATACCGTCGTCTGGTGCGCGCCAGTGGCGTGTATGACTTCGCCATCACCGTCGCGTTCGCCACGCCCTGGACCTTCGTGCTGCTGCACGGCTGGCTGACGGCACTCCACACGACATTGGGCCTGAGCGGCAACCTGCCGGCATTCGAACCGGTGCAGATGATGATGGCCAACTTGATGGGCTCGATCGTGTGTGTCTGGGCCTGGCTGCGCATTCGTCATCCCGAGCGGCGCCTGGGCCGCTATGACGCGGTAGGCCGGCTGCTGTTCGCCTCCTGGCAAGTCTATGCACTGCTGCACGGCGCCACTGCGCTGATCGGGGCCATCCTGGCGCTGGAGTTGCTGTGGGCCGGCGCGCAGTTGCTGCCGATCAGGGCCATCGAGCGGCCAGCCGTGGTTGAAGAAAGGCCGCAATTGGCCTAGGGCGGCACCCTCAGGCGAAGGCCTCGGCTCCCGGCAGCCTCCGCCAGTGCTGTGGGCCCTCGAGGATTTCCTGCTCGCTGAGCAGGCACGCGTCCAGTTCCTCGCGCAGGAGCTGCCAGTCCAGCCCCTGACCGATGAACACCATCTCCTGTCGGCAGTCGCCCACCTGTTCGTCCCACTTGTCGAGAATGGCTTGGCGACGATAAGCATCGACCGGCCATTGTGTCTGGTCGATGAACCGCCACCAGCGCCCGTCGTGCTGCCACTGGAAGTGCCCGGCGGTCTGCGCCAGCAGACCGATTTCAAAGAAGCGGCTGGCCACCCAGAAATAGCCTTTGCAGCGCAGCAGTCGACCATTGCGCCAGGGCCGCTGCAACAGTGCCTGCAGACGCTGCGGATGAAACGGCGCACGCTCGCGGTACACCCACGAGACGATGCCATAGGTGGCCGATTCCGGCTCAGGCGTGCCCAGCGTGTCCATCTGCTGCATCCAGCCCGGCGAGCGCGCCAGGCTCGGCAGGTCGAACAAGCGCGTGCCCAGCACGCGGTCCAAGGCAATCTCCCCGCGCACCATGGGCACGATCCGCGCCTGCGGGTTGAGCTGCTGCAGCATCGCCTCCAGCGCTGGATAAGCCGCCTCCGGCAACAGGTCGAGCTTGTTCACCAGGATCACGTTGGCGTATTCCACCTGCTCGATCAGCAACTCGCCCAGTGGCCGTTGCCCTGGCTCACCGCCGGCTGGCATCGATGAGCCGAGCAACTGTTCGAAGCTGCTGGCATCGACCACCGTCACCAGCGTGTCCAGGCGCGCCAGCTCGCTCAGGCTAAAGCCATCGCGGTCGAGAAAAGCGAAGGTCTCGGCCACCGGCATCGGTTCGGAGATGCCGGTGGATTCGATCAGCAGGTAATCGAAGCGTCCGGCCCGCGCCAGATGGCTGACCTGCTCCAGCAGGTCAGCGCGCAATGTGCAGCAAATGCAGCCGTTGCTCATCTCCACCAGTTGGTCGCTGCCGCGGTTGAGGCTGACCTGGCGTTCGACGTCCTCGGCGTCGATGTTCACCTCGCTCATGTCGTTGACGATCACCGCCACGCGCAGGCCGGCGCGGTTGCGCAGGATGTGGTTGAGCACGGTGGTCTTGCCGGCGCCGAGAAACCCCGACAGCACCGTCACCGGCAGACGCGTGGGCAGGTTCGCCGCCGCGTTCACGACTGCGGCACCCGGTCCAGGTAGCTCTCGAACAGGTCGACCACCACCTGCCCGTCGTCGGCGGCGTCGCCCCACAGGTCGCGCACCTCGAACTGCACATGGTAGGTCGGCTGCAGCAGCGCCGAACGGTCGCCATGGCCGATGCTGTCCGGGAACGGCCAGCGCTCGCGGGTCCGGTGCAGCACCACGCCCTCCTTGCCGCGCACGTAGCCGGGGAAGCGCACGTGCCCGGCGACGTGCTCGTCGCGCACCCGCACCCGCTCGCCGACTTCGAACGGCACACGGTCGGCAATGGCTGCACGGCCTTTGCTGTGCGGCGGGTTGGCCAGCTTGAATGGCGCCCCGAGCGCTTGGTTCAGTGCCTCGCGGCTGATCGCGCCGGCCTCCACCAGCAGCGAGGCGGTGGCGATGACATACCGCTCGTAGTAGGTGGTGCCGACGTGTTGGCGCACGTCCAGGCGTTCGACGGCGTGGCGTACTTCGTCGATGCTGAACAGCCCCAGGTGGTCGCAGGCGACGAACATCAGGCTGTAGGCCAGGTGCTCCCAGTCGTCCTTGAACACCGGTTTGTAGCTGAGGCTGTCGATGCGGTGGGGCACCTGGCCGAAGCCCTGGAAGCCGCCGAGGTCGTGAAATCCGTTCATGCAGATGTACCTGTCTGGAAGAGGGAGAAAGCGCTGGGCTCAGCGCACCACGGGCAGGGCGACGCCGATCAGCACGTCCTTGGTGACCAGGCTGCGCAGGGCCTGTTCGTCCAGGTGTTCGCTGCCAGCCGGGCGTAGCGGTAGCACCAGGTAGCGGGTTTCGGCCGTGGTGTCCCAGACGCGTACCTGGGTCTGGGCCGGCAGTTCGGTGCCCAGCTCCTTGAGCACCGTGCGGCCTTCGCGCACCAGCCGGGCACGGAATTCGAAGCCCTTGTACCACTCCGGCGGCAGCCCCAGCACCGGCCAGGCGGTGCACGAACACAGGCTGCAGACGATGACATTCTTCAATTGTGGGGTGTCTTCCAATGCCACGATGTATTCGCCCTGTGGCCCGGTGTAGCCGAACTGGGCACAGGCCGCGGTGCCATCTTCGAGCAGCAGGCGGCGGAAGTCCTCGTCGACCCAGGCGCGCGCCACCACGCGTGCGCCGTTGGCTGGATCCCACTGGTTCTCCATCAGGTCGGTGAGGTGTTCGATGTAGCCGTCGGGAATCATGTCCTGGTCGCGCATGACCTTGAGCAGGGCGCGCGCGCGCTGGCCGGGGGTGGTGGTTTCGGGTGTCGGCACTGATGTGCTCATGGTGATCTCCTCAGGGGCGGGCACGGTCGGTTACAAGGTGCGCCAGTCGGCGCTGGCTTCGAAGGCGGCGGCGGCCTGGTACAGCAGGCCCTCGGCATGGTGGCGGGCGACCAGCATCAAGCCTACCGGCAGGCCATCGACCAGACCGCAGGGGATCGACATCGCCGGGTGGCCGGTGATGTCCTGGGCGCTGGTGTTGCCGATCATCTCCAAGGCGCGGGCTACGTATTCGCTGATCGAGCAGTCTTTGGGTGGGTGTGGCTGGGCCAGGATCGGTACGGTCGGCATCACCAGCAGGTCGCAGTGCTGCAGCGCCTGGTCGTAGGCGGCGCGGGCCAGGCGCGCGATGTTCTGCGCCTTAGCGTAGTAGCGCCCGTGGTAGCGCTCCAGACCATATTGGCCGACGAACATGCACAGCTTCAGCGAAGGCGACAGCCGGTCGGCCTGGGTGCGCCAGCCGACCTGCTTGTCCAGCAGGGCCACGTCGTACAGGCCTTTCCAGTTGAAGCCGGCGCCGTTGCCGTGCATCAGTTGGCTGGTCAGGCCTTCGCAGCCGATGGGATGCCACAAGGCACCGGCCAGCCGATGTTCGGCCACCGACACCGGCGCTACCTGAGCCCCCAGTGAGGCGAGGCGTTCGATGGCCGCGTTGACCTTGTCGGCCACGCGTGGATCGAGGTTGGCCAGCTCGAAGCCCTCGCGCAGCACACCGATGCGCAGACCCTTGGCGCCGCGGTCCAGGTACTGGGTGTAGTGATCGACCTGCGGCGCGGCCTGGCGCGGGTCGAGGCCGTCGGCCCCGGCCAGCACTTCGAGCATCAGCGCGTTGTCGCGCACGTTGGCGGTGATGGGGCCGGCGTGATCGAGGGTCGCTTCGATGGCCATGATCCCGGTGTAGGGCACCAAACCATGGGTCGGCTTCATGCCGTAGGTGCCACAGAAGGCCGAGGGAATACGGATCGAGCCACCTTGGTCGCCGCCCACGGCCATGTCCACCTGGCCGGCGGCGACCAGCGCGGCGCTGCCCGACGACGAGCCGCCGGCGGCATAGCCGTGGCGGTGCGGGTTGTGCACCGGTGCCGGCTCGGAGGTATGGCTGCCGCCGGAGAGGCAGTAGTGCTCGCAGGTGGCCTTGCCCAGTACGGTCGCGCCGGCCTCCAGCAGGCGCGTCACCACCGTGGCGTCGAAGCCGGGCACGAAGCCTTCCAAGGGCGTGGCGCCATTCATCATCGGCACGCCAGCCAGGGCGATGTTGTCTTTGAGGGCGACGCTGCGCCCGGCCAGCTTGCCGTCCACCGCGCCGCTCACTTCGCAGCGGTAGTACCAAGCGTTGAGCGGGTTGTCGCTCGAGGCTGGGCGATGGCTGGGGCGCGGTGAGGCGGGTGCTACCGGGGTGTAGTCGGGCAGTTCGTCGATCAGGTCGTAGGCCTGGAAACTGCCCTGCATCAAGGCCAGGTATTCGCTGGCCTGTTCGGGTGTCAAGTGCATGTGCAGGCGCTGGGCGAGCGCCTGCAATTGTTCGGCGGTGGGGCGGTCGATGGCCATGGTGCGGTCCTTGGGGTCAGGTCGATGAGGGCGGGCGTGGCGGCCGCCGATCAGAAAATATGCGCATAGCGCAGATTCACGCGCAGGTCTTCCTTGGGTCCGTTTTCCACCGCCAGGTCGCGACCCAGTTGCACCTGCACCTGGTCCTTGGGGGTGACGAAACGGGTGGCGGTCAGGCGCAGGTTGGTGGTGCCGAGCCGGTTGTCCTGGTTCAACTGCTCGATTTCGGTCTCGCCGCCCCAGGTGTGGCCCACGCCGATGGCGAAGGTGGTGGCGGTATCCGGCATGTAGCGGGCCATGATCTGCGCTGCGTAGGACACGTCCTGCTCCAGACGCTGGCTGGCTGGGCCGTAGTCGTCGTTGTCGCCGTACCAGGTGGCGCCACCGACCAGGTCCAAGGCCCAGTGCTCGTCGAAATGCTTGACGTAGGCGCCTTGCAGTTCGAACTTCCAGCGGTTCTCGCCGATGTTCAGCGGATCGTCGCGGTCGTAATTGCCCGTCGGCACGAACAGGTAGGGGGTCAGGCTCAAGGTGTCGCGGGCGTCGTTCAGGCGCAGCTTGACCGGTGCCGCCAGGATCAGGTCGCCGATGCCGTCGGCGCTGCCCAGGGGGGAGGCGTCGCCATGCCCGGAAACGTGACCGAAGGGCAGCAGGAACTGCGGGTCGAGGGTCACCGTGTCGCTCAGGGCGATCACGTGCAGCAGACGCAGGATGCCGATGTCCGAGCGCAGCTTGAAATCGGAACTGACCTTGTGGTCCTGGGCATATAGCGCGTTGGTGCTCGAATGCTGGTAGTAGATCGCGCCGATGGTGGCGCCGACCGGGTACTGTTCATAGTCGCCGGGCGCCACTTCCACGGCATTCGCTGCAACCCCTGGCAGCAGCAGGCCCAGGCCGAGCAGGCGCAGGGTGGAGTTGGCCGCGTTCATGAGGCGTTCGCCTGTGCCGGGCACGCCTGGGGCGCGGGCTTGGCATCGCGCAGCATGCCGGTCTGGGCATGGCAGTTGATGTACTCGAACAGTTGCTGACGACCATCGCTGACCGACACTTCGTGGTACAGGCGCAGCTTCTGCAGGCCGGCGGCCACGCGGAAGAAGGTGACGAAGATGCGCAGGTGGGTGGGGTGCGATTCGGCCCAGCGTTCGAGCTTTTCCACCGAGCGCCAGTGGCCGATGTTGTAGCTGGTGTCGAGCAGGTTGCCCTGCAGGTCGATGTTGCGCACGAAGCGGTTGCTGTAGCAGCCCAGCGGCGCGCCGTTGTCGCGCAGGAAGTCCATGCCGGCTTCCAGGGTGGGGAGGATTTCGTCCAGGTACAGCGAGCGCTCCTCGGGGCCGGCCTCGGCCCAGTCTTGCCCGGAGCGGATCAGCGCGATGTTGTCGTGGCCGCCGACGATCACCCGACCGCCCTTGGCCGGGTCGCCGCTGAGGATGCGCAGCTCGTCATCGGGCTCCATCCAGTCGGTCTGCGAGGCCGGGAAGCGGTCGCGCATCGAGCCCCAGTAGCCATGCTCCTCGATCTCGCCGCTGGTGCTGTCCATCACCGCGCCGACACCGGGCAGGTCTTCGCGGAAGGCGTACAGGGTTTCGAACTGCTCGGCGCGCGGCGCCACCACCTCGCGGAAGTAGCCCAGGCCCTCGTGCAGGCGTGCCTCGGCCGACCACCAGCCATCCACCTCGCTGCTGCGCAGCCAGCGGCAGTACGCGGCGGGGTCCTTCCAGTAGCCGACCACGATCAGATTGTCGTAGCCGCTGTTGTCGGTGTGGTGGGTCAGGTCGTGGTTGAGCGGGCCATCGGTCAGGGCGAAGCTGGCGACGATGTGCTGCAGGGCAGCCAGCGCCGCGGCTTTTTGTGCTTCGCCCTGGTATTGCACGCCCAGGTAAGCCATCACCACCTGGCGCAGCTCTTCGCCGGCGCGCGCCACCCACATCGGGAAGGGCGGCTGGTAGTGGTCGGGGACCCGACGCGAAAGCGTCCTGGGACATTTCAGATGCTTGTCGATTGCGGATTCCATGGGGCGGCTCCTTATTCTTCTTGGTTGTCATCAGGCGCTGTGCACGCAGCCTTGGCGGCGCCGGGATGCGCCCGGCGTCGGCTAAACGTTAGGCAGCGCCTGGGCGCGCCGCTTGGTCGGTCGGGACAACCTGTTGGTTGGGAAGGACAGCGTCCGGGCGCTGTACCCGCATGGGGCTGGAACTGGCGGCAAGCACCAGAAGGGTGCGGCTTTCAGCGTTGGGCGATGGACTGTGCGGCCTTGCGGCGCTGGCGTGAAACTTGCTGCCCCTGTACTCGCGTCACTCCACTCCACACGCTGCACCGCGCCGTTCGAGGTCCAAGCCATGCCTGATTCGAATCGCTACTCGACCCTTGCCGTGGAGGCGCCGCGCCGTTTCGACTACTGGCGCGACGTGGTCTGCCAGCACTGCCTGAAGGCGGACAGCGAACCGGCGTCGCAGAGCGATTTCCAGGGCACGCTGGGGGTCAAGGGCATCGGTCCGCTGGAGCTGTATACCTTGTCGGCGCCGCTGCATCATTGGGCCCGCGAGCAGGACCACGTCCGCAGCGATCCAAACGACGATCTATGGCTGGGGTTCACCCGCCAAGGCTATGGACAGTTCGAGCAAGGCGGGCGTCAGGCTCGGCTGGCGGCGGACGATTTGTTTCTTTACGACGCAGACCAGCGTTTCCGTTTCAGTCTGGGTGGTACCGAAAATCACCTGCTGCGCATTCCCCGGCACTGGCTGGCGTCGCGGGTGCCCGGCATCGAGCAACGCACCGCCACGGTGCTGGACGCGCACCGGCCGGGCGTGTTGCCGCTGCGCGCCATGCTTCAGCAAGCCGCCAGCCACGGCACCTTGGGCGAGGGCGCGCTGAGCGCGCGCTATGCTGAAACGCTGCTGGACCTGCTGGTGCTGAGCCTGGAATGGCAGGACCTGACCATCACCCATGCCGAGCTGGATCTGCACGGGCGGGTAATGCACTACATCCGTCAACACCTGGGCGACCCCGAACTGAGCCTAGAGCGCATCGCCCAGGCGCACCACGTCTCCACACGCACGGTGACCCGCGCCTTTGCCCGCCACCAGAAGACCCCAGCCGCGGCCATTTGGAAGGAGCGCCTGGAAGGCAGCCGTCGAGCGCTCGAGCGGGGCGAGGCCAAGAGCATCTCGCAAGCGGCGCTGGACTATGGCTTCAGCGATTTCTCACATTACAGCCATGCGTTTCGCAAAGCCTTCGGTGTCGCACCCTGCACGCTGCTCAAGCGTGAGTGACGCGTGCGCGCTCAGGACGAGGCCGTGTAGCTCAAGGCGTGCACCTGCTGCACCAGAGCTTCCAGGGAAAACGGTTTGCTCAGTACCGGACACTGGCTGCGCAGCGGGGAACTCTCCAGCAACTCCGGGTGGGCATAGCCGGTCATGAACAGGATCGGCAATCCCGGCCGGTACTTGCGGCTTTCCAGCGCCATGCAATGACCGTCCATGCCGCCGGGCAGACCGATGTCGGTTACCAGCAGGTCGATGGGGATGTTCGATTGCAGCAACTGCAGACCCGCCTTGCTGTCGGCCGCTTCGATGACCACGTGGCCCAGGGCCGATAAGGTTTCGGTCACGAAGGCACGCACCGAGGCCTCGTCGTCGACCACCAGGATGTTCTTGCTGGCTTCACGGTCGGGCAGCGCCAGCGACGGCAAGGGTTCGCCCGCGGCCAGCGGCTGGGTGTCGTGTACCGGCAGCAGCAGGCAGGCGCGGGTGCCCTGGCCAGGTTCGGATTCCAGGCTGATCTGTCCGCCGGACTGCTTGGCGAAGCCATAGATCATCGACAATCCCAACCCCGAACCCTGGCCGACCGGCTTGGTGGTGAAGAAGGGGTCGAAGGCTTTGGCCAGGGTCGCAGCGTCCATGCCGATGCCGTCGTCTTCCACCACGATGGACAGATAATTGCCGGCAGGCAGACTGTCGCCGCCGTCCTGCGCGCCGAGCAGGGTGCGTGCGGCGGTGCGGATGCTGAGGTTGCCGCTGCCCGGCAGGGCGTCGCGGGCGTTGATGCACAGGTTGAGCAGGGCGTTTTCGAACTGCACCGGGTCGACCAGGCAGGTCTTCAGGGTGGGGCTGAGGTCGACGGTGACGTTGACCGTGGGGCCGACGGTACGCTGGATCAGTTCTTCGATACCGCCGATCAGCGCGTTCATGTCGGTGGGCACCGGCAGCAGCGTCTGCTTGCGGGAAAACGCCAGCAAGCGGTGGGTGAGGGCCGCCGCGCGCTGGGCAGCGGTATGGGCCACCGATACGTAGCGCTCCAGGTCTGCGGTACGGCCCTGGTTCAGGCGCAGGCGGATCAGGTCGAGGCTGCCGGTGATGCCAGCCAACAGGTTGTTGAAGTCGTGGGCGATGCCCACGGTCAGTTGGCCCACGGCCTCCATTTTCTGCGCCTGACTCAGCGCCGCCTGAACCGCTTCGCTCTGCGCCACCGCTTCGCTGATACGCGCCTCGAGGGTGCGGTTGAGCTCACGTAGCGCCTGCTCGGCGGCCTGTTTGGCGGTGACGTCGATGGACGAGCCGATCAGCCCGATCACCTTGCCGTGGTCGTCGAACAGCGGCGCCTTGTGCGACAGCCAGATGGTCACGGTACCGTCTGCCAGGTCGACCCGTTCTTCCACTTGCTGCGCCTTGCCTTCGCGCATGATGCGCTGGTCGGTGGCCATCACCTGGCGTGCCTGCGCCTTGTCTTCGAGGAACTCCAGGTCGGTCTTGCCCAGGTAGAACTCCGGCGGCTTGCCAATCAGGTCGGTGGTGCCTTGGTTGGCCACCAGCATGCGACCTTGCAGATCCTTGGCGTACACCACACCAGGCACGGCAGCGGCGAAGGTGCGCAGCAGCGCGGACATGCGGTCGCGCTCGGCCTCGGCGGCGCGGCGACCCTCGATGTCGATCAATACGCCGGGAAAGCGTATCGGCGTGCCGTCCGCGTCCAGTTCGACATGGCCGCTGGCTTCGATCCAGCGGTACTGGCCGTCGTCGCGGCGGGTACGGTACTCGCAGCGAAAGGCGCCGCCACGCTGTAGGGTGCGCTGGATCTCCTCGGCCACCCGGTCGAGGTCGTCGGGATGGATGGAGCCAAAGGCTTCTTCGATGGGAATCCCGGCCCTGCAGCGCTCGGCGGGCAGGCCGAAGGAGCGGGAGAACTCAAGGTCGGCGGTGACACTGTTGTTGGCAATGTCCCATACCCAGGTGCCTGAGACCGCACCGGAATCCAAAGCCAATTGCAGGCGTTCGAGCACGCTGGCAGGTTCGTCGCTGGTACTGGGCGACGGAGGGACGTTGGAATCCATGTGGAGCCTCGAGAGTGCTGCGGGTGGGACGGTGGTGCCGTGGGCACTACGGATACTGACACAGACCGCAGCGGGGCGTATTCGATCCGTGGGGGTGTGGCTTTAAGCCATCTTTTTCGGCAGGGTCGTGGAGGATCTTTCTGGTACGGCAGTGTGCAGGCGGCGCATCACGGTTGATCAGGCAAGGTGTCATCCAACCGGATTTCCATAACGATGGTTCGTTCTGCGCCGTGCATGACTTCACGAAGCCTCTGGTAGCCCAACCGAGCGTAGAAACCCTCTGCGGTGATGGACGATGGAACCTGCAGGCGACTGATCCCGTTTTGCACTGCGGTGTTATGAACATGCGTCATCAGCCGATGGCCGACGCCACACCCTTGTACGTGCGGCGCTACGAACACCGTCCTGACTACCGATCCATCAAGGCTGGCCGTACCCACGAGTTGCCCATCATCTTGCGCCACGAAGACCCTGCGCGCGACGATCAGCTTCTTGATCGCCGACGCGGAAAAATGCTGCTCTACGTTGCCGATGACCTCAGGTGGGTAGTCCTGCGAATTGCTGATACGCAGTGCCGCAACTACGACGCTGCTGATGGCCTGCGCATCATCCTGGGTGGCGTCACGTATCCGATAGGTCATGCGGCCCCCTGCACTCGCCATTCACCTTCCTCGATCACTGGCCTCATCGCACGGGCGCCTGCAAAAACGCGGCCTCCAGCAGTTGCCGGGTATACGGATGCTGCGGTGCGTTGAAGATCCCTTGCGCATCGCCCTGTTCCACCACTTGCCCTTGCTTGATCACCATCAACTGGTGGCTCAGCGCCTTGACCACCGCCAAGTCATGGCTGATGAACAGGTAGGTGAGGTTGTACTTCACCTGGAGGGTGCGCAGCAGCTCCACGACCTGACGCTGCACGGTGCGGTCCAGCGCCGAGGTGGGTTCGTCCAGCAGGATCAGCGCCGGCTTGAGCACCAGCGCCCGGGCGATGGCGATGCGTTGGCGCTGGCCGCCGGAGAACTCATGGGGGTAGCGATGCCGGGTCTGCGGGTCCAGGCCCACCTCCTGCAAGGCGGCGATGATCGCCGCTTCCTGCTCGGCCGGCGTGCCGATCTTGTGGATGCGCAGGCCCTCGCCGACGATGTCGGCCACGCACATCCGCGGGCTGAGGCTGCCGAAGGGGTCCTGGAACACCACCTGCATTTCCCGGCGCAACGGTCGCACCTGCTGCTGGTTCATGCTGTCCAGCGACTGACCGTGAAAGCGGATACCGCCCTGGCTGGCGATCAGGCGCAGAATCGCCAGGCCCAGGGTGGACTTGCCCGAGCCGCTCTCGCCGACGATGCCCAGCGTCTGGCCCTGCGGCAGGCTGAAGTTCACGCCGTTGACGGCCTTCACATGGTCGACGGTGCGGCGCAACAGCCCCTTCTTGATCGGGAACCAGACCTTCAGATCATCCACCTGCAGCAGCGGCGTGCCCACCGGCGTGATGGCCGGAGCGCCGCTGGGTTCGGCATTGATCAGCATCTGCGTGTAGGGGTGCTGGGGCTGCTCGAACAACGTGGCGCAGTCGGTCTGTTCGACGATCTTGCCGCTTTGCATCACGCACACGCGATGGGCGATGCGGCGCACCAGGTTGAGGTCGTGACTGATCAGCAGCAACGCCATGCCCAGGCGTGCCTGCAGTTCCTTGAGCAGGTCGAGGATCTTCAACTGCACGGTCACGTCGAGCGCCGTGGTCGGCTCGTCGGCGATCAGCAGTTCCGGTTCGTTGGCCAGGGCCATGGCGATCATCACCCGCTGGCGCTGGCCGCCGGAGAGCTCGTGGGGCAGGGCTTTCAGGCGCTTGCGTGGCTCGGGAATGCCGACCAGCTCCAGCAGCTCGAGCGTGCGAGCGGTGGCCTGCTTGTCGGTCAGGCCCTTGTGCAGCAGGAGGATCTCGTTGATCTGCTTTTCGATGCAGTGCAGCGGGTTCAGCGAGGTCATCGGCTCTTGGAAGATCATCGCGATGCGATTGCCGCGAATGCGCTGCATGGGCTTTTCGCCCAGGTGCAGCAGGTCTTTGCCAGCGTACTGAATGGTGCCGCTGGGATGGCGCGCCAGTGGGTAGGGCAGCAGGCGCAGGATCGAGTGGGCGGTGACCGACTTGCCCGAGCCGCTCTCACCGACCAGGGCCAGGGTTTCGCCTTTGCGGATGTCGAAGCTGATGCCATCGACCACACGGTTGACCTGTTCGCCGTTGACGAACTCCACCGCCAGGTCGCGGACTTCGATCAGGGTGTCTTGGCTCATGTCATTTCCTCGGGTCGAAGGCGTCGCGGGCGGATTCGCCGATGAACACCAGCAGGCTCAGCATCACGGCCAGCACGGCGAAGGCGCTGATGCCCAGCCAGGGTGCCTGCAGGTTGGACTTGCCCTGAGCCACCAGTTCGCCTAGCGATGGCGAGCCGGCGGGCAGGCCGAAGCCGAGGAAGTCCAGCGCAGTGAGCGTGCCGATGGCGCCGGTGAGGATGAACGGCATGAAGGTCATGGTCGAGATCATGGCGTTGGGCAGGATGTGGCGGAACATGATCGGGCCGTTGCGCATGCCCAGGGCTCGTGCGGCGCGCACGTACTCCAGGTTGCGGCCGCGCAGGAACTCGGCACGCACCACGTCCACCAGGCTCATCCAGGAAAACAGCAGCATGATGCCCAGCAGCCACCAGAAGTTCGGTTGCACGAAGCTGGCGAGGATGATCAGCAGGTACAGCACCGGCAAGCCCGACCAGATTTCCAGGAAGCGTTGGCCCGCCAGGTCCACCCAGCCGCCGTAGAAGCCTTGCAGGGCGCCGGCGATCACGCCGACGATGGAACTGGCCAGGGTCAGGGTCAGGGCGAACAGCACCGACACGCGGAAGCCGTAGATGACCCGTGCCAGCACGTCGCGACCCTGGTCGTCGGTGCCCAGCAGGTTATCGGCCGACGGTGGCGCCGGTGCCGGCACTTTCAGGTCGTAGTTGATGCTCTGGTAGCTGAACGGGATGGGTGCCCAGAGCACGAAGCTGTCCTTCTTGCTCAGCAGTTCGCGCACGTACGGGCTCTTGTAGTTGGCTTCGAGCGGGAACTCGCCACCGAAGGTGGTTTCCGGGTAGCGCTTGAAGGCCGGGAAGTACCACTGGCCGTCGTAGTGCACGGCGATCGGTTTGTCGTTGGCGATCAGCTCGGCACCCAGGCTCAGGCCGAACAGGATCAGGAACAGCCACAGCGACCACCAGCCGCGACGGTTGGCCTTGAAGCGCTCGAAGCGCCGGCGATTGAGGGGAGAGAGGGCCATGTCAGTGCTCCCGGCTGGCGAAGTCGATGCGCGGATCGACCAAGGTGTAGGTGAGGTCGCCGATCAGTTTCACCACCAGCCCCAGCAGGGTGAAGATGAACAGGGTGCCGAACACCACCGGGTAGTCGCGATTGATCGCGGCCTCGAAGCTCATCAGGCCCAGACCGTCGAGGGAGAAGATCACCTCGATCAGCAGGGAACCTGTGAAGAAGATGCCGATGAACGCCGAGGGGAAACCGGCGATCACCAGCAACATGGCATTGCGGAACACGTGACCGTAGAGCACGCGGGTACGGCTCAGGCCCTTGGCCTTGGCGGTGACCACATACTGCTTGTTGATCTCGTCGAGGAAGCTGTTCTTGGTCAGCAGGGTCATGGTGGCGAAGTTGCCGATCACCAGCGCGGTGATCGGCAGCACCAGGTGCCAGAAGTAGTCCAGCACCTTGCCGGTGGCAGACAACTGCTCGAAGTTGTTCGAGGTCAGGCCCCTGAGCGGGAACCAGTCGAAGTAGCTGCCGCCGGCGAACAGTACGATCAGCAGGATGGCGAACAGAAACGCGGGGATGGCATAGCCGACGATGATCGCCGAGCTGGTCCAGACGTCGAAGTGGCTGCCGTGGCGCACCGCCTTGGCGATGCCCAGCGGGATCGACACCAGGTACATGATCAGCGTGCTCCACAGCCCCAGCGAAATCGACACCGGCATCTTCTCGGCGATCAGGTCGATGACCCGGGCATCGCGAAAGAAGCTGTCGCCGAAGTCGAGTTGGGCGTAGTTCTTGACCATGATCCACAGCCGTTCGGGCGCGGACTTGTCGAAGCCGTACATGCGCTCGATCTCGGCGACCAGCGCCGGGTCCAGGCCTTGCGCGCCGCGGTAGTTGGAACCGGCCACCGACACTTCGGCGCCGCCACCGGCGATGCGGCTGGTGGCGCCGTCGAAGCCTTCGAGCTTGGCGATCATCTGTTCGACCGGACCGCCGGGGGCCGCCTGGACGATGATGAAGTTGATGATGAGGATGCCGAACAGCGTCGGGACGATCAGCAGCAGGCGCCGCAGGATGTAGGCGAGCATGTCAGTTCGCCTCTGCGGCAGGGGTGGCGGGTGCTTCGCTCACCGCTGGCGTGACGTCGGGCTTGATCCACCAGGTGTCCAGGCCGATGTCGTACTTGGGCGACACCTTCGGATGGCCGAGGTGGTTCCAGTACGCCACGCGCCAGGTCTTGATGTGCCAGTTGGGGATCACGTAGTAGCCCCATAGCAGCACGCGGTCCAGCGCCCGGGTGTGGGCGATCAGGCTCTGGCGCGATTCGGCGTTGATCAGTTCCTCGACCAGTTGGTCGATGGCCGGATCGCGCAGGCCGATGAAGTTGCGGCTGCCTGGGTTGTCGGCGGCGGCGCTGGTCCAGAATTCGCGCTGCTCATTGCCCGGCGAGTTGGATTGGGGGAAGCCGCCGACGATCATGTCGAAGTCGCGCGAGCGCAGGCGGGTGACGTATTGCGAGACGTCTACACGGCGGATGCTCAGGTCGATGCCCAGGTCTGCCAGGTTGCGTTTGAACGGCAGTAGAACACGCTCGAATTCGGTCTGAGCCAGGAGAAACTCGATGGACACCGGCTTGCCCTGGGCATCGACCATCTTGTCGTTCTCGATCTTCCAGCCGGCTTCAGTCAGCAGTTGGTACGCCTTGCGCTGTTGTTCGCGAATCATGCCGCTGGCGTCGCTGACCGGGTTGTGGAAAGCCTGATCGAAGACCTGCTCGGGCACCTTGCCGCGCAGCGGTTCGAGAACCTTCAACTCATCGGCCGAGGGCAGGCCTTTGGCGGCCATTTCCGAGTTCTCGAAATAGCTGCCGGTGCGGGTGTAGGCACCATTGAACAACTGTTTGTTGGTCCATTCGAAATCCAGCAGCAGGCTCAGTGCCTGGCGCACGCGGATGTCCTGGAACACCGGCTTGCGCAGGTTGAAGATGAAGCCCTGCATGCCCACGGGGTTGCCGTTGGGCAGCTCTTCCTTGATCAGTCGACCGTCGCGCACGGCTGGGACGTTGTAGGCGGTGGCCCAGTTCTTGGCGCTGACTTCAAGGCCGTAGTCGAACTGGCCGGCCTTGAGCGCTTGCAGGGCCACGGCGGTGTCGCGATAGGCATCGAAGGTCATGGCGTCGAAGTTGAACTGACCGCGGTTGATCGGCAGGTCCTTGGCCCAGTAGTCCTTGACCCGCTCGTAACGGATCGAGCGTCCGGCCTTGACCTCGGCCACCTTGTACGGCCCGCTGCCCAGTGGAATTTCCAGGTTGCCGCGGGTGAAGTCGCGCTCGGCGTACCAGTGCTTGGGCAGCACCGGCAATTGCCCGAGGATCAGCGGCAACTCGCGGTTGTTGGTGTGCTTGAACCTGAACAGCACGCGCAGCGGGTCTTCGGCGATCACCTCGGCCACGTCGCTGTAGTACTGGCGGTACAGTGGCGCGCCTTGCTTGGTCAGCGCCTCGAAGCTGAACACCACGTCGTCGGCGCGCATGGGGTGGCCGTCGTGGAAGCGCGCCTGGGGCCGCAGATAGAAACGCACCCAACTGTTGTCCGGCGCTTTCTCGATGCGTTCGGCGACCAGACCATACTCGGTGAAGGGCTCATCGAGGCTGGCGCGCATCAGGGTGTCGTAGATGCTGCTGATGTTGTCTGCCGCTACGCCTTTGTTGATGAAGGGGTTGAGGCTGTCGAAACTCCCGAAGCTGGACTGGCGGAAGGTACCGCCCTTGGGCGCATCGGGATTGACGTAGTCGAAGTGCTTGAAGTCGGCGGAATACTTGGGCGGTTCGTCGTACAGGGTGAGGGCATGCTGCGGTGCGGCGGCTGCCGCGAGGCTCAGGCAGGCGAGCAGCAAGCCGCTGGCCAGGCGCAGGCGAGGCATTGGCATCATTTGGCTTTCTCCGAAGTCTTGAGCCACCAGCTGTTCAGCCCGAGGGTGTAGGGCGGCGTGGTGACGAAGGCGAACCGGTTGCGGTAGGCCAGGCGATGGTTGTCCAGATACCAGTTCGGGATCATGTAGTAGTGCCAGGACAGCACCCGGTCCAGAGCGCGGGCAGCGGCGACCTGGTCGTCGCGGGTGCGCGCGGCCATCAGCGTATCGAGCAGCAGGTCGACCACGGGATCGTCGATGCCGGCGTAGTTCTTGCTGCCCTTGACCGAGGCCTGGCTGGAGTGGAAGTACTGCCACTGTTCCAGACCTGGACTGAGCGTCTGGTTCAAGGTCATCAGAATCATGTCGAAGTCGAACTGGTCCAGCCGTTGTTTGTACTGGGCACGGTCCACGGTGCGCAGGCGCGCATCGATGCCGATGCTCGAGAGGTTTTCGACATAGGGCTGCAGGATGCGTTCCAGGTTGGGATTCACCAGCAGCAGCTCCAGGCGCATCTGACGGCCCTTGGCATCCACCAGGCGCTGGCCGTCGAGCTTCCAGCCCGCCTCAGCGAGCAGGCTTAGCGCCTTGCGCAAGGTCTGGCGGTCGATACCGCGGCCGTCGGTCTGGCTGACCTGGTAGGGCTCGGTGAACAGCTTGGCCGGTAGCTGATCGCGCAGGGGCGAAAGCAGCAGCCATTCTTTGCCGGTGGGCAGGCCTGTGGCCGCGAATTCGCTGTTGGGGTAGTAGCTGGTGGCACGTCGGTAGGCACTGCTGAACAGGGCACGGTTGGTCCATTCGAAATCGAGCATCAGCCCCAGGGCCTGGCGCACCTTGGGCTCGGCGAAGGCTTCGCGGCGGGTGTTCATGAACAGGCCTTGGGTCTGGGTCGGGATCCGGTGTGGAATTTGCGCCTGGATCACTTCGCCGCGACGGATGGCCGGGAAGTTGTAGCCGTTGGCCCAATTCTTGGCCTGGTGTTCGATGTAGATGTCGAATTCGCCGGCCTTGAATGCCTCGAAGGCGACGGTGGCGTCGCGGTAGAACTCGAATTCGACGCGGTCGAAATTGTACTTGCCACGGTTGACCGCCAAGTCCTTGCCCCAGTAGTCCTTGACCCGAGTGAACACCAGGCGCCTGCCGGGCTGCACTTCGCTGATCCGATACGGCCCGCTGCCCAGCGGCGGCTCGAACGTGGTGGCCTCGAAGTCGCGGCCTTGCCAGTAGTGCTTGGGCAGCACCGGCATTTCACCCAGGCGCAGGATCAGCAACGGATTGCCGGCACGCTTGAAGACGAAGCGGATCCGCAGCGGGCCGAGGATATCGACGCGCTGCACCTCCTGCAGGTTGGTGCGGTACAGCGGATGGCCCTGCTTGAGCAAAGTGCGGTACGAGAAGGCGACGTCGGCCGAAGTGATCGGGTGGCCGTCGTGGAAGCGTGCTTCAGGTCGCAGGTTGAACACCACCCAGCTGCGATCCTCGCTGTATTCGACCGAGCGGGCGATCAGTCCGTAGCTGGAGGTGGGCTCGTCGCCGGAAGGGTCGTACTGGCCAGTGCCGATCATCAGCGTCTCGTTAAGCTCGCTGACTCCGTACTGCTGGAAATTGGGCGTTGAGACCGGGCTGGTGCCCTTGAAGGTGTAGGGGTTGAGGGTATCGAAGGTGCCGAATGCCATGGCTCGCAAGGTGCCGCCCTTGGGCGCCTGCGGGTTGACCCAGTCGAAATGGGTGAAGCTGGCCGGATACTTGAGCGTGCCGAACTGCGCATAACCGTGGCTTTCGCTCACTGTCGCGACTGCGGGAAAGCTCAAGGCCAGGCTCAATGACAGGAGGAAAGTTCTTATCAAGTCTGGGATCCGGTCGAGGCGGCGTTGGGCTTGGTCCGGCGTACAGTAACAGCTTGTCTGCAATGGAAAAAGGGTAGGGCCCGGGGCGGCTGCGGCGGCTCATCGCCGCGCACTCACCCTGGGCTGGCGCGGTTCAGCGTCCGAGGTAGACGGTGAGGGTCTGGCCGGGCTTGAGCGCCTGGCCGGTACGCGGATTCCAGCGCTTGAGGTGCTTCATCTCGACGTTGAAACGCTTGGCTACAAGGTAGTAGGAGTCGCCCTTGCGCACCTTGTACTGGGTCGAGCGCTGCTGAGCTGCGGCTACGCGGCTGGCGGCAGCGTTGGGGGCGCTGGCGCCACGCAGGGCGAGCACCTGCCCAGCCTTGAGGCTGGTGCCGGACAGGCGGTTCCAGCGTTGGATGTCCTTGACCGACACGCGGTTGGCCTTGGCGATGGCGCCCAGGTTGTCGCCCCGCTTGACCCGGTAGCTGCTGGTGGCGGCGGGGGCCTTGGCCTCGGCCAGGGCGGCCTGGAACACCGCTTTGTTCGGTTGCAGGCTCAGGAGCTGTTCAGGCTTGAGGTTGGACAGGCTGCTGGTCAGCAACCGAGCCTTGGCGGTGGGCACCAGCAATTGCTGCGGACCATCGACGGTCATGCGTTTCTTGAAGGCGGGGTTGAGCTGGATCAACTCGTCTTCGTCGATGTTGGCAAAGGCGGCGACGCGGGTCAGGTCGAGGCGGTCGTTGATGACCACCGCTTCGAAATAGGGCTCGTTGGCGATGGGGCTGAGGTTCACGCCATAGGCCTGCGGGGTCAGCACCACCTGCGACAGTGCCAGCAGCTTGGGCACGTAGTCACGGGTTTCCTGGGGCAGCGGCAGGTTCCAGTAATCGGTGGGCAGGCCGAGCCGTTCGTTGCGTTCGATCGCCCGGCTGACCGTGCCTTCGCCGGCATTGTAGGCGGCCAGGGCGAGCAGCCAGTCGCCGTTGAACATGTCGTGCAGGCGCGTCAGGTAATCCAGCGCCGCGTTGGTCGAGGCGGTGATGTCGCGACGGCCATCGTAGAAGTTGGTCTGGCGCAGGTTGAAGTGACGGCCGGTCGAGGGGATGAACTGCCACAGGCCCACGGCATGGGCGCGCGAGTAGGCCATCGGGTTGTAGGCGCTCTCGATGGCCGGCAGCAGTGCCAGCTCCAGCGGCATGCCACGCTCTTCCAGACGCTCGACGATGTAATGCAGGTACAGGCTGCCGCGTTCGCCGGCCGTCTCCAGGAAGCTCGGGTTGCTGGCGAACCACAACCGCTGCTGTTCGATACGCGGGTTGACGTCGATGCTGTCCTGCAGCACGAAGCCCTGGCGCATACGCTCCCAGACATCGTCGGGGGCCTTCTGCTCGACCGGTTTGATCACCAGCGGGGCTGGCCTGTGCTTGAGCCGCGCCTGGTAGTTATGCGCGCGAACGCTGTCGGTTTCCTCCACCTGACGGGTGCTCTGACAGCCCACCAAGGTGGCGGCCAGGGCCAGGGCGCTGACTTGTGCCAGACGCGTCAGGGCGGCGGAATGAGCGGTGCGGCGGCTACGTGAAGACATCGGCGTACACATTTTTCCGGGCAAAAAATTTCGGCGATTCTAGAAACCGCACCCGGATGGGTCAACCTTGGATGTCTTTCTGCGACCTTAGGACGGGCGATCAGAAGCTGTCTTTCCAGGCCCTGAGCGCAGCGAAGACCGCTATCTGGCTATTGTTGGGGCTGCCTTTCCATTCGTCCGCTTTTTGTTTAACGGATGTTACAGCGGTGCGAAGAAAAGGATTGGTCAGGCGCTCCAGCGCAATGGACGAGGGCAGGGTGATGCGCTGCTGCGCACGCAACTGCGTGACCTCTTCGAAGCGTCGTTGGATATCGGCGTTGCTCGGCTCCACGGCCCTGGCGAAACGCAGGTTGCTCAAGGTGTATTCGTGGGCGCAGTACACCTCGGTGCTCTCTGGCAGGCTGGCCAGGCGTTGCAAGGCGGGCTGCATCTGCTCGGGCGTGCCCTCGAACATCCGTCCGCAGCCGGCGGCAAACAGCGTGTCGCCGCTGAACAGCAGCGGCGTTGGCGTGCGGTCACTGTAGAAGGCGATGTGGCCGAGGGTATGCCCCGGCACGGCGAGCACCTCGAACGTGATGCCGAGCACCGTCGCCGTGTCGCCGTCGTCCAGCGCCACATCGCGCCCAGGAATGGTTTCGTGGGCCGGGCCATGGACGCTGGCGCCGGTGACCTGCTTGAGTTGTTGCACGCCACCGACGTGGTCGTTGTGGTGGTGGGTAATGAGGATGTCGGTGAGCGTCCAGTCGCCATGCGCCTGCAGCCACGCCAGCACCGGTGCGGCGTCGCCGGGGTCGACCACCGCGCAGTGGCGTTTGGCAGTATCCTGTAACAACCAGATGTAGTTGTCGGAGAAAGCGCGAAGGGCTTCGATCTGTATCATTGTGCGGTTCCGAATCATCTGGCGTGGGAGATGAGGGCATCTTAGCCGCGATGGCGCGGCCGACGAAACCTTCGAGGGAGAATGCGATGACCGATCAAGCCTTTGCCCAGGCCGATCCCGAGTGGGTCGAACTGATCAGCCTGGCCCGCGACTGGTTCGCCGGGCCATTGGGTCAGCTGATGCTCAAGGAGGAGGAGAAACTGCTCGAGGACGAATTGGAGCGCTTCTTCGGCGGCTTTCTGGTGCACTACGGCCCCTGTGCCGATGCCCCCCCTCAGGCGTTGAAAGTGCAGCGCAATGTTCGCTTGGGCGCGCCACTGCCCGGTGTCGAGATCGTTTGCGAGGAGCAGGCCTGGCCGCTGTCCGAGCATGCCGCCGACGTGGTGGTGCTGCAGCATGGTCTGGATTTCAGCCTCTCGCCCCACGGTCTGCTGCGCCAGGCCGCCAGCGCGGTGCGTCCGGGCGGACATCTGCTGATCGTCGGCATCAATCCCTGGAGTGCCTGGGGCGCCCGCCATCTGCTCGGTCGCGGGGTACTGCGCAAGGCGCGCTGCATCTCGCCTTCGCGCCTGGGCGACTGGCTGAACCTGCTGGGCTTCGCGCTGGAGAAACGCCGCTTTGGGTGTTATCGTCCGCCGCTTTCCTCACCCACCTGGCAGCAGCGCCTGGCGGGTTGGGAGCGGACGGCCGGGCGCTGGCAGGTGGCCGGCGGCGGCGTTTATCTGCTGGTGGCGCGCAAGGTGGTGGTGGGGTTGCGGCCCTTGCCGCTGGAGCGTCGCGAACCGATGGGCAAGCTGTTGCCGCTGCCGCTGGCCAAGGTCAATCGCCGTCACAGCGAGCCCTGAGCGGAGTGTCCGCGCTATTTAACCTGCAAGCGAACGAAGGCGGTACATGAGCGATAGCGTCGAGATCTACACCGATGGTGCCTGCAAGGGCAATCCCGGCCTGGGCGGCTGGGGCGCCCTGATCGTCTACAAGGGTGTCGAGAAGGAGCTGTGGGGCGGCGAGCGCGACACCACCAACAACCGCATGGAACTGATGGCCGCGATCTGCGCGCTGATGGCGCTCAAACGCGAGTGCGAGGTGGTCCTGACCACCGATTCGCAATACGTGATGAAAGGCATCACCGAGTGGATGCCCAATTGGAAGAAGCGCGGCTGGAAGACCGCCACCAAGGAACCGGTGAAGAATGCCGACCTGTGGAAGTTGCTCGACGAACAGGTCAATCGGCACAAGGTGACCTGGAAATGGGTCCGCGGCCATATCGGCCATCCGGGCAACGAACGCGCCGACCAGTTGGCCAACCGTGGCGTCGATGAGGTCCGTGCACAGCGCTGAACCACCCCACGGGCGGGCGTGCCCGCCCTTGACTGTCAAAGAAATGAACTCTCCAAGCCGCCTCGCTCTCCACTGAGAAATCCCATGAGGCGGCGTTCGATGCTCCCCTACAGCCAACAGGGCTCAGGCCCGATCACTTTGGTGTTGATGCATTTTCTAGGCGGCTCCCATCGCACCTGGGGTCCCACGCTGCCGTTCCTCGACCGTGAGCACGCCTGTGTGGCTCTCAACACGCCAGGCTTTGGCGATGCCCATGGAGTCAGCGGCTATTCGGTGGCCGAGATGGCCGATCAGGTAGATGCCAGCGTACGTGCGCTGGGCATCGAGCGCTGCGTTCTTGTCGGTCATTCGATGACCGGCAAGGTCGCGGTGGCCCTGGCCTCCCGCCGTCCCGACTATCTGCAAGGCTTGGTGCTGGTAGCGCCGTCACCGCCTGGTCCGCAGCCGATGAGCGAGGCCGATCGCGACCGCCAGCGACGCTATCAAGCCTCGCGGGTCGAAGCCGAACAGTTCGTCGATGAGTCCAGCTTTCACCGCTTGCCCGATGCCCTGCGTGAGGTAGCCATCGCCGACGCCCAATCGGTGAACCTCGACGCTTGGCGTGCCTGGGTCGACCACGGCAGTCGCGAGGACTGGAGCGATCGGATCGGCGAACTGCCGTATCCGACGTTGCTGGTCTGCGGCGCCGACGATGCGCAGGTGCCAGATGCCTCAGCGCAACAGCGCACCACGCTGGCCCATTTCCCAGACAGTACGTTGCTGACCTTGCCTGGCGCAGGTCATCTGATGCCGCTGCAGACACCCCGTGAATTGGCCGAACGCATGCTTGAATTCGTTCGCCGTATCGCTGTTGACA
The DNA here is from genome assembly GCF_030580795.1 of Pseudomonas boreofloridensis. Classification (NCBI taxonomy): domain Bacteria; kingdom Pseudomonadati; phylum Pseudomonadota; class Gammaproteobacteria; order Pseudomonadales; family Pseudomonadaceae; genus Pseudomonas; species Pseudomonas boreofloridensis. Next base: position 209,450 of record NZ_JAUQOQ010000001.1, on the reverse strand, counting down.
GTGCCCGAGGAGAGATGTGATGGATCTAGGTTTGACTAAGCGTGTAGCCCTGATCAGCGGCGCGGCAGGAGGCATTGGTCTGGCGACCGCGCGCCTGCTGGCCGAAGAGGGTGTGCGATTGGTGTTGACGGACAAGGACCAGGATCACCTGGAAAAAGAAACCGCAGGCATCGGCGGTGAGCCGCTGCTCATTGCTGCGGACATGACCGACCAAGCCGAGGTCGACGGCCTGATTCGTCAGGCCGAAGCGCACTTTGGCCAGGTGGACATCGTGGTGCACACCGCCGGTGTCACCGGTGCCAAGGGCGATCCGCTGGCGTTGTCCGACGAGGACTACGAGGAGGCCTGGTCCACAGACTTCTTCAGCGCCGTGCGCATCGCCCGCGCCGCCATCCCACCGATGCGTCAGCGCGGCTGGGGACGTCTGGTGTGCATCACGTCGGAAAACGCAGTGCAGCCTTACTGGGAAGAGGCGGTGTACAACGTCGCCAAAGCAGCCCTGGCCGCGTTCATCAAGAACCTCTCTTACAAGGAAGCGGCCCACGGGGTGCTGTGCAATACGGTCTCACCGGCGTTCATCGAAACCGGCATGACCGATGGCATGATGGAGCAGCGTGCGCAGGAGCGCGGCGAAAGCTTCGAGGAGGCGATCAAGAGCTTCCTCGACGAAGAGCGCCCCGGCATCGTTCAGAAGCGCCGTGGCAAACCCGAAGAGGTGGCAGCGGCCATCGCCTTGCTGGTGTCCGATCGCGCATCGTTCATCAACGGCAGCAACCTGCGCGTCGATGGCGGGTCCGTGCAGAGCGTACAGAACTGACGCCAGGGTGGTGGGAACAGGCGACCACGGGTGCCGAGCCCGTGGTCGCTTTGTTGTATACTCGCCGGCTTTCCCAGATGTCGCTTGGAGCCCCGCGTGGATCAGCAGAACACCCGCCTGATCGTCCTCGATACCGAAACCACCGGTATGCCGGTCAGCGAAGGCCATCGGATCATCGAGATCGGTTGCGTCGAGGTCATCGGCCGGCGCTTGACCGGCCGCAACTTCCACGTCTACCTGCAGCCTGACCGCGAAAGCGACGAGGGCGCCATTGGCGTGCACGGCATCACCGATACCTTCCTGCTCGACAAACCGCGTTTTGCCGATGTGGCCGAAGAATTCTTCGACTACATCAAGGGCGCGCAGTTGGTCATCCACAACGCAGCGTTCGACGTTGGTTTCATCAACAACGAATTCGCGCTGCTGGGCCAGGACGACCGTGCCGACATCGCTCAGCACTGCTCCATTCTCGACACTCTGATGATGGCGCGGGCCCGTCATCCGGGCCAGCGCAACAGCCTCGATGCCCTGTGCAAGCGCTATGGCATCGACAACTCCGGCCGCGACCTGCACGGCGCGCTGCTCGACTCGCAATTGCTGGCGGACGTCTATCTGGCGATGACCGGTGGCCAGACCAGCCTGTCGCTGGCTGGGCAGGGCGGTGAAGAGGACGATGGTCAAGGTCGCTCGGGGAGCGAGATCCGACGTATCGTCGGGCGCCAGACGGGTAGGGTGGTCATGGCCAGCGATGGAGAATTACAGGCCCATGCCGAGCGCTTGGCGGCCATTGCCAAGTCGGCCGGTGGGCCGGCCCTGTGGGAAACACTGAGCGAAGCCTGAACCTCAATCTGGCCAGGCTTGAGCACCGCTGTTCACGGAATGCGCACGATCTCCACGCCGCTCTGAGCGAGCTCGAAGCGATCCTCGCCCAAGTAGTTGACGCGATCGCCGATGGCCAGGCGGTAGGTGGTGATCGGCGAGCCCAACGTGCTGCCGTCCGGCTGCAAGGTCGATTCCTGGAACTCGTGCACCGGGTAGATGCGGCCTTCGGCGTCGCGGGCATGGAATTGGCCGACCATTACTGCTGCCATGTGGATTGAAACCTCTGAAATATGGAGAAATATCTGTAGCCATAGACAAACGAGGAGGGTGGGAAGTTTTCCTGCGGCGGAAAAAAACCTTGGCCGGGAAACACGGTCATCTATAACTACACAGTCCCCCTTACCCCGCAGAGGATGCATTGCCATGAGTCAGGTCTATTCGGTCGCGGTCGTTGTCGGCAGCCTGCGCAAGGACTCCTACAACCGCAAGGTTGCACGTGCTCTATCTGAGCTGGCACCGTCCAGCCTTTCCTTGAAAATCGTCGAAATCGGCGATCTGGCGCTGTACAACGAGGACGTCGAGGCAGCGGGTGCGCCACAACCCTGGCAGCGCTTTCGCGATGAGATCCGCCGCTGTGATGCGGTCCTGTTCGTGACCCCGGAATACAACCGCTCCGTGCCGGGTGCGCTCAAGAATGCCATCGACGTGGGCTCACGACCCTATGGTCAGAGTGCCTGGAGTGGCAAGCCTGCGGCGGTGGTGAGCGTGTCGCCGGGTGCGATCGGTGGCTTTGGCGCCAACCACGCTGTGCGTCAGGCGTTGGTGTTCCTCGACATGCCTTGCATGCAGATGCCCGAGGCCTACATTGGTGGGGCGGCGACCCTGTTCGACGAGGCCGGCAAGCTCAATGACAAGACCCGTCCGTTCCTGCAGGGTTTCATCGACAAATTCGCCTCGTGGGTGAAGCTCAACCGCGCAGTCTGAGGGCCGCGGCTTGCGGCAGGTGAAGCGGCAGCGGTTCGATCCGCCTGCCGCTGTACCTCCAGACGCCCTCAACACGCCTGTGGCATCTCCCCTTCGGCCAGGCGCTGGTTGATATCGGCCACCACCTCTGGCAACTGGTTGAGGGTATCGATCAAATAGTGCGGGCGTGCGCTTTCGAATTGGGCGTGAATGCGCTGTCGCGCCTCATCCCGTTGTTGCGGCTCAAGGGCCTGGTACTGCTCCCAGGTCAGCCCCAGCGCGTTGCCGGAGCAGACCAGCGCCACGGTCCACATACCGGCGCGACGTCCCTCGAGAATGCCCGGCAGCGTATCATCGACTTTCACGCAGGCCGCCACATCCTCGATACCCAAGGCGATCACATTGGCCAGGGCTTGGGCTGGCCATGGGCGGCCCTGGGGCGTTTCGTCGGTGGCCACGACGTGGTCGGCGATGTAGCCGTTGCGCGCCGCCAGTTCCACCACTTTGTCCATCACCACCTTCGGGTAACCGGAGCAGGAGCCGATCTTCAGCCCGGCGCGCCGCAGTTCGCCAATGGTATCCAGTGCACCCGGTATCAACGCCGAATGCTCGGCGATCTTCTCGATCTGCAAAGGCATGAAGCGCTCGTAGAGGGCTGTGACGTCATTGTCCGTCGGCGTGCGGCCGAAGGCTCGGCGATAGCGCTCGGCGATCTGTGGAAGATCGCACAGGGCGCGGATATGGTCCCATTTGCCCATGCCCATGGGGCCGCGGGCCTCTTCGATGGACAGGAGAACACCGAATTCGGCGAATGCCTCCACGAAGATCTGGGTGGGCGCGAATGAGCCGAAGTCGACGACGGTGCCGGCCCAGTCGAGGACCGCTGCTTGCAGGTGTGTCGGGTTGCGGTAGTTCATTGAGGGGGTGTCCTGGGGTTCGGGGGCAGGGTTCAGATATCCACGACATGCATGTCGCGCAACGCCTGGGCGACAGCATCGACCGCGGCGTGCATCTGCGTGGGGCCGACTGCGCCGATGCAGCCAACGCGGAACGTCTCGACCTCGGTCAGCTTGCCGGGGTAGAGGATGAAACCTTTGGCCTTGACCCGCTCGTAGAAATCCTTGAACTGAAAGCGGGCATCTCGGGGAGCGTGGAAGGTGACGATGATCGGCGCCTGGCAGGCGCTTGGGAGGAAGCTGCGCAGGCCCAGCGTGGCCATGCCCTCGAGCAGGATCCTGCAGTTCTCCTGATAGCGAGCATGGCGCGCAGCCAATCCTCCTTCTTGCTGGTACTGCTCAAGCGCCGCCTGCAAGGCGGCCAGCACGTGCGTCGGTGGTGTGAAGCGCCATTGGCCCGTGCGCGCGAGGTACTGGTACTGGTCGTGCAGGTCCAGAACCAGGGATTGGGCGTTGCCCGCCGCAGCACTCAGTGCGTGTTTCTCGGCGAGGACGAAGCCCATTCCCGGCACCCCCTCCAGGCATTTGCCCGAGGCGGCGATCAGCGCCTCGAAGCGGACCTGACGGGCATCGATGGGTAGTGCGCCGAACGAGCTCATGGCGTCGATGATCAGGCCTCTGCCATGTGCGGCGACCACCTCGGCGATGTCGACCAGCGGGTTGAGGATGCCGGTGCTGGTTTCACAGTGAATCAGCGCCACATGGGTCAGCGTGGGGTCGTCGGCCAGTAGACGATCAACCTCGGCAGCGCAGGTCGGTCGAACCTCGTCGCTGCGCACTGGCGTGAAGCGACGACCCAGCACCTGGCAGATCTTCGCCAAGCGCTCACCGTACGCCCCGTTGATCAGCACCAGCACCTTGCCGTCGCGGGGCACCAAGGTGGCGATGGCCGCTTCGACGGCGAAGGTGCCGCTGCCTTGCAGGGGAACGCAGCAGTGACTGGCGCTCGCTTGAACAATGCCCAGTAACTGTTCGCACACGCTGGCTGTCATGGTGTTGAAGTCTGCGTCCCAAGAGCCCCAGTCCATCAACATGGCCTGGCGCGTGCGCGCAGTGGTGGTCAATGGGCCTGGGGTGAGAAGAATCGGGGCATCGCGCATTGTGCATCCTCGCGTGGCAGGGGCCAAAAATCGACGTGGTCAGGTTGCAATGGTGAAGCCTATCAATCAAATTGTTTGTAGGTATCCCAGCTATAAGTAAGGCCGATAGTTATGAATTTGTTTCAGCTTCGTGCGTTTGACGCCGTTGCGCGTGAGGGCAGCTTCACTCGCGCAGCAGAGCGTCTGTTCATCAGCCAGCCCGCGGTGACCGGACACGTCAAGGCGCTCGAAGAGCATTACCAGATCACGTTGTTACGACGCACTGCCCGGCGCGTGGAACTGACCGAGGAGGGCACGCGGCTGGCAGCTATCACGCGAGCGATGTTCGGCTTGGCCGAGGAAGCCCAGGTCATGCTCGAGGCCAATCGCCAGTTGTTGAGTGGGCGCCTGGAGGTGGCCGCCGATGGGCCGCATCGGGTGATGCCCATACTGGCCAAATTGCGCGAGCGCTATCCGGGTATCAGCGTCAACCTGCGCCTGGGCAATGCCCAGGACACCCTGGCGGCGCTGCTGGGCGAGCATGTCGATGTCGCTGTACTGACTGAAACCGAGCCGCGCAAGGGGCTATACCTGCAGCCGCTGTGTCAGTCGCGACTCTGCGTGCTGCTGCCGGTCGGCCACCGCTGGGCTGTTTCGCAGCAGGCGCTGCCGCTGTCCACGTTGGAGCAACAGGTCATGGTGCTGCGCGAGCCGAGTTCGGTCACTCGCCGCACCTTCGACAAGGCCTGCGCCATGGCCGGAATCCAACCCCAGGTGTTGCTGGAGCTGAGCAGTCGCGAGGCGGTCAACGAAGCCGTGGCCGCTGAATTGGGGATCGGCGTGGTGTCGTCCACCGAGTTGTCCCATGACCCCAGGTTGGTAGCGTTGTGTCTGACGGGCGAGGGGCTGGTCAATCAGCACTGGGTGGGCTGCCTGGATCGCCGACGCGAGCTGCGCCTGATCCAGGCGTTCATGGCATTGGCCGGTACGTGAAGGCGGTGGCGGGGCAGAGTTCCTGCTGAGCGCCCTGGCCGCGATCGGACAAGGTGGTGAGCGATCCCTCACCAGGAGCCTCACATGGCTAGCGCCGTCGCCTCACCCGATCACATCGACCGCTTCATTTCCGAACACATGCCCGACTGGCTGCATGCCGCGTCTGTCGAGCAGATTGCCGCGTTGCGCACCCGCTTCGACGACCACCGTGTGATCGAGCATCGATTGCAGCCCCTGTTCAAGAGTTTGGCAGCCCCCGAACCCTTCGCGCGCGAACGGCTGAGCGCGGTTCTGGAGCACACGTTCAAGGTCAAGGTCGACCTGCGTCATGCGATCTGGCGGGAGCGCTGGGACAGCTACAGCATGATGGGCGCTGAAGCGCTACGCGACCACTACACCTACGACACGGCCATGAGCCACCTGATGCAGAACTTCCCTTCAGGGTCGAGCTTCGATGCCAAGAGCGGGCTGATTGAACCGCGCCGCGGCGCTTCGGCCGCCGCCGCGGCCGTGGTGGTGGACAGTGCTCGACTGGCGCAGGCGTGCCGTACCGCCGATGTCGGCGCGCAGTACCAAACCTACCTGCAGACCTTCTTCAATGCATCGGTTAGCCAGTTGCTGGCGCAGGATCAGCGCAAGCGTCTGGCCCTGGCCGTCGAGCTTGCAGGCCTGCAGCAGGGCATCACCGAAGCCGATGTCGTCAACCTCAAGCACACCTTGGGCGAGCAGGCAGCGCCGAATCCCAGGCAGCCGGCGGTGGTCATCAAGCACTTGTCCGTGCTGGGGCACGCGCTCTTGGGCGCGCTGATCATCGAACTGTCCGATGCCGGATCGCAGCACATGGCCCGCCCCAGCGCCGGTTTGCTGCTCTACCTGCCCCACCATCCCCTGCAGCGCTTCGCCAATCTGGAGGACCTCAACGCCCATCTGGTGACCCTGTTGAGCGATCCTCGGCAGGCTCAGGCTCTGTTTGCCTTGATTGCGCTTGAGGCGAAAAGCCAGTGGCAACTGCTCCTGCGCAAACGCCTGAGCGATCCGGTCCCAGACTTGGAGGTGACCGGGCAGGCGGCCGGTGCTGAGCTGTTCGATGAACTCGCCAGGCTGCAGGTGGCGCGGATCAAGGAGGACGCTCGCTATTTGCTGGTGCCGGTGGCTGACGTTGACAGCCACGTCAGATTGCACCGTCTGCAGACCTTGCAGGAGGTCGGGTTGAACCTGCTGCAACTGGCTGCGGTGTTCGTGCCCCAGTTGGGACAGCTCATGCTGGCTGCGACCGTGGTTCAGGTGCTCGAGGAACTGTACGAGTCGGTGCACGACTGGTCGCGGGGACATCAGCATGAAGCCCTTGAACACATGCTAGGGGTGGCGGAGGTCGTCGCCGTGAACGCCCTGGGCGCTGCAGGGGGGGTGGCAGTGGCGCGTGGTTTCAAGCGCAGCGCATTCGTCGATGAATTGGTTCCGGTGGAGCCGGCCTCGGAGACGGCTAGCTTGTGGTCGCAAGATCTTGCACCGTTTCGCGTGGCACGCAAGCCGCCGCACGCATACCGTGGTGCAGACGGTTTGTATCATCACGGCGACCAGCGCTGGTGGCTGTACGAGGGGCATTTTCATCCCGTGCGTCGTGATCCGCTGACCCGTCAATGGCGCCTCGAGCGCACGGATGGCCAGCCAGGGTTCGCACCGGCGCTGCAATGGAACGGTGAGTACGGTTGGCGTCTGGCCTGGCAGCGGCCGCAGGAGTGGCACGGCGGCTTTGGCCTGTTGGAGCGTCTGTGGCCAGTGTCCTCGGAGCTGGACGCCGCGCGCATCGACTTGATCTTGAAGATCGCCGATATCGAGCATGCCGAACTACGTCGGTTGGTAAGTGAGCAGCGGCCGTTGCCGATGCAGTTGCGCGATACGCTACAGCGTTTCGCGGCCGATACCCGCATCGACAAGTTCTTCCTGGCCACTGGGCAAAAGCCGCAACTTCATGACATTCAGTTGTTCGAGTACTGCCTGGAGCAATTGCCCGTTGAGCAGCGCGCTGCACCACTGTGCACGCAAGCCATTCTGGACCAGGCGCCTGCGCTTCGACAGAAACTCATGGCGCACTTGAGCGAAAGCGCCTCGAAAGACGGTGCGATGGCGATCATCCAGCGGGACTTCCCCGGATTGCCCGATACCTATGCTGCGGCGCTCCTCGAGCAGGCCAGCACCCAGCAGCAGCAGCGGCTGAGGGTCAAGGGTAGCCTGGACCTGGCCCTGGCCGAGCGGGCCAGGCTGGCCTTGCAGCAGGCAAGGGTATGCCGCACCTTGCAGGGCCTCTACCTCAACAATGCCTATCATCCGGACCTGCCAACGTTGGTGTTCGCGCTGTTGCGCCAAGCGCCTGCCTGGCCGCCGGAGATCAATTTCCAGGTGCGCGAGGGTTCGGCACAAGGCAGGCTTGTCGCCGAGCTTTACCCTCAACAGGAGGGCGTGATGCCCAAGGTGCTGGTCTGGCGTGACGGGCAGATGTGGGTTCATGAAAACGGCGTACCGGTGTACCCCATGCCCCCGCAGCCCAGGGGGCTCGTCGAAACGCTGTGGCATTTCCTGCCGGAAGGCGATCGCACGCGCCTGGCGTGCTCTGGCGAGCACGGAGTTGCAGCCCTTCGCGCAGGACTGCAGCAGCGTCTACCCAGCGACCGCGCCACGCTCCACGAAATGATGGGCATCATGGCTTCAAAGCCCACCTTCCGTGCGCCGAAACCGTTGCCGGATCGGCGCTTCGGCTACCTGCTAAGTGGACGCGGGACCAGCAACCATCTTGCCGAGCGCACGTTGCAGGACCGCGTACGCAGCCTCTATCCAGGTTTCAGCGAGCGACAATTGGAGCTGTTCCTGCGAGTGCTGGACGAACAGCCTGGCTCGCCGTTCACGATTTTGCTGGATCTGGAGCGGGAGTTCTCCCGCTTGGAGCAGACCTTGGATCGCTGGGTAGAACGCACCGAAAGCGTGGCCCGCCGCCCGCAGCGGCGCAGGGTGGCAGACGAGCTCAAGCGCTGCTGGCGCTTTCAGGGGCAGGCGGGTCGGCCGCAGGCCAATGGCGATCCGGGCATGTTCATGGACCTCTCCGGTATCGCTGCGGGTGCCCTGCCAGACTTGAGCGGGCAGGACGGTTTCAGTCATGTCAGCGAAGTCAGTTTGGCGAACATGCAACTGCGTGATGTTCCTAGCAGCTTCCTGCAGGCGTTTCGCAGCCTGTTGACGCTGAATCTGGACAACAACTCGCTCACTGCGCTCCCGCAAGCGCTCAGCTACACCCGGCATTTGCGGGAACTGACCTTGTCACACAATGAGTTGCAGATGAACGATGCCAGCTTTGCACTGCTGACCGGTCTGCCGCGACTGCAAGTGCTGGACATGAGCGATAACCACTTTGGCAATTTCACCCTTGCGCTCGACCGTTTGCCGCGCCTGCGCCAATTGGGCTTGCGCGACGTCGGTCTGACCGAGGTGCCACGTTCGCTGGAGCATGCCGTGTCTCTGGAGTCCGTGGATTTACGCGACAACCAGATCAGCGACTTACCGCTCGCTCTGCGAACCCAGCGTCTGGATTGGCGGCGCAGGCTGTTGCTGGCCGGCAATCCGCTGCCGGAGGTCTACCGGGAGTTGTGGTTCGAGCCCAGCAGAACCTCCGACAGCGAGCTGAGCAGCGAAGGCGATGCCTTTCAGATCAGCCGCTGGATGGAGCATCTGGATACGACCCAGCGTGCCCTGCGCACGGCGCAGTGGAATCGCCTGCTGGCTGAAGCGGGCAGTGGCGACTTCTTCACCCTCGTCTCGGAACTGACCGAAACCAGTGACTTCCGCCTGGCCCGCGCTGATCTGGAGGCGCGGCTGTGGGCGATGTTCGACAGGCTCGAGCAACATACCACCTTACGCGAGCGCACCTTCGCCTTGGCCAGTGAGCCGCGTACCTGTGTCGACAGCGTCATCTCCAATTTCGGTTTGCTCGAGGTGAATATGCTCAGTGCCTCGGTGGAGGATGCCGCAGGCGCCGATACCGAAGCGCAGTTGTTGAGCCTGGCGCGTCGGTTCTTCCGCCTGGATCAAGTGCAAGCCTATGCGCTGCAGGACATGCGCCAACGCGAGGCCCGAGGGACCGATGTCGATCAGGTCGAGGTCAGCCTGGCCTACCGCGTGGGGCTGGCGCGCGAACTGGACCTGCCCGGCCAGGCGCGTACGTTGCAGTTCGAGACCATCGCCGATGTCAGTCAGCAGGACCTGAGCGCTGCCCAAGCCGCAGTCCGTGAGGCCGAAGCCAGCGACCGCCTGGCGCTGGACATCAGTCAACGGAGCTTCTGGTTCGATCATCTGCAACGGCGCCACAGGAGTGCATTCGACCTGATCCGCGAACCTTTCGCCGAGCAGATGGAGACGCTCTACGCTGATCGCCAGAGCATGACCGACGCGCAGTACGATGCCCAGGCCAAAGCCATTGCCAAGGCCTGTGACAGCGCGGTCCAGGCCAAGGCCTTGGCCTTGACGCAGCAGGCACTGGCCAAGGAGGCGGGCGAGGGGGGCGATTGAGCGCAGGGAGGCTGGTGTTTTTCTTCGTTGCCTCTAAGATGGCTCGCACAGGGCGATCTGGGCAGGCGATGAGCGAGAAAGACAGCATTTCCATGCAACTGGTGCGCGAGGCGCTGGTCCAGTCCTGCCCACAGGACGCTCCCGTGGCCGCGTTGCTGACCCGGGCCGGAATCGATCCGCAACTGCTGCAAGTGGCCAGCGCGCGGGTACCTGCCCGGGCCTATGCGCGGCTCTGGCGTCTGCTGGCGCGCCGCTGCAATGACGAGTTCTTCGCCATGGACCGAAGGGGTCTACGCAGCGGCAGTCTGGCCTTCATGTGCCGGGCGAGCAGGGTGCAGCCGAGTGTCGGTGAAGGGCTGGAGACATTGCTCGAATTTCTGACGTTGATGCTCGACGACCTGCAGCCCACCCTGGTGCGCCAGCACAGTCTGGCTGAAATTGTCTTGGGCGAGCCTCACGACGAGCCGCGCCGGGCGTTCACCTATTTCACCTTCTGGATGATCGTCCACGGGGTGGCGTGCTGGCTGGCCGGGCGGCGCATCCCTATTCTGGCCATTGAGCTGCGCTGCGCTGAGCCGCCTTTCTGCGACGACTATCGCGTGATGTTCTCGGAGAACCTGCAGTTCGACCGGCCCTGTACGCGCATGATCATCGCCGCGGACTGTCTGGCCCTGCCGATCCGCCGCACGCCCCAGGAGTTGCAGCGTTTTCTGGCCCAGGCGCCGGCCAACATCCTGGTCAAGTACCGCGATCCCGACAGCTTGGCGCGGCGTATACGCAGCGACCTGCTGCGCCTGCCCCCCGACGCCTGGCCAGACGCCGACGGTCTGGCGTCCCAACTGTGCCTGTCGGTATCGACGTTACGCCGCCGTCTCGCCGAGGAGGGGCAGACCTACCAGGGGCTCAAGGACAGCGCACGACGAGAGTTGGCGATTGCCTGGCTGAGCGAGTCGCAGGTGGCGATGGCCGAGATCGCCGAGCGTCTCGGGTTTGCCGATGCCAGTTCTTTTTACAAAGCCTTTCGCAAATGGTTCGGTTGCAACCCCGGGCACTACCGCACGCTGGTGCAGACCCGCCAGGCAAGCGATTCCGACTGATTTGCGCGAGAGACGGGGGCGAAGGTGGCGAGATTCCCACACCTGGATTGCCCGCCATGCAGCACGATTCGGTTCACGACAACATTTCCCACGCCACTGACCCATTCATCCAGCAGATCTTGCCTGACTGGCTGACCAAGGCCAGCGCGCAGCAACTGATGGACCTGCGCGATGCCTTCGCCGAGCATGGCAAGCATCGGCGTGCATTGACCCATCAGCTCTCTGCACTCGAACCGCTGGATCGCTTCGCCAGGCAGCGATTGACTGATGCGCTGCATTATCGATTGCAGTTGACCGTCGACCTGGACAAGGTGTGGTGGCGCGAACAACGCCGGCGATTCACCGTCAAGCCGGACCAGCTCCCGTCGGATGAGCCCTATTTTGTCTCGGAGCCGGCCTTGCCCAGGCTCATGCAGAATTTTTCCAGTGGCGAGTCTTTCTATGAGGGAACAGCGCTGATCTACCCGGCCAGCGCCCAGGCCGCATTGGCCGAAGTCGTGCTGACCCAGGACAGCGCTGGCGTGGTGAGTGTGTGCCGCGAGACCGATGTGGGGGCCGCTTACCAGGATCATCTGTCGACGGTATTCAATGCGCAGTTCATGCAAGACCTGGCGAACGACCTGCGCGCTTCTTTCGTGTTGGCCACACGGATTGCCGATGCTCGGCGGCAATTGCCGCAGGATGAGAAGCAACTGTTGCTCGACCTTGCGGCGGGCAGGCGCCCCCGGCATCGCTACGCCCGGTTCGTTCAATGCGCCGAGGTGCAAGTGCTCGGCGCCGCGCTGACGGGTGTGCTGGCGGTGGAGATGCGTGGGCGCATGGGGGGGCTGTACGCACTACCCATGTTGCCTCCGATCATCGGGGTTCTGCTGCTGATGCCCGAGGATGCCTTGCAACCGGTGCGGCATTTCATCAACTGGCGTGCAGTAAACGACTTTCTGCTCAGCCTGGCCAGGCAGCCTGAGACCTTGCAGGCGCTGTGCATGCATGTTTCTGTGTCGGCGCGGGCCGACTGGCTGGCCAGGTTGGAAAAGCGCCTGCTCGATCCGGAGCCCGACCTGGAACCGACCGTGGCTGCTCGCCAAGGGGCCTTGTTCGATGCCATGGCGCGGGTGCGGGTGTCGCGCATCCGCGACGATGCGCGAGCGCTGGCCGTCCCCACTGCCCAGGCCGATAGCGCCCACCGCGCTGGGCTGCAGCAGGCCCTGGTCTCGGCAGGCTGGAGCGTGATGGGGCTGGCCGGACTATTCGTGCCGGCCATAGGCACCTTGCTATTGGCCGATCTGCTTCGCCAGACCTTGAGCCAGTTGTGCGAGGGCGTCGTGCACTGGACCCTTGGTCATCGCTACGAGGCGGTGGAGCACCTACTGGGCGTTGCCGAGACCGTGGCGGTCAACGCCGCGCTGGCGGCAGGTGCGACGCTGGTGGCGCGACAGTTTGTGCGCAGCGACTTTGTCGAGAGCTTGGAGCCTGTCACCAACTCGCGCGGTGAGCGTCGCCTGTGGCGTAATGACTTGACGCCCTATCAGGCGCCGCCACCGCCGGCGGTATCGATCGCACTGGAAAACGGTTTGCACGGGGACGGCACACACCTGTGGTGGCGCACACGGGATGTGAGCTACAGGGTCTGGGCCGCAGGCAACAATGGGCCTTGGCGCCTGCTCGATGGCTCCGATGCGCAAGGCTTCGGCCCGGCGCTGGAGTCTAACGGCGAGCGTGCCTGGCGCTCGCAGTTCGAGCGTGCGCAGCAATGGTCGCAGACGACCTTGCTGGAGCGTCTGTGGCCAGCGGCAGAAGGCTTGAACGACGAGCAACAGCGCCAAGTGCTAGGCGTGGCAGGGATCGACGAGGTGCACTTGCGCGGCTTGATGGTCGAGGCTCGCCCAGTGCCGGTGCAACTGCGAGACACGCTTGAGCGGTTCGCTGTGCAGAACCGGATCGATGCCTTCTTTGCGCAGTTGGCCGAAGGAGATGCCGATCCAGCGCTGTGGCAGTTCTGCGTGGATCAGTTGGGCATTCAGGATGTATCCCAGAAGGCGCAGGCCGAAAGCCTGGCAGAGTCGGCGTACACCTTGCGTCCTCGCCTGCTTGAGCATTTCTCGCGGCGCTACCTGCGCACCGATTCCGTTCTGCACATACTGCAGCGTGATTTTCCAGGTCTGCCGGATGCCTATGCCCTGGCAGCACTCGAACGCGTGTCGATGAAAGACCGGGTCACCCTGCGCAGCAAGCAACGTATCCCCCTGGGCGTTGCACAGCACGCCCGCCAGATGCTCCAACTGGCAAGGCTGACGCGCATGCGTGAGGGGCTGTTCCTGCCCGACAGTCATGGACTGGGCGCGGTGGAGTTGATCTTCGCATTGTTGAACCGCTACGCGGACTGGCCCGCTTCGGTCACCCTGGAGCTGCGCCAGGGCACCTTCGCCGGGCACTTGCTCGGACGTCTGGCGGCCTTCGAATCGAGTACCACGACCCAGGTCATGGTTGCCGACCAGGGGGTGATGCGCCTGTACGACAGTCAGGGGGCCGCATCGAGCCTGGTTGTCGCACAGCCGCTTGGACTGTTCGAAGCGCTGTATGCCTGTCTGCCGCAGGCTGATCGCACGCGTCTGGCATTGCCTGTCACGGACGGTGCTCAAGCCTTGCGTCAGCGGCTGCGCAGTTGGCTGCCCAGCTCGCGCGTCGCGCTTCTGGCGTTGATGAACATCCGTGATGTCGGTGAACCGGTCAGCCCTCTGCGGCGCCTGCCTGATGGTCGCGTAGGGTATCTGCTCAGCGGTCGCCAAGCTGGCACCGGAACCTCTCGCGACCTGCTGCGCCGGCGTATCGGCGCTTTGTATAGCGAGTTCGACGACCATCAGGTCGAGTCCCACTTGAATGCGATGATGGCGAATCCGGAAACTGCCTACAGCGCCATGCTGGCCCTGGAAGAGCAGTACAGCCAGCTAGAGCAGCGACTGGCGCTGTGGGTGGACCGTGCCAGAACCTTACTCAACGCCCAAGCGCGCCGACAGGTTGCCAGCCAGTTGCGCAGGGCCTGGCGATTGAACGGTGAGGTCATTCTCGATGTGCACGGCAGGTCCTATGGCGTGCGCCTGAATCTGAGCGGTCTGCCGCTGCGCAGCCTGCCGGACCTGGGGGCAGACATCGATTTCAGCCACGTGGGAGAGTTGGTCCTGACGAACCTGGGGCTGGAGAGCCTACCGCCCGACTTCTTGAACTGCTTCAGCGAACTGCGTTGGTTGAATGTCAGCAACAATGCCCTGCGCCAGATTCCCGAAGCCTTGGCGCGCCTGCCCAAGCTGCGAAATCTGCGCATGGAGGCTAATCAGATCATCCTCAACAATGCCGGTGTGAGCACCCTGCGTACGCTGACCAGCCTGCGCACGCTGGATCTGAGTTTCAATCCCTTGGGTGCTGTCAGCCTGCAGTTGCGACCGCTGGTGCGTTTGCGTCAACTGAACCTGCGCAGTGCCAATCTACCCGCCGTGCCGGTCGATCTGGACTGGTGCGGGCTGTTGGAAAACGCCGACCTGCGCGATAACCACATTCATTCGTTGCCCCAGTCAATTCTCGAGTCCTCCCAATCCTTCATCCAGGCTTTGCGTCTGGAGGGCAACCCCCTGCCTGCTGCGATCAGGCGCCGTGTCGGTATCGTAGAACCGCTACCCGCGCAGGCTGGGGAGCAAGCGCTGCTGGTGGACGGTGCCCGCGACCTGTGGCTGGAGTCGCTCGAGGAGCCGCAACGCACCGTCCGCTGGGAGCAGTGGCAAGCCCTGCGGCAAGAGCCGCAGAGCGAAGAGTTCTTCAGGCTGCTTGCCGAAATGACCGTGACCAGTGATTTTCGCAAGATCCCAGCGGACCTGAGGCAACGGGTCTGGACGCTGGTCGAAGCGGCTAGCGAGAACACCACCTTGCGCAACGAGCTGTTTTCCCTGGTGGCCGATGAGCGTACGTGCGTGGACAGTGTCGCGTCCTGTTTCAGTGCTCTGGAAGTGCGCTTGTTCATCGCTCAGGAGGTGGGTAGCGTACGTGACCCGGTCATGGCGCGCGTGGCGTTGCTGCGTCTGGCGCGTCGGCTGTTTCGTCTGGAGCAGGTACAGAAAGCAGCGCTGGCCGACATCACTCAACGCCGGACACGTGGCCAGACGGTCGACGAGGTGGAGGTGATGCTGGCGTATCGCGTGGGGCTCGCGGCGCAACTCGAGTTGCCGGGACAACCACGCACCATGCAGTTCTCGGCCTTGGCCGAGGTCAGCGCAGACCAGTTGCGTCAAGTGGCCGCCGCAGTGCACGCAGCCGAGGCTGGCGAGGAACTGGCTCAGTCCATCAGTAAGCAAGACTTCTGGATCGACAATCTGGAGTCCGAGCATGCCGCTGCGTTCAACGCGGTGCGAGCGCCATTCTGGGAGCGCTTGGAGAAGCTGCACGTCACCCATTCGACGCGTGATGCGGTCTATCTGAGTCAAGTCGAGACCGTGGCGCACGAGCAGCGCGAAGCGATCGCCGCGTTGCGCTTGCGTCTGACCCGGGAAGCCTTGGCCGAGGTGGATGCCGGAGCAGGGTAAGCCCCATTCGAGCACCAATGTGTGACAGGTTTCCCGCTGCGGATGACACTCGCCTCTGGGCACTCTGGGCGTTTATCGCTCGAGGAACGTGCCATGTCACAATCACACGCTGCAAGTCCAGACGACGCTGCCCGCCTGCAGGCGGCCACCGATGCGTTCATCGGTGACGCCCTGCCTGCTTGGTTGCGCCGGGCGTCTGCGGCCCAGATCAACCGGCTGCGGGACCGTTTCGCGCAGCATCAGGCCAGCCAACGGCGCGTGCGCGCCGCCACGCTGGACCTGATTCCCCTGCAAGCCTTCGCGCAGCAGCGGCTGAGTACGCTGCTGCGCGATGGGGCGTCGTCGCAGGTGAAGCTCGAAGACCTGCAATGGCTGGAGGTCCGCCGCGAGTTTGGTCTACTGCCCGGCGTGCATTGGCCGTTCTACCGGCCTGTGACAGTTCGTGAGCCGGGGTTGCTGCGCCTGATGCAGAATTTCAGTGAGGGCGATGAGCTGTTGGCCGGTAGCGGATTGGTGGCGGCCGGCAGCGACACGCTGTTGTCCGATACACCCAGTGCGCTGGCCAATGCCTGTCGAGCGCTGGACGTCGGTTCACAGTATCAGCGTCAATTGCAGCAGGTTTTCGATGCTGCTACCTGTGCCAGCCTGGCTGACGACAAGCGTGCCGGGTTGAGCTTGGCGGCAGAGATCGCAGCGCTCAAAGGTCAATTGAGCGCTTACGAGCAGATCGCGCTGGACGAGGTCGCGCGTGGACACCGCGACGCCAACGAGCAGGGGCTGCGGGGCTATCCTGGATTGTTGAGCCTCCTTGGCTGCACCACCAACGGCGCCATGGTCATTCTGCTGCGCGACAGCGAAGGTCAAGCGCAAGGGCTGGTGCTGTATCTGCCCAGTGATCCGGAGCGGGCCATCGAGCGCTTCGCTGATTGGCACACACTGGCCGTAACCTTGGTGCAGCGCCTGCGCGAACCTGTCTACCGCGAACGTTTCAGCCGCCTGATCGCCCTGCGCGAACGGCCGGCGTTTCTTCGGTTGTTGGCGACTCGCCTGAGTGACCCGCGTCCGGACCTGGCGCTGGAGGGCGTAACCCCTGAGGGGGATGTGTTCGTGCAGTGGGTGCATCGACAGGTGCAGTGCATTCACGACGATGCACGGCTGCTGCTGGTGCCGACCGCCGATGCCGACCGCACTGGCCGAGTCCAGCGCTTGCAAGCCTGGACGTCGGCCGGGCTTGGATTGGTCAATCTGGCCGGTCTGTTCATTCCCGGTGTCGGCGAGTTGCTGCTGGGACTGCTTGCGGCGCAGACCCTGTCGCAGGTTTACGAGGGTGCCCGGGATTGGCTGCAGGATCACCAGCATGAAGCGCTGGAGCATATGCTGGGTGTTGCCGAAACACTGGCGGTCGCGGCCGTGGTTACCACCGGGGCGACCCTGGTCGCACGCGGCTTCCAGCGCAGCGCCTTCGTCGACAGCCTGGAGCCGGCGAGCCTGGGCAGCGGCCGTCACCGTCTATGGTGTACCGACCTGTCACCTTATCGATCCCGCGCCGATGGCGCCGAATTGCTCGCTGACGGCTCCTATGGACGAGAGGGGCGGCGCTGGATCTACGACGCCACCGACTGCTTCGAGATCCACCGTCCCGACCCGCAGGGTCCATGGCGTCTGCGTCATCCGCAGCAGTCTGAGGCGTTCGGACCGGTGGTCGATTTCAATGGCGAGCGCTGCTGGCGACTGCGTCGAGCACGCCCGTTGGAGTGGGGCGACGAAGCGCGCATGCTTGCGACGCTGTGGCCATCGACCACGGCCCGCAGTGCCGAGGACGCCAGAGCGATCATCCAGGCCGCCAGGGTTGATGCCGACGAACTGCGTGGCCTGTTGGTCGGCAATCGCAGGCTGCCGGTCAATCTGCACGATACCCTGCGCCGCTTCGACGCCGATGCGCGTACGCAGCGATTTTTCGCCAGCCTGCAGGAAGGCAGCGACGCTGTGGAAGGTGATGAGGTGATTCAGCGCTGGTGTCTGGCCCAGCCGTCACTGGTGGGTCTGAACGCCGACGGATTGCGCCAGGCGCTTGTGCAACAGCAGACTGCACTGCGCAAGGCGCTGTTCGATCACCTCAGTGAGGTTGTGCTGCCCGCTGACGACGCGCTGCTGGGACAGGTGCGCCGTGATTTTCCGGGCTTGCCGCCAGCCTATGCTGCGCAGGCAGTGGCGCAGGCCAGCGCCACCCAACGGCTGCTGGCAAGTAGCGAGCAGCGGGTGCCGTTGGCTATTGCCCAGGGCGCCCGATCCCTGTTGCGTCTGGCCAGGCTTAGTCGTGCTGTACAAGGTTTATTCCTGGCCAATGCCACGTGCGCGGAGACGGGCGAGTTGGTCCTGGCGCTGTTGCGCCAAGTGCCTAATTGGCCTTCCTCGATCAACCTGCTGCTGCGCGATGGCAATGGTCGGCAATTGGCGATTATGAATCCGGCGGGCAGTGCCCAGGCGTATACGGAGCTCATGGTACGGGAGGGACGCGTATCGCTGCACGATGCTCAGGGACGTACGCTCGAGGTGGAGGTGGAAGAGCCCGCAGGCTTCTGCGAGGCGATCAGCGCGCTGTTGTCGCCTGCGCAACTGGAATCGTTGGTCACTGCGCCTGGTACAGCTACCGAACGCTTGCGTCAGGTGTTGATCGGTCAACTGCCCGCTTCCGATACGCAACTGATCCGCCTGTTGGGCTGGCCGACCCAGGCGCGTTGGATCAATCCAGGACAGCGGTTACCCGACGGTCGAGTCGGCTACCTGCTCAGCGGCCGCCGCCCTGGCGGTTCGCGCGGCGCGGTACCGGCGCTCAGCAACGCGATCCGCGCACTCTATCCCAGTTTCGACGACGCCCAGGTGACCCGCTATCTGCGCCGCCTGCTGTTATCGTCATCTTCGCCGATGAGCGCATTGTTGCAGGCACAGGAGGCCTATCAGGATCTCGATACGGCCCTCAATGGATGGCAAGACGCTGAACTGAACGAATCGAGAAGCGTGCTGCGTGGCCGGGTGGCTGATCGGCTGCGCCGTATCTGGCGCATGGAGGATAACTCCATTTCATCGACCTCCCATACGCCTGCCAACGTGCGTCTGGATTTCAGTGGCCTGGCGCTGCGAACCCTGCCCGCGTTTCCCAGTACCGTGTCGTTCGAGCCGGTGACCGAACTGGTCTTGACGGACATGCAGATCAACGCTGTTGTACCCCAGTTCCTGCAAGCCTTCCCGCGTCTGCGGCGACTGACCCTCAATCGCAACCAACTGCTGGCGATACCTTCTGGGATAGGCTATCTCGTGGAACTGCAGACATTGCGCCTGGCGCACAACCAGGTGCGCATGAATGCCCAGGGTCTGGCGGTGCTCAGCGGTCTGCCGAACCTTGAGGTGCTGGACTTGAGTGACAACCCCGTGGGATTCGTCCAGTTGCGCTTCAATCAGCTTTCCCACCTGCGCGAGCTTTTCCTGCGCCATTGCAATATGACCACTTGGCCTTTCGGCTTGCAGTTGTGCGGGGCGCTGCAGCGGGTCGATCTACGCGACAACCAACTGATGTCGCTGCCCGACGACATCATGATGATGCCGTTGTCCTATCGCAGAGCGTTTCTGCTCGAGCGTAACCCCATGCCTAGTCGCGAACTCGTCAGGCTTTACAGTGTGCAGGACTACGACCGGCTGCATGACATCGATGAGGGGGATTCAGAGCCTGAGCGCCAGGAGGGTGCAGGCCACTGGCTGGCGTATCTTGAGCCCGAGCAGCGCCTCACGCTGCAGACGCAATGGGACATGCTGCAAGCGCTGCCGGGCAGTGACAGTTTCTTCGCGCTGCTGGACGAGTTGTACTCCACGGCCGACTTCGTCGCACACCACGCCTACCTCACCGGTAGGGTGACGTGGATGGTGGGCGTGCTGGCGGAGGATGCGCCGTTACGTGACACGGTCTTCGAGCGGGTATCGGACAGCCCGACTTGCGCGGACGGCCTGGCCGAGCGGTTCAGCGAGCTGTTGCTACAAGTGGAGGTGGCCAGGGCTAACCGCTACGGTGCGGTACAGGAACGAGGTGCTCGGCTGATCCACTTGGGGCGGCAGTTGTACCGCTTGGGGCAAGTGGACCGTATCGCCCGCCAGGTGATCGCCGGCCGGCGCCAGACCGGCCGCGATGTCGATGACCTCGAAGTGATCCTGTTCTATCGGATACAGCTTGCCGAGTCCCTGGATTTGCCATTGCAGCCGCGTTCGATGCGTTACGAGAGCGTGGCTGACGTCAGCCCGTCGCAACTGGATGAGGCGTTGAAGACCGTGCTCGCTGCCGAGACTGAGCAAGCGCTCGTCGAGTATCTGGTGCAGCAAGAATTCTGGCGAACGTACCTGCAGGAGCGACATGACCGGGTATTCGCTTCGGTCACCCAGGACTTCGCTGCCCGGGGCGAGGCCATCGATGAAGCGAGCGAGCAACTGTCCAGCCAGCAATACACCGCGCGTTGGGATGCGCTGAAGAGCGAGCGGGAGGCCACCCTCGATGCGCTGGTCATGGAGTTGACCCTTGAAGCCCTGGCCGGTCTTGCGCCCAGGCACAGCGGGAGCTGAACGCGAGCACGGCCATAACGCTCAACCACATTGACAGCTTTGGCCATTGTCGGCCCTGGCTGGCAGCGCCAACATCGTCGGACCCCCTGTCTCTTGCTCCCATAACAACAACAGGAGTCCGACGATGCGTGACCATGCCGAAGCCGTGCGCGCCTTCGACTATGCCCGAACGGCCGAGGAGGCCTTGCACGGCACCCTCCAGCGTCTCAATGCCTGTTTCGAATGCTGTGATCGACACGTCGGTGCCGACCGGATCGCGCTGATTTGCGAGGACCGCGACGGCACTACCCGTCGCTACAGTTTCGAACAGTTGCAGGCGCAGTCGCAGCGTTTTGCCACGGTGCTCAAGGATCGCGGGGTCGGCGCCGGCGACCGGGTCGCCGGGCTGATGCCGCGCACGGTCGAGTTGCTGGTGACCATCCTGGCCACCTGGCGCCTGGGGGCGGTCTATCAACCGCTGTTCACGGCCTTCGGGCCCAAGGCCATCGAGCACCGCCTGGAGCAGTCTCATGCCCGTGTGGTGGTGACCGATCGGCACAACCGCCCCAAGCTCGACGGACTGTCGTGCGAGCCGGCAATCATCACCGTGGGCGCTGCGGCGGGCGAGCCCGACTTCGCCCAATTGCGCAACGCCGCCGAGCCCCTGCGCGAGGCGGTGATGCGCAGCGGCAATGACCCCTTCCTGCTGATGTTCACCTCCGGTACTACCGGCCCTGCCAAGCCGCTGGAAGTGCCGCTGCGCGCCATCGTGGCGTTTCAGGGCTACATGCGCGAGGCCATCGACCTGCGCCCGGAGGACAACTTCTGGAACCTGGCCGATCCTGGCTGGGCCTATGGACTCTACTACGCGGTCACCGGCCCGCTGGCCCTGGGGCATGCCACCACGTTCTACGATGGTCCATTCAGCGTCGAGAGCTGCGCGCGGGTGATCGACAAGCTGGGCATCAGCAACCTGGCTGGATCGCCCACGGCTTATCGCCTGCTGATCGCGGCTGGCAGCGCCTTTTCGGCGCCGATCAAAGGCCGTCTTCGCGTGGTCAGCAGCGCCGGTGAACCACTCAATCCCGAGGTGATCCGCTGGTTTGCCGACGAACTGGGCGTGACCATCCATGACCACTACGGGCAGACCGAACTGGGCATGGTGCTGTGCAACCACCATGGTCTGGCCCATCCAGTCCACATGGGTTCGGCCGGCTACGCCGTGCCGGGGCATCGCATCGTGGTGCTGGACGAGGGCTACAACGAGCTGGCGGCGGGCCAACCCGGCGTGCTGGCGGTGGACCGCGAGCAATCGCCGCTGTGCTGGTTCGACGGCTATCACGGGGTGCCGACCAAAGCCTTCGTCGGCAAGTACTACTTGTCCGGCGACACCGTCGAGCTCAACCCCGACGGCAGCATCAGCTTCGTCGGGCGCAACGACGATGTGATCACCACCTCCGGCTATCGCGTCGGTCCGTTCGATGTGGAAAGCGCGCTGATCGAGCATCCGGCGGTGGTCGAGGCCGCCGTGATCGGTAAGCCCGATCCTGAGCGCACCGAGCTGATCAAGGCATTCGTGGTGTTGAGCGCGGGCCATGGCCCGAGCCCGGAACTTGAGGAAACCCTGCGTCAGCATGTGCGTCAGCGGCTTTACGCCCACGCCTACCCACGCGAAATCGAATTCGTCGCAGAGCTGCCCAAGACCCCCAGCGGCAAGCTGCAACGCTTCATCCTGCGCAACCAGGAAATCGCCAAGCAACAGGCTGCGCAGACCCCCGCTGCCAGCGCCTGAAGGAAGCTATCCATGAACCTAAAGAACTCCCATTTCATCGTCACCGGCGCCGCTTCGGGCCTGGGTGCGGCCACCGCGCAATCGCTGGTGGAGGCGGGCGCCCGCGTGATGCTGGTCGATCTCAATGCCCAGGCGGTCGAGGCCAAGGCGCGCGAACTGGGTGACAATGCCCGTTTCGCGGTGGCCGACATCAGCGACGAGCAGGCGGCGCAGGCCGCCGTAGCGGCAGCACTGAACGCGTTCGGTAGCCTGCAAGGGCTGGTCAACTGCGCCGGTATCGTCGGCGCCGAGAAGGTCTTGGGCAAGGAGGGGCCGCATGCCCTGGCCAGCTTCGCCAAGGTGGTCAGCGTCAACCTCATCGGCAGCTTCAACATGCTGCGCCTGGCCGCTGCGGCCATCAGTGAAAGCCCTGCCGAGGACGGCGGCGAGCGTGGCGTCATCATCAACACGGCGTCCGTGGCCGCCTATGATGGCCAGATCGGCCAGGCAGCCTATGCCGCCTCGAAGGGGGCGGTGGCCAGCCTGACCTTGCCCGCCGCGCGCGAGCTGGCGCGCTTCGGCATCCGCGTGATGACCATTGCCCCGGGCATCTTCGAAACACCGATGATGGCCGGCATGACCCAGCCGGTCCGCGACTCGCTGGCCGCTGGCGTGCCATTCCCGCCACGCCTGGGGCGGCCAGATGAGTACGCTGCGCTGGTCCGACACATCATTGAGAACAGCATGCTCAACGGCGAGGTGATTCGCCTCGACGGCGCGCTGCGCATGGCTGCCAGATAAGGAGAACGCTACATGGCCCTCGCCAACGATCCCATCGTCATCGTCAGTGCCGTGCGTACGCCCATGGGCGGGCTGCAGGGCGATCTGAAGAGCCTCACGGCGCCGCAATTGGGCAGTGCCGCGATCCGCGCCGCCGTGGAGCGCGCCGGCCTGCAACCCGACAGTGTCGAGCAGGTGCTGTTCGGCTGCGTGCTGCCCGCCGGGCTCGGCCAGGCACCGGCGCGACAGGCTGCCCTGGGCGCCGGTCTGGACAAGCACACCACCTGCACCACCTTGAACAAGATGTGTGGCTCTGGCATGCAGGCGGCCATTTTGGCCCATGACCTGTTGTCGGCCGGCAGTGCCGAGGTGGTGGTGGCCGGTGGCATGGAAAGCATGAGCAATGCGCCGTATCTGCTGGACAAGGCGCGGGCCGGTTACCGCATGGGGCATGGCCGGATCCTCGACCACATGTTCCTCGACGGTCTGGAGGACGCCTACGACAAGGGCCGTTTGATGGGCACCTTCGCCGAGGACTGCGCCCAGGCCAACGGCTTCGATCGCCAGGCGCAGGATGCCTTCGCCATCGACTCGCTGACCCGTGCACAAGCGGCGATCGACCACGGCCGTTTCGCTGATGAGATCGTTGCGGTGGAGGTGACCGACGGCAAACAGAAACGGCTGGTGGAGCACGACGAGCAGCCGCCCAAGGCGCGTCTGGACAAGATCGCTCAGCTCAAGCCAGCCTTTCGCGACGGCGGTACGGTCACGGCGGCGAACGCCAGTTCCATTTCCGACGGCGCAGCGGCGCTGGTGATGATGCGTCGCAGCGAGGCCGAGAAACGGGGCCTGCGACCGCTGGCAGTGATCCACGGGCATGCGGCGTTTGCCGACAGTCCGGCGCTGTTTCCCACCGCGCCGATCGGGGCCATCGAGCGGCTGGTCGAACGCACCGGCTGGCGCCTGGCCGAGGTGGACCTGTTCGAGATCAACGAAGCCTTTGCCGTGGTGACGCTCGCGGCCATGAAGCATCTGGACCTGCCCCGCGACAAGGTCAATATCCATGGCGGCGCCTGTGCCCTGGGTCACCCCATCGGCGCGTCGGGCGCGCGCATTCTGGTGACCCTGCTCTGGGCGTTGCGCCAGAACAATCTGCGCCGCGGCATCGCGGCCATCTGCATCGGCGGCGGCGAAGCCACGGCGATGGCGGTCGAATGCCTGTACTGAGGTGAACCATGCTGGTAACTGACGAGCAACAACAGATCGTCGACGCGGTGAAGGACTTCGCTCAGGAACGGCTCAAGCCGTTCGCTGAACAATGGGACAAGGCGCATCGCTTCCCGCGCGAGGCCATCGAGGAAATGGCCGGGCTGGGCCTGTTCGGCATGCTGGTGCCGGAGCAGTGGGGGGGGAGCGACACCGGTTATGTCGCCTACGCCCTGGCGCTGGAGGAGATCGCCGCCGGCGACGGCGCCTGTTCGACCATCATGAGCGTGCACAACTCGGTGGGATGCGTACCGATCCTGCGCTTCGGCACCGATGAGCAGAGAGCGCAATTCCTTGTCCCGCTGGCCAGCGGCAGCATGCTTGGGGCTTTCGCCCTGACCGAGCCGCAGGCGGGCTCCGACGCCAGCAGCCTGAAAACCCGTGCCCGCCGCGACGGCGATCATTATGTATTGAGCGGCAGCAAGCAGTTCATCACCTCAGGCCAGAACGCCGGGGTGGTGATCGTGTTCGCCGTCACCGACCCCGACGCCGGCAAGCGCGGTATCAGCGCCTTCATCGTGCCCACTGACGCGCCGGGTTATCAGGTGGCGCGGGTCGAGGACAAGCTCGGCCAGCATGCCTCGGACACCTGTCAGATCGTTTTCGATAATGTGAAGGTGCCAGTGGCCAATCGCTTGGGCGAGGAGGGTGAGGGCTATCGCATCGCGTTGGCCAACCTGGAGGGCGGACGCATCGGCATCGCCGCACAGGCCGTAGGCATGGCCCGCGCCGCGTTCGAGGTCGCCCGTGACTATGCACGCGAACGGCACAGTTTCGGTAAGCCGCTGCTCGAACACCAGGCCGTGGCTTTCCGCCTGGCCGACATGGCCACGCGCATCGCCGTGGCCCGGCAGATGGTGCTGCATGCCGCCGCCATGCGCGATGCCGGGCGCCCCGCATTGGTCGAGGCGTCGATGGCCAAGCTGTTCGCTTCGGAAATGGCTGAGAAGGTCTGCTCCGACGCCTTGCAGACGCTCGGTGGATATGGCTATCTGAAAGACTTCCCGCTGGAGCGTATCTACCGCGACGTGCGGGTGTGCCAGATCTACGAAGGCACCAGTGACATTCAGCGCATGGTCATTGCGCGCAACCTTTGAAGGAGCAGCTTGCATGGCATTCGAAACAATCCTGCTGGACATCCACGGCAAAGTCGGGCTGATCACGCTCAATCGTCCCCAGGCGCTCAATGCCCTGAACGCGCAGATCGTCGCCGAGGTCAACCAGGCCCTGGACCAGCTCGAGCACGATCCGAACATCGGCTGTGTGGTGATCACCGGCTCGGCCAAGGCGTTCGCTGCCGGCGCCGACATCAAGGAGATGGCCGAACTGAGCTACCCGCAGATCTACGTCGACGACCTGTTCAGCGATGCCGACCGCATTGCCAACCGACGCAAGCCGATCATCGCGGCAGTCTCTGGCTTCGCCCTGGGCGGCGGTTGCGAGTTGGCCATGATGTGCGACTTCATCCTGGCAGCGGACAATGCCAAGTTCGGTCAGCCGGAAGTCAACCTGGGTGTGCTGCCCGGCATGGGCGGTACCCAGCGTCTGACCCGCGCGGTGGGCAAGGCCAAGGCCATGGAGCTGTGCCTGACCGGTCGCCTGATGGGCGCCGAGGAGGCCGAACGGGCAGGGCTGGTGGCACGTGTGGTGCCCCAGGCCGAGCTGTTGGAAGAAGCGCTCAAGGTCGCGGCAAGCATCGCCAGCAAGTCGATTCCGATGAGCATGATGGTCAAGGAAAGCGTCAACCGCGCCTTCGAGGTCACCTTGAGCGAGGGCGTGCGCTTCGAGCGTCGGGTGTTCCACGCGGCCTTTGCCACCGAAGACCAGAAGGAGGGCATGGCCGCGTTCATCGCCAAGCGCGAGGCGCAGTTCAAGGACCGCTGAACACATTGGGCGCGTGGCGGGCGACGGCGGTGCGCCCGCCCGCGTCGCATCGCCGACTGGTCGGGGCTGTCGAGTTGCTGCATAGTACGCCCGTGGCCAGCGCGCCTTGCCCTGTCCGGCAGTGGCCGATCGACAGCCCGGCCGGCGGAATCCTTGCCGTTTCAGGCAAATTCCCCACGCTGGCTGTTGCCCCCCGGGGCTTGGCACCTTAGACTGCCGCCCCCTGCAAAAGAGTGCCGGTTGGCGCTTGAAGAATTCCGTCATCGGCGTGCCATCGCCGGTGGTACCCGAATCGCCCAAATGCACATTTTTTCATAGAGAATTCGATGACCAAGGAACAGTTGCTGGCCATGTCGGCCGATGACTACATGAATGCCGATCAGCTCGCGTACTTCACCGCGATGTTGCAAGCGATGAAAGTCGAGACCCACGAGCGTATCGAGCTGAGCCGCGCGACCATCGAAAGCCTGGATACGCCATCCGATCCCGCCGACGTGGCCTCGGTCGAGGAAGAGCGTCACTGGTTGGTCAATGCCATCGAGCGCGATCAGCGCCTGCTGCCGCAGTTGGAGATGGCCCTGGGTCGCATCGCCGACGAAAGCTTCGGTTGGTGCGATGACAGTGGCGAGCCGATTGGTCTGCAGCGCCTGTTGATCAGTCCAACCACCAAGTACTGCATCGAAGCCCAGGAACGCCACGAGCAGTTGGATCGCCACCAGCGGCAGATCTGATCGAGGCGTTCGGCAACAAGGCCCTGCAGCTTACGCGCAGGGCCTTTTGCATTTTCAGCCGTTTGCCGCCGCGCGCAGTGCAGGCTTCACGCTGCACAGCCGTCCAACAGACGGGCCAGTGCACAGGCTTCCAGGTGGCTGCGGCGGAAACCTTTGACCCTGCCGGTAGTACGGTCTGTGACGTGAAAGAACTGTATTCCGGCCGGGACAACGACGAACCGCAGGGTATTCGTCAGTTGCTGCATGTAAGAAATACTCGAGACCTCTCGACGGATTTCGGTGTTTTCGTGCATATTCCTTCCCCTGTAAATGCGCGGATACGTTGCAGGGCCCGATCTGCCGAGGGCCTGACGCTATCTATTGCATCTTTTCCAGCGGCGTTGTTGTCAGACGGTGCTGGTTCCCCTGTGGGACCGGCATGAAGCGTTTTCTGGGGAGTCTGCTGGCGATTCAGGGTAAAGAATCCTGCTCTTCGTATCGCCTAGCTTCACAGACGTCGGGCACATCATGTCACTAACCTTTCAGACTTCACGTTGAAATGGCCGCCGCGTCATGCCTGCACGGCCGTGCATGGCGGCGGGTAACATTAGGTTCGAGGATCACTTCATTGGCAGTCAGTACACTGGATACCCACGCCCTGTTCGCCTTGGGCGACTTGCGCGGCAAGCTGGTCAAACTCTTTCAGAACCGCTTCGTCTATGTCACCGAGCAGAATCCCGACGGTCTGTACATGGCTGAGATCGATACCGACAGCGCATTGGTGGTGGACGACAAGCAACACTTGGAACTCAAGGTGGGCGACCACTTCAGGGCTGCGGTATTGCCCAGTCGCGAAGGCGGTAAGCTCGAACTGCGCTTTCGCGAAATCAAGTTCAACGTCTATGGCGTAGGCGACTATGCCTTCGTCTCGGTTGCCGAAGGCGAAGGGATCGTCTTTCGCGACGGCCACAGCGTGATGCTGGTCTTCGCCGCGCATCAGCCAATCACCGAGGGCCTGGGCAAGTTGCTCAAGGCCGTGACCGGCAAGGTCGCCAAGTGGCGCAAGGGTGAGCTGACCACGTTCAAGGCCAGCGAATGAGCGAAGCGCGATCCCGGCCCTTGGATCGTACTGCGTTTCATCAGCGGCATCAGGCTGAAGCCGTGCGACAGGCGCAGCGGCTACTGGACTGTCGTTCGGCGATGCAGGGTGCGTGGTTCGACTGGGTGGCGGCTCAGCTCTATCAGATGGACTCGCCGCCTTTCGTGGCCATGGTTCGGCGTGAGTTGCAGCGTCTGGTCCAGTCTGCGCACGATCAGGCGGTTACCACAGTGCGCTCGCTCCAGCCATGATGACGCGGCGGAACACCTCGACCGCTTTGTCCACGTCCGTCTCGCTGCTGTAACGCCCGAGGCTGATGCGTACGCTGCTGCGCGCCTGCTGCTGGCTCATACCCAGCGCCAGCAGCACATGCGAAGCTGCATTGCTGGCCGAGTTGCAGGCCGAAGTCGATGAGATCGCCAGTTCCGAGGCCAGTGCCTCGACGTTGAAACCCTTGGCCTGAATACACAGGTTCAGCGTGTGTGCAATGCGCTGCTCGGCGCAGCCGTTGAGACCCACGCCCGGCAGGCCCAGCAGCCCATTGCGCAAGCGCTGTGACAATGCCTGGATGCGACGTTGTTCGTCCTCGGCCAGCAGCCCCGCCAGGGCGAATGCGCTGCCCATGCCAACGATCTGGTGGGTGGCCAGGGTGCCAGAGCGCATTCCACCTTCGTGACCGCCGCCGTGCATCTGCGCGTGCAGCAGCGGGCGCGCACGCTCGCCGACGTAGAGAGCGCCAATGCCTTTGGGGCCGTAGACCTTGTGCGCAGACACCGACATCAGATCAACGGCCTGGCGCTCGACGTCGAGCACGACCTTGCCCACCGCCTGCGCGGCGTCGACATGCAGCAGCGCCCCGTGCGCTCTTACGTAGTGGCCGATGCGGGCGAAATCGGTGACAGTGCCCAGTTCGTTGTTCACCGCCATCAGTGACACGAGCCGAGTGTCGGGGCGCAGCGCCGCGCGTACGGCCTCAGGTTGAATCAGCCCACGGTCATCCGGTGCCAGGCGTGTGACGGTCCAACCTTGGCGCTCAAGGTAGGCGGCCGTGTCGAGTACCGCCTTGTGCTCCAACTGACTGGTGACGAGGTGTCCTGGCTTATCCACACCATGACAGATGCCCTTGAGTGCAAGGTTGTTGGACTCGGTTGCCCCGGAAGTCCATACGATCGAGTCGGGCACCGCGCCGAGTTGCCCGGCGACTTGTCCTCGCGCCTGCTCGACCAGTTCGCGGGCGGCTTGTCCATAGGCGTGACCGCGTGAAGCAGGGTTGCCGAAGTGCGTATGACGGCTCATGCAGGCCAGCATACTTTCCAGGACCTGATCATCGATCGGGGTAGTGGCGGCATAGTCGAAATAGAGTGGGCTGACAGGCATAGTGAATCCGAGGCGGTTACTGGGATACCCGCCATGTTAGGCCCTGACCTAGAAACGATCTTTCATATTTTCTATGTTTTCCGTTTTAAAATAGAAATATTTCCTAAATATATGGATTTACATAGAAATAAATTTAATCGTTATCTCCGGGCTGGCCTGCTGAAAGCGCTCGTTCATCCTGCGCCACCACGTGCTGACACAACTCGATGATTTGTTCGCGCATCCAGCGGTTGGCGGGATCCTGATCTGTGCTCTCGTGCCAGTACAGGTGCGTTTCCAGCGGCGGAATCTCGACGGGCAAAGACAGGGAGCGTAATTGGTGCCGTCGGGCGAAACGTTCCGGTACGGTCATGACCATATCGGTTTGCTGCAGTACTTGGGACGCCATCAGGTAGTGCTGCGAGCGCAGGGCCACCTTGCGTTGCACTCCCATCTTGCCCAATGCCAGGTCGACGTAACCCAAGCCATTGCGGCGGCTGGAAATGTGGATGTGGGTCATGCCTAGATAGTGCTCAAGGGTCAATGTGCTACCCGACTGGGGATGGCCCTGGCGCATGGCGCAGACGTAGCGGTCCTCCATCAACTTGACGTGACGCACTTGTGGGTCGGTGTTCAGCGGTGCATCCACGGCGAAATCCAGACGTCCTGCTGCCAGTTCCTTGGTGGTTTCCCGGCGTTTACCCAGGAAGCTTTCGATCACCACGGCGGGGGCCAGGCGGCGCAAGCGCTGAAAGAGCAGAGGCAGGATCACGGCCTCGGTGAGGTCGGTCATGCTGATGCGAAAGGTCTTGTTCGCTTGCTGCGGGTTGAAGATACGGCTCTCCTGCACCGACGTGCGCAGCAGCGCCAGGGCATTGCGCACCGGGCCGATGATGTTCTGCGCCATGGGGGTGGGCACCATGCCTTGGGCGGTGCGCACGAACAGTGGATCGTTGAAGGTTTCACGCAAGCGTGACAGAGCGTTGGACACGGCAGGCTGGGTAATGCCGACGATCTGCCCGGCGCGCGTCAGGTTGGCCTCGGTGTAGATGGCGTCGAAGACGATGAACAGGTTGAGATCGACCTTGCTGAGGTTCATGGTGCGCCGCTCTTGATTGATGTTATGGCGGGATCATATATCGGTTATGAATGTTAATACACAGTGAAAATAGACTGGATGGATTGATGCCTGCTGCTCTAGTCTGCAATCCAGTCACTCCATTGCGCACAGGAACCTCTTTATGGATTTCGCCTACACGCCCAAGGTCCAGGCGCTGCGCGAGCGCGTCATCGCATTCATGGACACCCATGTCTACCCCGCTGAGGCGGAGTTCGAGCGTCAGGTGGCCGAGGGCGACCGCTGGCAACCCACTGCGATCATGGAAACGCTGAAGGCCGAGGCCAAAGCGCAAGGGTTGTGGAACCTGTTCCTGCCGGAATCGCATTACGGTGCAGGCCTGACCAATCTGGAATACGCCCCCCTGGCCGAGATCATGGGGCGCTCGCTGTTGGGGCCGGAGCCGTTCAACTGTTCGGCGCCCGATACTGGCAACATGGAAGTCCTGGTGCGCTATGGCACTGCGGCCCAGCAGCAGCGCTGGCTGGAGCCGTTGCTGCGTGGCGAGATCCGTTCGGCTTTCGCCATGACCGAGCCTGACGTGGCCTCCTCGGACGCCACCAACATGGCGGCCACCGTTGTGCGCGAGGGTGATCAGTGGTTGATCAACGGGCGCAAGTGGTGGACGTCCGGCGCGTGTGATCCGCGCTGCAAGGTGATGATCTTCATGGGGCTGTCCAACCCGGACGGCCCGCGGCATCAGCAACACTCGATGGTTCTGGTGCCTACCGATGCGCCAGGCGTGAAGATCGTCAGGCCGCTGCCGGTGTTCGGCTATGACGATGCACCGCACGGCCACGCCGAGGTGTTGTTCGACAACGTGCGCGTGCCTTATGAAAACGTCATCCTCGGTGAGGGCCGAGGCTTCGAGATTGCTCAGGGGCGTCTGGGGCCGGGGCGTATACACCACTGCATGCGCTCGCTGGGCATGGCCGAGCGAGCGTTGGAGCTGATGTGCAAACGTGCGGTGGCGCGTACGGCGTTCGGTAAGCCGCTGGCACGCCTGGGCGGCAATATCGACAAGATCGCCGATTCACGCATGGAGATCGACATGGCGCGGCTGCTGACCCTCAAGGCCGCCTACATGATGGACACAGTGGGTAACAAGGTCGCGCGCAGCGAGATCGCCCAGATCAAGGTGGTGGCGCCGAACGTGGCGTTGCGCGTGATCGATCGCGCCATACAGATCCATGGCGGCGCGGGGGTCAGTGGTGACTTCCCGCTGGCCTACATGTACGCCATGCAGCGTACCCTGCGCCTGGCCGATGGGCCGGATGAAGTGCATCGGGCTGCCATCGGCAAGTTCGAGGTTGGCAAATACGTGCCCAGAGAGATGCTGCGCAGCAGCCAGTGAACAGGTCTCCAGTGCGCATTGAGGCCCGTCCGGATTCACGAGGGCTTGCCGTTGCCGGCGGCTCTGTCGCCTCGATCATGCCGGGTCTTGAACAGTGACAGGAGTACCCCGCCCAGCAGCAGCCCGAGCGTGACCCCCAGCGAGAGCAGCGCGGGCACTTCACCGATCAGGCCATGGTAGAAAATCTTGCAGCCGATGAAGATCAGCACCAATGCCAAGGCATATTTGAGGTAGATGAAGCGGTGCATCAGCGCTGACAGGGCGAAATACAACGAGCGCAGGCCGAGGATGGCGAAGATGTTCGAGGTGTAGACGATGAACGGGTCCTGGGTGATGGCGAAAATCGCCGGTACGCTGTCTACCGCGAACACCAGGTCGGCCAGTTCGATCAGGACCAAGGCCATGAACAGCGGTGTCGCATAGCGCAGCGCTTTGCTCTGGCCCGGGGGCGTCAGGCGGACGAAGAAACGCTTGCCGTGTAACTGGTCGGTCACCCGCAAATGCTTGCGTACGAAGCGCAGGATGGGATTGTTGGCTAGGTCAGGCTCGCTGTCTTCCTTGGACAAGGCCATCTTGACCCCTGTGAACAGCAGAAATGCGCCGAACAGATAGAGCACCCAGGCAAAGTTCTGGACCAGCGCTGCGCCCACCCCGATCATGATCGCCCTGAGCACGACCACGCCGATGATGCCCCAAAACAGCACTCGGTGCTGGTAGCGCCGGGGAATGGCGAAAAAGCTGAAGATCATCGCCATAACGAACACATTGTCCATCGACAGCGATTGCTCGACGAGAAAGCCGGTATAGAACTCCAGCGCCGACTGTGCGCCCAACTCGAACCAGACCCACACACCGAACAGCACGCCCACGCTGAAGTAGCCTGAGTACAGCAGCAGGCTTTCGCGCATCTCGATCTCACGTTCCTGCCGATGCAGTACGCCCAGGTCCAGCACCAGCAAGGCAATGACGATGGTGACGAACACCAGCCACAACCAGGTGCTGGTGCCGAGCAGGGGAGAAGTGAGGAATGTCTGCAGAGCTGTCATGAGCCCCTCCTTGATTGTCGACGTTGCATGGCAACAGTGATTCCGACATGGCGGTTTGCACCGTCAGAGGGGCCCGGCATCACATGGGCTCAAGCGTAGTCCAGGCGCTGCCGGCTCCAAGGAGGAGGGTGTTACATTTCTTTGCGTGCCTACACGGCGCTACAGGGCTGCCGCGACCTTGTCCGCTACTGGCGATGGCATCCAGGCGCGCCATATTTCGGGGTGCTGGCTCAAAAACGCTTCAGCCGCCTTGCGCGGGTCCTGGCGCTTCTCGCTCATTTTGGCCAACGCCTGGTTGAGGATGTCGATGGGCAAGTCTACCTGCTCGAACAGCGCGACCAAATCCGGGTACTGGTTCTTGAAGGCTTTCGATACGCCTATCGACAGTTTGGTGGGGAGCGAAGCGCTGCCTTGAGGATGTGGGTTGCTCGGATCGGTCAATGTGGCCCACGCCTTGGGATCAAAGGGAGGCTCTTCGAGGCGCACCAGATCGTAGCGGCCCATCAGCGGGGTGGGGCTCCAGTAGTAGAACAGCACGGGGCGCCCGCGACGAATGGCCGAGTTGATTTCTGCGTCCAGCGCCGCGCCCGAGCCTGTGCGGAAGTTGACGTAGAGGTCGTCGAGCTTGTACGCCTTGAGTTTTTGACTGTTGACGATTTCCGAAGTCCAGCCGCTGGGGCTGTTGAGAACACGCCCTTGCTTGGGCGCTTCCGGGTCCTTGAACACGTGCGCGTAGCGCTGCAGGTCGGCTACGGTTTTCAAATCCGGCGCCGTCGCTTCGATGGAGCGGGCCGGATCGCCCTTGATCACGTAAGCCGGGACATACCAGCCTTCGACGGCATTCTTGACCGTATCACCCAGCGCGAACACTTCGCCTTTTTTCTCGGCCTCGACCCAGGCCGGACTGCGCCCAGCCCACTCTTCGGCAATCACCTGAAGGTCGTTGCGCGCCAGCGCCACTTCCATGCTCACGGTGCTGCCGGGCAGCGTGTCGGTTGGGTAGCCGTAGCCCTTCTCGACGATCAGGCGCAGGATCTCGGTAGTCAATGCGCCACTTTCCCAGCCAATGGCGCCAAACTGGATGGGTGCGTTTGGCTCGCCAGCGGCCACGGCATCGGTGCTGACCAGGCCCAACGCGAGCAGCAGCCCGGTGAGCAGGGCGTGGAGTCGTTTCATGAGCGTCTCTTGGGTTGCGGTGGATGACAGGGCTCAGTGTAGACGAGCCTCCAGGCAGCCCGGCGACGCGCGCTTGCTCAGTGATGGCAGGTAGGGCTCAACCCTTGAACAGTGCGCTCAAGACCATCCATTCGATAACAGCGACCATCAGGCAGGTGGCGACGAATCCGCGGGTGAAGACGCGGCGGGGACGTTCCAGTGTCGGCCAATCCGTCTGCACGAGTAGCACCTGGATCAGCACGGCAAGCAGTTTCATGGTCATCGACTCAGTATCATGGGCGGGCGAGGGCCGATCGTAGCGAACGTGCTGAGTAAATGCACCGGAACTGATGGCTGAGGGCTATTAATGTAGGCGGGGCGTGAGGGCTGACGAGCCCAAAAGAAAACCCGCCATGTGGGCGGGTCAGAAGAACGTATCGAAGCCAAGTGACTATGCCTCTGGGAATGTCGGCATTTTGTGAAAGCCGCGTCCATAGACTGTTTCAGCACGTGTGTGAATCAACGAACGCAGACAGCAAAAAAGCCCGCCGTGGCGGCGGGCAAGACGTTCTGAAGGGAGCCGCACCAACATAAGCCCGTGGCGGTTAAGGCAACGTTAACCCTGGCTACGGTTGACCTGCGGGGTCAACACGCCTATACAAGCATCCTCGAACCTGGAGCCAGCGATGCACGACGAAGACGATCTCCTCGAGCCCGAGCACGATCACTTGCTCGATCACGAATTCCTCTACGAGTCTCAGCCATTGGAGGCCGACGCCCAAGGCATGGAAGACGATATTGAGGACGACGACTACTCGGACGACGACCTGGACGACGAAGAGGATCATCCTGCCTGGCACGATGACCCGAATGACTGAGGGCAAGCACTGACACGAAAAAGGCGCCTGATCAGGCGCCTTGGACGAGGGAGATGGTGCGAGTGGTGGGACTCGAACCCACAAGGCTTGCGCCGACAGATTTTAAGTCTGCTGTGTATACCAATTCCACCACACTCGCACAGGTGATCGGGTCATTCGACCGGCACGCTTCAATGCTGAAGGGCCATGCAATCAGGGGCGCTTTATAACCCATCGTTATAGATCAGTCAACCGCAGGCCGTTTCACGGATGGATGGTATGAGCGATGCCGCGCATGTCTTGCGCGCTGTCGCGCAGTTCCTGAACCTGTTCACCCATGGTGTTGGCGTCTTCGGGATGCACCGAGTGACGCAGAAAGCGCGCATGGCCTTCCAAGCCTCGACACAACTGGTCGATCTGCTGTGCAGTGTTCATCAGATCGCGCTGAAGACTCAGTAGCCGATAATTGGTTGTCATTCAGGCTCCACAAGCGCATGAGGGCATGGGCACTATAGGGTAAATCCCGACTTGCTGTCATTGCTGTATGTATTGGACACTGGATCAATCAACTAGGCTCAATTCCACTGCTGCTGGTCGTGCTCATGGAGCTCGCATGGTTTTCAATGACAGGGTTTCGAATGATCGTCCCGCTTCGCCAACCATGCCCGCCGAGCACTACGAGCGTCTGGTACACGCAGTGGTCGATTACGCCATCTACATGCTCGATCCCGAAGGCTACGTGGTGTCTTGGAATCCGGGGGCGCAGCGCATAAAGGGCTACCGCGCCGATGAGGTGATCGGGCGGCATTTCTCGCTGTTCTTCACAGCCCAGGACTGCGCCGAAGGTCGGCCGGCCATGCTGCTGAACCAGGCTCTGGAGCATGGGGTGGCCCAAGATGAGGGCTGGCGGCTGCGCAAGGACGGCACGCCGTTCTGGGCGCTGACGGCGCTGGACGTTGTGCGCGACGATCAGGGTCAGGTCATCGGCCTGGCAAAGGTCACACGTGACATTTCCGACCGGCGCGAATCCTCACTGCAACTCGACGCCATGCGCGCCCAGCTGTTCCATGCGCAGAAACTAGAAGCGCTGGGCCAGCTCACTGGAGGCCTGGCCCACGACTTCAATAACCTGCTGACCATCATCCTGGGTTCGGCCCGGTTGGCACGCGCCAGCGCGGATCCCGCGCGCGTGGACAGCTTGCTGGGGCATATCGTCGAGGCAGGCCAGCGCGGCGCGCAGTTGACCCAGGTGCTGCTTGGTTTCGCCCGCCATCGCCAGTTGAACACTACCTTGATCGCACCTGCCGAGCTGATCGCCTCCACCTGCAACCTGATCGAGCACGCGTTGCCCGAGAGTATCGCGCTGCGTGCGTGCGTGGCCGAGGCCCTGCCGCAGATGGACGTGGATGTTGGGCAGTTGCAAATGGTATTGCTCAACCTGGTGTTCAACGCCCGCGATGCGATTGCCGAGCGGGGGTGCGTCCGGCTCGGCGTGTCGCAGGTCGTGCTGGGCGGGGAGGTGGAAGGTCTGCATGGCGCGTTTCTGCGCTTCGACGTAGAAGACGACGGGCAGGGCATCGATCC
Organism: Pseudomonas boreofloridensis; assembly: GCF_030580795.1. Classification (NCBI taxonomy): domain Bacteria; kingdom Pseudomonadati; phylum Pseudomonadota; class Gammaproteobacteria; order Pseudomonadales; family Pseudomonadaceae; genus Pseudomonas; species Pseudomonas boreofloridensis. The sequence continues at coordinate 173,035 of NZ_JAUQOQ010000001.1, read as the reverse complement.
TGAGGTGTTGCCGCGAATCTTCGAACCTTTTTTCACCACCAAGGCCTTCGGCAAGGGCACCGGACTTGGCTTGAGTCAGGTCTATGGCTTTGCCAAGCAGAGCGGTGGTGCAGTGAGCGTGACCAGCACGGTCGGTCAGGGTACGTGCATGAGTCTGTACCTGCCGATTTCATCGAGCCCGATCCCCTCCTCAGAGCAGAGGTGCTAGCGAGTCATGGTAGAAACACTCAAGCGGCTGGTCACAGGTATCGACGGGTTGGATGCCTTGCTCATGGGCGGCCTGGTAGCCGGTGCCTCCTACATCGTTCAGGGCCCGCCGGGCGCGGGCAAGACCATCCTCGCCAACCAGGTCGCCACCGGTCATGTGGCGCAGGGCGGCCGCGTCCTGGTGGCGACGTTGCTGAGCGAGTCCCACGAGCGCCTGTTCCAGTACCTGTCGACGCTGGAGTTCTTCGACGCGTCGTTGGTGGGCGATCAGATCCTGTTCCTCAGCGCTTTCGACACGCTGCAGGAAGAGGGGCTGGAGGCCGTGGTGCGACTGCTGCGTCAGGAGATCGTACGTCAACGCGCCAGCCTGCTGATTGTCGATGGCCTGCTCAATGCGCGCTCGCGCGCCGAGACCAGCCTGGATACCAAGAAATTCGTCGCGCAGTTGCAGGGGCATGCAGCGTTCGCCGGCTGCACGGTGCTGCTGCTGACCAGTGCTCGATTGGAGGAAGGCAGCCCAGAACACACCATGGTCGATGGCGTCATCGAACTGGGCGAACAACTCGACGGCAGCCGTGCGGTGCGCCATGTGCAACTGCGAAAGACCCGCGGCAGCGGCGCATTGTCCGGCCGCCACGAATGCCGCATCAGCCAGGCCGGGCTGCAGGTCTATCCGCGACTGGAGGCGCTGTACAGCCATCCGAGCGACTTGGGCTCGGCCACGCTCAAGCTCGTGACCACCGGCGTGAGCACGCTGGACGAGATGCTCGGCGGCGGCTTGGCCGAAGGGTCGGTGAGCCTGGTCATGGGCCCGTCCGGGGTGGGCAAGTCGTCCTTGGGGCTGGCGTTTCTCGCCGCCGCCACGCCAGAGGCGCCTGCGTTGCACTTTGGCTTCTACGAAACGCCTGCCCGCCTGCGCTTGAAAGCGGGCTCGCTGGGCTACGACTTCGTCGAGATGGAGCGTCGTGGGGCCCTGCTATTGAGCTGGCAGCCGACTACCGAAGGCTTGCTGGACGAGGTCGGCGCACGCCTGCTGGCTCAGGTACGCGCATCCGGCGCCCGGCGCGTGGTGATCGACAGCCTCGGCGCCTTCGGTCGTTTGGCCTCGGACCCCAATCGTCTCAATGGTTTTTTCCGCGCATTGACCGCAGAGCTGCGTGCGCAGGGCGTCAGTGTGCTGCTGACCTGGGAAATGCGCGACTTGTTCGGTTCGGAAATCACCGCGCCGGCACCGGATCTGTCGAGTATCGTCGACAACCTGCTGCTCATGCGTTTCGTCGAACTGGATTCGCAACTGCGCCGCGTGCTTTCGATTCTCAAGGTGCGTGACAGTCACTACGACCCGTCACTGCACGAGCTGACCATCGGGCCCACGGGCATAACCTTGCGCAATGCCTTCGTTGGCACTCAGGGCGTGCTGTCGGGTACTGCAACAGCCTCGGGGGACCGCTGAGGCGGGCGATGAACACCATTCTGATCGTCGATGACGAATACCTGATCGCTGAAATCCTGGGCTTTGCCCTGGAGGACGAAGGGTTCGTGGTGGAAAAGGCCAGCAACGGAAGCAAGGCACTCGATGCGCTGAGAGCCTATCCAGTGGACCTGGTGATTACCGACTACATGATGCCGGTACTCAATGGCGAGGAGCTGGCCCAAGCGATTCGCGACGAGCTGCACCTCACCGGGCTACCGGTGATTCTGATGAGTGGTGCTCAGGCCAGCCAGGGACGCGTACAGCCAGAGCTGTTCGAGGCTGTGTTCGACAAACCCTTCGACATGGACAAGATGATCGCCAAGGTTCGCGCGCTGTTGCAGGCTTGATCCCTCTGCCTGAGCCGCAGGTCGAGTCCTGCGGTCATGGGCAGCGGCAAGCGCGTCCGTGCGACTTGGGTGAGCGATCAGTGTGAGTCGTCGTTTTTTTCTGGCGCAGGGCTGCCGGCTTGAATGCGTTTGAAGATCTCTTCACGGTGCACCTGGACATCTTTCGGTGCATCGATGCCGATTCTCACTTGCATGCCCTTGACGCCCAAAATCGTGACCTTGATGTCATCGTTGATGACGATGCTCTCGCCAACCTTGCGGGTGAGTATCAGCATGTACTTCTCCTTGGTGATGTAGAAATCCGCCAGGCATTTGCCAGGGCGGTGGGAGCGAGTCCCTCTTCCTTCTCAGTAAAGACGCTTTGGTACGCTATAAATTCCTGCTCAGGCGAAATCTCCAGGCGTTCTTCGGTGCAGGTGCCGTTTTGACCTGATGGGATCAGTTCGGCGAAGGTGCTCGATGGCAAGAATAGGGTGCCAGCGCGTCTATGGGAAATTTCTCTGATTTATGTTGGATATAGTCGCAATCAATGGCACTTCATAGCGCCTCCAGTGCCCGAAGAAAACCGAGCAAGGCGACCTCCTCGCGCTGCATGTCCTTGCGTGCCCGCACGCGCGGCAGGTCGGCCAGGCGACCCAAGTGGAAATGCTCCAGCACTGCAGGGTGGATATAGCAGCGGCGGCAGACCGCTGGCGTATTGCCCAATCGGCTGGCGACTTCCCGAACGATCGTCGTGACCTGCCGCTTGGCCTCGGTCTCCGGCAGCCACGCCAGGGGCTGCAACAAGTTCAGGGCCAGGGTGCTGCCGCCCCAGGTGCGGTAGTCCTTGGCCGTGAAGTCGGCGCCGGTCAGTTGCTGGAGGAACAGGTTGATATCGGCTGAGCCGATGCGGTGGCGTTCGCCGCTGTCGTCCACGTACTGGAACAGCTCCTGGCCCGGCAGCTCCATGCAGCGCTTGACCAGTTGTGCCAAGCGGCGGTCGCGCAACGTGATGCTGTGCTCGACCCCGCGCTTGCCGCGGAACTGGAAGCGAATGGTGCTGCCCTTGACCTCGACATGGCGGTTACGCAGGGTAGTCAGTCCGTAGGACTTGTTGTCACGCAGATACTGGCGATTGCCGATACGGATCAGTGTGTTGTCGAGCAGACTGATCACCAGCGCCATGACTTTTTCCCGATCCATGCCAGGGCGTGACAGATGCACGTCCAGTTGCCTGCGCAGTTTCGGCAAGGCCTGGGCGAAAGCCAGCATGCGTGAGTACTTGTGTTCGTCGCGCAAGGTTCGCCATTGCACGTGGTAGCGGTACTGCTTGCGTCCACGGGCATCGCGGCCGGTGGCCTGTAAATGGCCCTGTGGGTCCAGACAGATCCACACATCCGTGTAAGCCGGGGGAATCACCAGGGCTGCGATGCGCGCCAGCACCTCCTTGTCGCGGACTCGGTTACCGTCCGGGTCCAGGTAGATGAAGCGATCGCGCCAACGCTTGCGGCTCAAGCCGGGCTGGGTGTCGTCGACGTAGTGCAGGGTGCGGGGCAGGGTGATCTCGGGCATGGCGTCGTCCATCGACCAATCGTCTGAACGGTGGACAACGGGCGTGACCTAGTTGCTCAGGTCAATAGCGCCACCGACTTGATCTGCGCCCACAGCCTCTGTCCGGGCTGCACGTGAAGTTGGTCGGCGGAGTACCGGGTGATGCGTGCCAGCAGCGGATTACCAGCGGCATCGAGGCTGACCAGGACATGCGCAGGGTTGTCAGCGGCGCGGCACTCACCCACGGTCACCGACAAGCGGTTGAGAATGCTAGAGGTCGTGTCCTGGGCAAGGGTGAGGCTCACATCGCGCGCCTGGACTTTCAGACGCAGCGTGCTGCCGACTTGCAGGTGCTGATGGGCGATGCGCAAGGTAGGGCCCACCGCGCCGGGCAAGCGCAGGTCGAACAGGCCATAATCCGGTTGATGACCGACCACGACCCCCTCGAGCACGACGCCGGCGTCTTCACTCTGAGCCAGCGACAGATCCAGGCGCACCAGCGTCGGCCCAATCGGGCCGCTGGCCATGACCTTGCCCTGCTCCAGCAACACCAAGTGGTCGGCCAGGCGCGCCACTTCGTCCTGGGCATGGCTGACATACACCACAGGGATGTCCAGCTCGTCATGCAGGCGTTCCAGATAGGGCAGAATTTCCCGCTTGCGGGGCCCGTCGAGTGCGGCCAGTGGTTCATCCATCAATAGCAGGCGTGGGCTGCTGAGCAGTGCGCGGGCGATACCGACTCGCTGCGCCTCGCCGCCTGACAGCGTGCTCGGTTTTCGCTCCAGCAGGTGACCGATACCCAGTAATTGGCAGGCCTGGTCCAACTCCACCTTGCGTTCACTCGCCGCCACTCGGCGCCAGCCGAAGGCCAGGTTGCCGCGCACCGACAGGTGCGGGAACAGGCTGGGCTCCTGGAATACATAGCCCAGCGGGCGGCGGTGGGGTGGGACGAACAGGTTACGCTCGGTGTCGTGCCAGACCTCGCCATTGATTTGGATGAACGCCTCATCGGCTTGCTCCAGACCGGCCAGGCAGCGAAGGCAAGACGTTTTCCCGGATCCGGAGTGGCCGAACAAGGCGCTGATGCCGCGGCCGGGCAGATCGAGGTCGACGTCCAGCGTGAATGTGTCGCGCGCGAGCTTCAGGCGCGCCTTCAAGCGTGAGCTCATCTCAACTCCAAGTCGCTTTGCCACGGCGGCCGGCGTAGAGCATCAGCAACACCAGGAAGGAAAACACCAGCATGGCGCCGGCCAGCCAGTGCGCTTGCGAATAGGCCATGGCCTCGACGTGGTCGAAGATCTGCACCGAGACCACGCGGGTTTTGTCGGGAATGTTGCCACCAATCATCAGCACCACGCCGAACTCGCCCACGGTGTGGGCAAAGCCCAGGATGCTGGCGGTCACGAACCCTGGTCTGGCCAGCGGCAGCACCACGTGCACGAAGCTGTCCCAGGGGCCAGCGCGCAGGGTTGCCGCCGCTTCCAGTGGGCGCTGGCCGATGGCGCTGAACGCGTTCTGCAAGGGCTGCACGACAAAGGGCATGGAGTACACCACCGAGCCGATCACCAGCCCGGTGAAGCTGAACACCACGGTGCCCAGCCCCAGCGCCTGGGTAGCCTGGCCCAGCCAGCCATGTGGGCCGAGGGCGATCAGCAGGTAGAAGCCGATCACCGTCGGCGGCAGCACCAGTGGCAGGGCCACCACCGCGCCAATCGGCCCGCGTAACCAGGATCGAGTCCGCGCCAGCCACCAGGCGATGGGCGTACCCAGCAGCAGCAGGATCAGCGTGGTGAGGCTGGCCAGCTTGAGCGTCAACCAGATCGCGCCGAGGTCGCTGGCGTCCAGTGGCATCAGATTTCGTAACCGTAAGACTTGATCACCGCAGCGGCCTTAGGTCCTTTCAGGTACTCGACCAGCGCTTTGGCTGCCGGATTGTCTTTGCCTTTTCCCAGAATGACGGCGTCCTGGCGAATCGGGTCGTGCAGAGTGGCCGGCACGATCCAGGCCGAGCCGCTGTCGACCTTGCCATCCTTGTAGATCTGCGACAACGCGACGAAGCCCAGTTCGGCGTTGCCGGTGGAGACGAACTGGAAGGCCTGGGTGATGTTCTGCCCCTCGACCAGCTTGTCTTTGGTGGCCGAGGTGAGACCGAGCTTATCCAGCACCTGGGTCGCCGCCAGGCCGTAGGGAGCGGTTTTCGGGTTGGCGATGGACAGATGCTTGAACGCATTCTGCTTCAGCACCTCGCCCTTGCCGTCCACATAGCCGGGCTTGGCAGACCACAGCGCCAGTGTGCCGATGGCATAGGTGAAGCGCGAGCCTTCGACGATCGCTTTTTCCTGCTCGAGCTTGGCTGGAGTGCTGTCATCGGCGGCCAGGAATACCTCGAACGGTGCGCCGTTCTTGATCTGCGCGTAGAACTGTCCGGTGGCGCCAAAGGCTGCAACGAGCGTGTGCCCGGTATCCTTCTCGAAGTCCTTGGCGATCGCCTGGATCGGCGCGGTGAAGTTGGCGGCCACCGCGACCTGGACCTCGTCGGCCCAGGCACTGTTCAGGCACAACAGGCTGGCCAGTGCGCTGGCAGCCAGAGGGAAAAAAGGTCTACGCATGGGTGAAGCTCCTTGGGTTATCGTTATATAGCGGAATATATAGCGAATTAGCCTCGGGCGGATAGAGGGCCCCGTTGGGCGCTTCACGCAGTGTCGATGGAAAGCGGGGAAGCGGCGATGCGCTCAGCGCAAGCGAGCGAGTGCGCCTTTGGCAATCGTACGGGTGAGGTCGCCTGCATCCATGGGGTTACCCAGACGCAACGCCTGGCCAGCCCACAAGTTGCTGAAATCGCTGCGGCCTTGGGCCTCGGTAATGGCGCGCAGCGGCATCAAGGCACCGCCGGCAAGGGGGAAGCGCGGCGCCAGATCGCTCATCGGCCCCAGTTCGCGCATCAGGCGCGTGCCGATACCACGGGCTGGGCGTCCGGTGAACAGGTTGGTGAGTGCGGTTTCACTGGCCTGGGCACTGCTCAACGCCTGGCGGTGGGCGGGCGAGACCTTGGCTTGTGGCGTGAAGAGATAGGCCGTGCCGATCTGCACGGCCGAAGCCCCCAAGGCCAGTGCGGCGACCAGACCCCGCGCATCGGCGATGCCGCCGGCTGCGATCACCGGCACCTGCACCGCGTCGGCCACCTGCGGTACCAGGGCGAGTGTGCCAATCTGACTGCTGATGTCCTCGCTCAGGAACATCGCGCGATGACCGCCGGCTTCATAGCCCATTGCAATGATCGCATCGCAGCCGCGCTGCTCTAGCCAGATCGCTTCCTCGACCGTGGTCGCGCTGGACAGCACGCGCGCGCCGCTGGCCTTTATCCGCTGCAGCAAGGCAGGCTCGGGCAGACCGAAATGAAAGCTCACCACCTGCGGACGCAAATGTTCGATGAGTTGGCATCCCTGCTCGTCGAAGGGTGCGCGGCTGGACACCGGCGTGGGTGCCTCGAAGTCGGCGCCGACTTCATCGTAGTAGGGCCTGAGGGCTTGCTTCCAGCGCGCTTGGCGAGCGGTATCCGGCTCAGGCGGCCGATGGCAGAAGAAGTTGAGGTTCAGTGGTCCATGGCAGGACGCTCGAAAAGCCGCCACCTCGTCACGGATCTGTTCGACGCCGAGCATGGCGCAGGGCAGGGCGCCCAGGCCGCCGGCATTCCCCACTGCAATGGCCAGCGCCGATCCGCCTGCCCCCGCCATGGGTGCCTGAAGGATGGGCTGCTCAATGTTCAGCAGGTCGAGGATGCGGCGGTCTGACCAAGTGCTCATGCGGCGGCGCTCCTTGCGAGGGTTCTACAGGGCTTTGCTGACCTGGATATCGCTGATTGTCTGCGTATCGTCGCCGTGAATCTTGCGCAGCGCTTGCAACGCCTGTTCTTCGGAGGCATCGGGCATCACCGCGAAGTCCCAGCGCCGCTCACCGTCGAGCTTGTATTTGATGACGTACTTGATGTTCTGGGTCATGAGGGCTTATCCAAGTTTCGACGAGGAACGACGGATGATCTTGATCTTGTGGGTAAAGGCCGGCTTGCGCGTCACCGAGATCGGCCGGGTAGTCACCGCATCGAGCGTGATGTTCCAGAATCCGGTGCTGGGCACCGAGATCTTCGCCGGGAAACGATCGAACAGCCCGCCATGATAGGTGTGACGACCGCCGTTCTTGAAGCTGCGGAAGTTGGCGTCGTTCATCAGGCGAATGTTGCAACGCTGGGAGCATTCGATGACGACGATATCGTCTTCATTCAGGTGCTCGCGCTGGTGTATGAATTTCATGAAGGGCCCCGCAAGGTCGTTTCTGCAAAACCGCCAAGATACCACGATGTCCCACCCGGCTGCCGGGCTCGACATGCGCATGCAGGATAAAAGTGACAGGTCAGGGAGCAAAACCGCCGCAATACGGTCGAAGCTGTTCTTTGAATGGCACAGAGGTGGTCGATGAAGTGGACGATGCTGGCTGCGGCACTGGTGCTGGGCGGTTGCGTGAGCGTGTCGGAACTGGAGGAGTCGCGCGAGACGATGGACGTGATCTCTGGGAAGACACCGCGCGAGTACGCTGACTGCATCAAGGACAAGTTGAGCGAGACGCGTGATCCACTGGTCGAGGAAGTGCGCGGCGATGGCTTGCGTCTGATCGTGCCGCAGAAACTCACGGCCGGTGTCGGTCCGGCGGCACTGTTCGATATCGACAAACGAGGCAGTGGCAGCTCGATCAAGGTGCATGAACGGTTGAACAATTTCCCGCTGCGCCTGGGCGATGTGCGCACTGCAGCGACGGCTTGCATCTCGGGTTCTTGATCCAGCTCAACAATTTCGCGCATAACCTGCAGCAAAAAGCCGCAGGTTGAGTAAGGACATTGTTCGGTTTGGCGGGAGCTGACTACTATCCATTTCCTTATGTCTTTTAAGACTAAGCTTATAACAAGGAAATGGAGTGTCCCTGATGAACCCGATGAGTCGTCTCATGATCGGCAGTGTGCTGGTCTTGACCTGGCCCGCGGCGTACGCCGCCGATGGCCAGAAAATCTTCTCCCAAGGCGGGCAGAACCCCGCCGCCATGGCCTGTCTCGGTTGCCATGGCGCCGATGCCAAAGGCATCGCTGCCGCCGGTTTTCCGCGCCTGGCAGGATTGCCAGCCGCCTATCTACGCAAGCAGCTTGACGACTTCGCCAACGGTAGCCGCCAACAGCCTGTGATGACGCCGCTGGCCAGCGCACTGAGCGCTGAAGAGCGCACGGCAGTCAGCACGTGGTTGGCCGCACAGCTCGATGACGTCGCGCCTGGCAAACGCCGTCAGCAGATCGCGGCCGATGCCACCGAACGTCTGGCGCTGTACGGCGACTGGAGTCGCCAGATCCCTGGCTGCGTGCAATGCCACGGCCCCGGTGGTGTGGGGGTGGGCGAGCATTTTCCGCCGCTGGCAGGTCAGCCGGCGATTTACTTGATTGCCCAGCTCAACGCGTGGCGTGACGGCGCGCGCCGCAATGATCCCAATGAATTGATGGTCGGTGTCGCGAAGGCTATGACCGACGCCGAGGTCACGGCAGTGGCCGATTACTTCGCCCAGGCGCCACGCCAGGAGGTCACGCCATGAGAACGCTGATGACCGCCTTGCTGCTCAGTGCTGGCAGCCTTCAGGCCGCGCCCATTGCAATGGAAGATCAAAGCCAGCTCACGGTGCCCGACGGCCAGGCCGCTGCGCACTTTGCGCCACCTGCAGAAAGCGACCTCCCGGATAACGCTTTCGGGGAAATGGTTCGGCAGGGTCATGCCTTGTTCGTCGATACCCGTCGGCTGATGCCCGAGGCGGTCGGCAATGGCATGAACTGCAGTAGCTGTCACCTCGATCAGGGGCGCATGGCTCACTCTGCGCCGCTGTGGGGGGCGTACCCGATGTATCCGGCCTATCGCAAGAAAAATGACAAGGTCAATACGTATGCCGAGCGCATCCAGGGATGCTTCCAGTTCAGCATGAATGGTCGCCCGCCAGCGGCGGACAGCCCGCAGATGACCGCCCTCAGCGTGTACTCCTATTGGTTGGCGACCGGCACCCGCACCGCCATCGAAACCCCAGGGCGCGGCTACCCCGAGGTGCCACAACCGGCCGGCGGCTATGACTTCGCTCGTGGCCAGCAGGTCTACCGCGAGCAATGTGCGATCTGCCACGGCGACCAAGGCGAAGGGCAGAAGGTGGCCGACGACTATGTAATGCCGCCGTTGTGGGGACCCGACTCATACAACTGGGGCGCGGGCATGCACCGGATCAACACCGCCGCCTCGTTCATCAAGTACAACATGCCGTTGGGCAAGCCCGGTAGCCTCAGCGATCAGCAGGCCTGGGACGTGGCTGCGTGGATCAACCGTCATGAGCGTCCGCAGGATCCGCGTTTGGTGGAAGGCTCCATTGAAAAGACGCGTCTGAAGTTTCACGCCAACGACGGCGTCAACCTTTATGGCCAAAAGGTGGAGGGTGTCGTGCTCGGGCAGGGAACCGGGCGCTGAGCGTTGTCGTTTGAGCGCTGTCACTGGCCTGTCGCGCTGGTGTCACCGCCCTGCAACGGTTCACAGGTTGCAATGACCGCCTCTGCTATGAAGGGGCGCGGCCATGGAACTGTGTGTAATCGGGGCGGGATATGTCGGATTGGTCACCGCTGCGTGCTTTGCCCAGATGGGCAATCGCGTGGTTTGCCTGGAGCGCGACCATGCACGCCTGGCGCGGCTGCGCCAGGGTCAGTGCCCGATCTACGAGCCAGGCTTGGCCGCGCTGCTGCAGGAGGGCCGACGCAGTGGGCTGCTGAGTTTCACTGAAGATTGGGAGCAGGCGCTGGCGCGCGCCGAGGTGGTGTTCATCGCCGTCGGTACGCCGAGTCAGGAGGACGGCTCGGCCGATCTGCAGCATGTGCTGGCCGTGGCTGAAAGCCTGGGTCGGCAATTGCCGCGCCCGTGTCTGGTGGTTAACAAATCGACATCGCCAGTGGGTACGGTAGAGCGCATCGCCGCGCAGATCGGCAGCGGTTTGCGCGAGCGCGGGGTGGCGTTTGCAGTGGAGGTGGCCAGCAATCCTGAATTTCTCAAAGAGGGCAGCGCCGTCGAGGACTTCATGCGCCCTGATCGGATCATTCTGGGCAGCGACAGCCCGGTGGCCCGCGAACGGCTGCAACGTCTCTACGCGCCTTTTGTGCGCAACCGCGAGCGCGTGCTGTGCATGAGCCCGCGTGCGGCAGAGTTCAGCAAATACGCGGCCAATGCCTTTCTCGCCAGCAAGATTTCCTTCATCAACGAATTGGCTGGGTTGTGCGCGCAGTTGGAGGTGGATATCGAGCAGGTGCGTCGCGGTATAGGCAGTGATCCGCGCATCGGCAGCGATTTCATTTATGCCGGCTGCGGTTATGGCGGCTCGTGCTTTCCCAAGGATGTGCGCGCGCTGATTCACACAGCCGAGCAGCAGGGTTATCAGCCGACCATCCTGCGTGCCGTGCAGGCGCGCAACGCCCAGCAGAAGACCTTGTTGTTCAAGGCGCTGGAACAGCACTTCGGCGGCTTCTTGCGCGGGCGCCGTGTCGCTGTCTGGGGATTGGCCTTCAAGCCGGGAACAGATGATGTGCGCGAGGCCCCGAGTCTTGTGCTGCTGGAGGCTTTGCTGGACGTCGGTGTGCGGGTCCAGGCATGCGATCCTGCGGCGTTGGCCAGTGTGGCAGCGCTCTACGCGCAGGCTGTTTCCAGCGGACAACTGACGCTGGTCGAAGACCCTTATACGTGCGCCGAGGGGGCCGACGCGTTGGTCTTGGTCACCGAGTGGAAGCAGTTCCGCCAGCCGGACTTTCGCCGTATCCGTGGCCTGATGCGCATGCCGGTACTGTTCGATGGGCGCAATATTTATGATCCATCGGAACTATCCTCCCTGGGTTATCTCTATCATGGCATCGGTCGGCCAGTGGTCGGGCATTGTAAGGTGACTGCCGCCTGATTAGACTGCGCCGAATACCACAGGCCTAGCCTTCATCTAAGGATGTTTATGATCAAAAAATGCTTGTTCCCGGCAGCCGGTTACGGCACTCGCTTCCTGCCTGCTACCAAAGCCATGCCCAAGGAAATGCTGCCGGTGGTCAACAAGCCACTGATCCAGTACGGCGTGGAGGAGGCGCTAGACGCCGGCCTGAACGAGATTTCGATCGTCACCGGCCGCGGCAAGCGTGCCTTGGAAGACCACTTCGACATCAGCTATGAGCTGGAAAACCAGATCAAGGGTACCGACAAGGAGAAGTACCTGGTTGGCATCCGTCGTCTGCTGGACGAGTGCTCGTTCTCCTACACCCGCCAGACCGAAATGAAAGGCCTGGGCCATGCCATTCTCACCGGTCGCCCGCTGATCGGCGACGAACCTTTCGCCGTTGTGCTGGCCGATGACCTGTGCGTCAACCCCACAGGCGATGGCGTGCTGACCCAGATGGTCAAGTTGTACAACCAGTTCCGCTGCTCGATCGTGGCCATCCAGGAAGTCGATCCGCAGGAAACCAACAAGTATGGCGTGATCGCGGGTGACATGATCCGCGACGACATCTTCCGCGTGACCAACATGGTCGAGAAGCCCAAGCCCGAAGACGCGCCATCCAACCTGGCGATCATCGGTCGCTACATTCTCACGCCGGACATCTTCGACATCATCGCCAACACCGAGCCTGGCAAAGGCGGTGAGATCCAGATCACCGACGCGCTGATGGAGCAGGCACGCTCCGGTTGCGTCATCGCCTACAAGTTCAAGGGTCAGCGCTTCGACTGCGGCGGCGCCGAAGGCTACATCGACGCCACCAACTACTGCTTCGAGCACTACTACAAGACCGGCAAGGCTTACTGAGCAATAAGCTATAAGCTGTAAGTCACGAGCTGCAAGTTGCAAGCCGAGCTGCCTTTTCTTGCAGCTTGCCGCTTGAAACTTGCAGCTTTTTTCATGGAGTACGGAAAGTGGCCTACGATTTTGATCTGTTCGTGATTGGTGCCGGTTCCGGTGGCGTGCGCGCTGCGCGTTTCGCTGCAGGTTTTGGCGCCAAGGTGGCGGTGGCCGAGAGCCGATACCTGGGCGGCACCTGCGTCAACGTCGGTTGTGTGCCGAAGAAACTACTGGTGTACGGCGCCCATGTCGCCGATGAAATGGAGCAGGCGTCCGGCTATGGCTGGACCCTCGAAGAAGGGCATTTCGACTGGGGCACGTTGATCGCCAACAAGAACCGTGAAATCGAGCGGCTCAACGGCATCTACCGCAATCTGCTGGTCAATAGCGGCGTCACGTTGCTGCAGGGGCATGCGCGCATTACCGGTGCCCATGAGGTGGAGGTCGATGGCCAACGTTACAGTGCCGCGAACATCCTCATCGCCACCGGTGGTTGGCCGCACGTGCCGGATATTCCTGGCAAGGAACTGGCGATTACCTCCAACGAGGCGTTTTACCTCAAGGAACTGCCGCGTCGGGTGCTGGTGGTCGGCGGGGGCTATATCGCGGTGGAGTTCGCCGGCATCTTCCAGGGTCTGGGCGCCGACACTTCCTTGTTGTATCGGGGCGACCTGTTCCTGCGCGGCTTCGATGGGTCGGTTCGCACCCATCTGAAGGAGGAACTGGAGAAGCGCGGCATGGACCTGCAATTCAATACGGACATCCAACGCATCGACCAGCAGGCCGACGGCAGCCTCAAGGCGACGCTCAAGGATGGCAGTGAACGTATCGCCGACTGCATCTTCTACGCCACCGGGAGGCGTCCGATGCTCGATGACCTCGGACTGGAAACGACCGGCGTGGAGCTGGACGAGCGCGGTTACATACGCGTCGACGATCACTACCGTACCACCGAGGCTTCGATTTTCGCGCTGGGCGATGTGATCGGTCGCGTGCAGCTCACGCCGGTCGCCCTGGCAGAAGGCATGGCCGTGGCGCGTCATCTGTTCAAGCCTGAGCAATACCGTGCGGTGGATTACCAGAACATTCCAACGGCCGTGTTCAGCCAACCACCGATCGGTACCGTGGGGCTGACCGAAGAACAAGCGCTGCAAGCGGGGCACAAGGTGCAGATCTTCGAAAGCCGCTTCCGCGCCATGAAGCTGACGCTCACCGATGTGCAGGAAAAGACCCTGATGAAGTTGGTGGTGGATGCCGATACCGACAAGGTCCTGGGTTGCCACATGGTCGGTCCTGATGCGGGCGAGATCATCCAGGGGCTGGGTGTCGCGCTCAAGGCAGGGGCCACCAAGCAGCAGTTCGACGAAACCATTGGTGTGCACCCCACGGCCGCCGAAGAGTTCGTGACCATGCGCACTGCAATTCGGTAAGCACATCTGTCAGCCGGAGGCATTGAATCCTACGGCTGGCATGGTGGTCTCCAGAGGATTTCCTTCCTATCACTGACAGAGCCTCTATCTGTCCTTGCCGATACTGTGGCGGCGTCGCATCAGGCGCCGGCTCGGCATAAGCCTCGCCGTTCTTTTCAGGAAGAACACATGAATAGGTTGACTCAAAGTGTGATGGGGCTCTGCGGTTCGCTGCTGGTAATGGGGAGCGCCCACGCCGACCATGGCGAAATCAGCTTTCAGGGACGGGTGTTGGCGCCAACCTGCACCGTCAACGGCGGCAATGGCAACCTGCCGGTTACCCTGCCAGACGTCAACGCTGCCAAGCTGGTCCGCCCAGGGGATGTCGAGGGGCAGACGGCATTCGCACTGCAACTGAGCGGCTGCAGCCATCTGGGCAGGGTGTCGACCTATTTCGAGCCGGGTCCGGGCATCAGTGATCAGGGGCGGTTGATCGTCGATGCTGGCGGTAGCAGCAACGTCGAACTGCAGTTGCTCAACAGCAGTAAGGGTGTGATGGACTTGGCGGCGGTCAAGGGCAATCAGAATTCCCAGGTCGTCGACATCGTGGACGGAAACGCGACCTTGAGCTACTTCGTCCAGTATTACTCGACTGGCAATACGACGCCCGGGGCTGTCAGCTCCCGCGTTCGCTACTCGCTGGACTACCTCTAGGACCCTCCTGCGGGACCGTCCACTTGTGGGGCGTCCCGTTTTCCGACATCGAGTTTTAAGTCATGACGTTTTCACGCAGCGTTCTCGTGCGGGTGGCGCTTCTGGTTGCGTGTCTCGCCAGTGTGCAGGCTAGCGCCAGCGTAGTGATCGCTACCACCCGCGTCATCTTTACGGCCGGGGCGCCTGAGGTCACCGTCAGGGTGAGTAATGAAGGGCGCCAGCCGTCACTGGTACAAGCGTGGGTCGACGAAGGTGGGTCGGAGGATGCGCAGGGTGAGTTGCAGGGCCCGTTCAGCCTGGCGCCGGCGCTGTTTCGTCTGGATCCGGCCAAGCAGCAGAGTCTCAGGATTTTCCACGATGGCCGAGAGATGCCGCACGACCGCGAGAGCCTGTACTGGCTCAATGTGCTCGACGTCCCGCCCAAAGGCGGCGGCACCAATAGCCTGCAGATCTCCCTGCGCAGCCGTATCAAGTTGTTTTATCGGCCGCAGGGCTTGTCTGGCAAGCCTGCAGACGCCCATGAACAGGTGACCTGGAACTTGGTCCGCAGCACAGAGGGTTGGGCGCTGCAGGCGAACAATCCTACGCCCTACCATGTCAATCTCGGCAAACTGGAAGCTGCCGACGCGAACGCTGTTCAGGCGGCTCTAGCAGGGCACGTCCCGCCCTATGGCAAGGCGCGCTTCGTTCTGTCTCAACAACCGCAGCGTCCGGCCTCGATCACTGAGGTCCGCTACGAATACCTGGACGACTTCGGTGCTGCGCGACCTGCCTCTGCAGCGCTGCAGCGCGGCCATGAAGGTTAGACGCGCCTGGACAGCAGGCAAATGGCGCTGGTTTTTGAGTGTCACAGGCATGGTGGCCGAACTCGGTGCTGCGGTGGAATTCGACGCGGGGCTTCTGCGCGGTGGCAGCACCCTGGATGTGAGCCGCTATCAGATCAGCGCTGGGGTGCCCGAAGGCGACTACACCCTGGACGTCTTGCTCAATCAACAATGGGTCGGGCGTCGCGCGATTTCCCTGAGGGTCTTCGATCCGTCAGGCCAGGCCGTGCCGTGTTACGACCAGGCGCTACTCGACAGCCTGGGGCTGGACATGACCCAGCTGGCGCCTCGCCCGCTCAAGGCGTTGGCGCAGGCGGGCAGTTGCGTGGCGCTGTCTTCGCTCATGCTGCTCGCCAGTGAAGACCTGGATTTTGGCGCCCTGCGGTTGAGCCTGGATATCGCTCAGTCGGCTTTGCGACGCCAGCCCCAGGATCACCTGCCGGTGGAAACCTGGGACCCGGGTGTGACCGCGGGCTTTGTCGACTATCGATTCAATGTCCACGAACAGCACGACCTTCGCCATGGCCAGCGCAGCCGACAAGGCTACCTTGGCCTGCACCTCGGTTTGAATACGGGATCCTGGTACTGGCGTCACGAGGGCAGTGCCCGTGCGAGCGCGGGTGGCGCGGCGCACTACCGCGCGGGGGCGACGTCGGTGCGGCACGACATACCGACGTGGGGGGCTCAGGTTACGCTGGGCGACAGTTACGCGGCAGGGGAGGTCTTCGACAGTAGCCCCCTGCGTGGCGTGAGTCTTTCCAGCGATGAGCGCATGCTGCCCAGGTCGCAGCGCGGTTTCGCTCCAGTGGTACGGGGTGTGGCCAACAGCACGGCGCTGCTGAGCATCCGTCAGCGGGGCGCACTGCTGCACGAAACGACGGTCCCCCCAGGGCCTTTCGAGGTGGACGACCTACCTGCCAGTGGCCTCAACGACGACCTCGAGGTAACCCTGCGCGAATCTGACGGCAGCGTGCGACGATTCACCGTGCCCTATCAAGCCGCGCCACTGGCGTTGCGTGAAGGCGCCAGCCGTCTGGATTTCAGTGCAGGTGTATGGCGCGACGATGTGGGGCGTACTGGCCCGGGTCATGTTCAAGGCAGTTGGCAGCAGGGCCTGAACAACGTTTTCAGCGTGCATGGCGGTGCCTGGATAGCTGAAGGCTATCAGGCCGGCGCATTGGGCGCCGCGATCAACAGCCCTGTCGGTGCCGTTGGTTTGACCGGCTATCACGCGCGCAGTGCTGCAGCGCGTCGCCGCCCAGTCCAGGGGCAAGCGCTACGCCTGAACTGGCGCCAGCGCATCGCGCCGACTGCCACGGACCTGAGTGCCAGCCTTACCCAGCGCCATAACGCGCATTACTCCACTTTCAACGAATTCGCGCGGGCTGCTGGCTCCGGCCGTCCAGGCATGAGCCAGCGATGGCGTGCAGCGCTGGGCATTCATCAGCGCCTGTCCGGTGGGGGGCGCCTGAGCCTGAGTGCCAGCGGCGGTGAGCGCTGGGCGGATACTGCGAGCAACAGCGAGTACAGCGTGGGTTATCACCATCATCTGGGATCGCTCTCCTACGGTCTGACGCTCGCGCGCGAGTACCGGGGTATCGGCGGCCAATCGAATGCGCTGAGGCTGACGATGAGCCTGCCGCTTGGCGAGCAGCGGCGAGGTTCGCTGAGCAGCAGCTTGAATCGGGACTCCGAGGGTCGAGGGTCCACCAACCTGCGCTGGAGTGCCACTGCCGGGGAGGCGGGGCAGTGGGGCTATGGACTGTCCGCTATGCAACAGGCAGGTGCTGGAGGTGGGGCGGGCCTGGATGCCAACCTGCTGCACCGCAGTTCGGCTGGAGAGTGGACGGCGGCATTGGCGCAACACCCGGGGTCGCGGCAGCTAGCGCTGGGTGCGCGTGGCGCCGTGGTGGGCCATGCGGGTGGTGTGATGCTGTCGCAGTCGTTGGGTGAAAGCTTCGCGATCGTTCATGCCCCCCATGCTCATGCTGCGGCTATTCAGCAGCATCCCAGTGTACGGCTCGACGCCCGAGGCTTTGCGGTGGTGCCGTCATTGAGTCCCTATAGCGTCAACACCGTCGAGCTCGACCCCCAAGGCATGTCTCGGGACGTCGAGTTGCAGGTCAGCGGCCAGTCGGTCATTCCCCGCTCGGGCGCCGCGACCTTGCTGAGCTACCCGACGCGCAGTGGCCGTTTGCGTGTGCTGGAGGCTCGCGACGGGCATGGCAACGTGTTGCCATTCGGGGCTCAGGTATTCGATGCAGAGGGTGTGGAAGTGGGCCTGGTTGGGCAGGGCAGCCGACTGCATATTCGCTTGCCGGACGAGCAGGGGCGGGTCCGGGTTTCTTGGGGCACTGGCGCCGAAGAATCTTGCTGGCTGGAAGTGAGCGATGGAAGTGATGCCCACTGTGTCGCCGTTCAGGCCGATTCATAGTCAGGATCACGCTATCGAATCGACAGCTTATAGCCAAAACCAATCATCAATATGAGCTTTGCCAATGAGCTATCGCTCAGACCATTGGATAGGATTAACCCCATCGAACGTTACATACCCCAGTTAATCAACCCTCGAAGGAGCGTTTCCATGCCAATCATCAACAGCCAGGTCAAGCCGTTCAACGCCACTGCCTACCACAAGGGCGAGTTCGTGCAGGTCAGCGAAGCCGATCTCAAGGGCAAATGGTCCGTCGTATTCTTCTACCCAGCCGACTTCACCTTTGTCTGCCCGACCGAACTGGGTGACCTTGCCGACAACTACGCCGAGTTCCAGAAGCTGGGCGTGGAAATCTACGGCGTATCCACCGACACCCACTTCACCCACAAGGCCTGGCACGACACTTCGGACACCATCGGCAAGATCCAGTATCCGCTGATCGGTGACCCGACCCACCTCATCTCGCGCAACTTCGATGTGCTGATCGAAGAAGCCGGTCTGGCAGATCGCGGTACTTTCGTCATCAACCCGGAAGGCCAGATCAAAATCGTCGAGCTGAACGATGGCGGCGTTGGTCGCGATGCGACCGAGCTGCTGCGCAAGGTCAAGGCTGCCCAGTACGTAGCCGCTCACCCAGGCGAAGTCTGCCCGGCCAAGTGGAAAGAAGGCGAGGCCACCCTGGCACCTTCGCTGGACCTGGTCGGCAAGATCTAAGGTCATGCGCCGACTGCGGGCGGTGAGCAGCCGCCAACGCTGAACGCTTCACTGCCCCGTCAAACGCCCGGGCGAGTTCGCCTGGGCGTTTTTGTATCCGAGTTTTGAAAAAAGGAATCGCCCGTATGTTGGACGCCACGCTTAAATCGCAACTGAAAACCTACCTGGAGCGGGTCACCCAGCCGATCGAGATCGTTGCCTCCCTCGACGACGGGGCGAAATCCCGAGAAATGCACGACCTGCTGGTTGAAATCGCCGGCCTGTCGAACCTCATCACTCTGCGCGAGGACGGCAGCGATGCTCGTCGCCCTTCGTTCTCGCTCAACCGCCCAGGGGGCGATATCAGCCTGCGCTTCGCCGGCATCCCGATGGGTCACGAATTCACCTCCCTGGTGCTGGCGCTGCTGCAAGTTGGCGGCCACCCCTCCAAGGCCAGTGCCGAAGTGATCGAACAGATCAAGGCGCTGGAGGGCGATTTCACCTTTGAAACCTACTTCTCGTTGTCGTGCCAGAACTGCCCGGATGTGGTCCAGGCGCTGAACTTGATGGCGGTGCTCAATCCCAACATCCGCCACGTCGCCATCGACGGTGCGCTGTTCCAGGGCGAAGTCGAATCGCGCAAGATCATGGCAGTGCCCAGCGTCTACCTCAACGGTGAGGTGTTCGGCCAGGGTCGTATGGGCCTGGAGGAAATCCTTGGCAAGATCGACACCAATGCCGGTAGTCGTCAGGCCGAGAAAATCAACGCTAAAGATTCTTTCGATGTATTGGTGGTCGGTGGTGGTCCTGCCGGCGCGGCCGCAGCCATCTACGCCGCGCGTAAAGGTATTCGCACCGGCGTGGCTGCAGAGCGCTTCGGCGGTCAGGTCCTCGACACCTTGGCGATCGAGAACTTCATTTCCGTTCAGGAAACCGAAGGACCAAAACTGGCCACTGCACTGGAAGAACACGTCAAGCAATACGACGTCGACATCATGAACCTGCAGCGTGGCGACGCGCTGATTCCTGCCAGTGAGGGTTGGCTGCACGAGGTGCGTCTGGCCAGCGGTGCCTCGCTCAAGGCCAAGACGGTGATTCTGGCCACTGGCGCACGCTGGCGTGAGATGAATGTGCCGGGCGAGCAGGAGTACCGAGCCCGTGGTGTGGCTTACTGCCCGCACTGCGACGGCCCGTTGTTCAAGGGCAAGCGTGTGGCGGTCATTGGTGGTGGCAACTCGGGTGTGGAGGCGGCCATCGACCTGGCCGGTATCGTCGCCCAGGTGACGCTGATCGAATTCGACAGCCAATTGCGCGCCGACGCTGTGTTGCAGCGCAAGTTGCACAGTCTGCCAAACGTCAAGGTCATCACCAGCGCGCTGACCACCGAGGTGCTGGGCAACGGTGAGAAAGTCACGGGGTTGCGCTACAAGGACCGCACCACCGAGCTGGTCCACGAGCTGGCGCTGGAAGGCATCTTTGTACAGATCGGTCTGCTGCCGAACACCGATTGGCTCAGAGGGACCGTCGAGCTGTCGCCGCGTGGCGAGATCATTGTCGATGCGAAAGGTCAGACCAGCATCCCTGGCGTATTTGCAGCCGGTGATGTGACCACCGTGCCGTACAAGCAGATCGTCATTGCCGTGGGCGAGGGCGCCAAGGCCTCGCTGGCCGCTTTCGATCACCTGATTCGCACGTCCGCACCGGCGTAAGGCCGCCGCCTCCTCCTGCCGGACCGACCCGCCCTCGCAACCGCTAAGGGCGGGTCAGTCGTTTCAGCCCTCGAGCAGCGCCAGGCGCGCTTCCAGTTCGGCGATTCGCGCTTCCAGTGCGTCTATACGTTCTTCGGTTGCGGCCGCAGGCGTGCCGCGCATTCCACTGTCCTGCTGGCGTGCTGCGAGAATCGCGTCCACCTCCGCGGGATCGCCCAAGGCATGGGTGTAACGGTCCTCGCGTTGTCCTGCCTGGCGTGGTATATGCAATGCCAGACCGCGTGACACCAAGCGCTCCAGTTGATGCTGAACCTGCTCAAGCTCTTCGAAGTCATGAAGACGACTGCTGCGGGTCAGCAGCTCGTTGACGGTTTGCGGTCCGCGCAGAAACATCAGCCCCATCAGCACCTGCTGGGCCGGAACCAGTTCCAGCGCCTTGTCCACCCGGTGCTCCCAGCGGTCTGCCCGACTGCCCATCTGCAGGCGAGTCATGCCTTGCCCTTCGAGTGCCCGCAGGGCCTGACCCACTTGGCCGGTAGACAGGCTCATCACCGGCTCGCGGCTGGTCTTCTGGTTGCAGGCCAGGACCAACGCGTTGAGCGTCAGCGGGTAGCTCTCAGGGCTGGTGGCCTGCTTCTCGATCAGCGAGCCGAGGATACGGATCTCGATGCCGTTGAAGCGGCCTTCGCCTGTGCTTTCATGTTCTGACATGGCCCTGCCTCGTCGCTAGGAAAGGCCACTAGCCTAGGGCCTGTTCCTCACGCAGGCAATTGCTGGATACGCTCAGGCTGCCCGTCGCTCCATGGCTTCGCAGGCGGCGGCGGTGAAGAGTACGTCAGTGGACGAGTTGAGCGCGGTCTCCGCCGAGTCCTGCAGGACGCCAATGATGAAACCGACGGCTACAACCTGCATGGCAATTTCGCTGGGGATGCCGAACAAGCTGCAGGCCAGCGGAATCAATAGTAGCGAACCACCAGCCACGCCCGATGCCCCACAAGCGCAGATGGCGGCCACTACGCTGAGTAGCACGGCGGTGGGCAGATCCACGCCAATACCAAGCGTATGGACTGCCGCAAGCGTCAATACGGTGATAGTGATGGCTGCGCCCGCCATGTTGATGGTTGCGCCCAGGGGAATCGACACGGAGTAGGTGTCTTCATGCAGGCCCAGGCGCTGCGACAATGCCAGGTTGACCGGAATGTTCGCCGCCGAACTGCGGGTGAAGAACGCCGTGATACCGCTTTCGCGCAGGCACAGCAGGGTCAGTGGGTAAGGGTTGCGGCGGATCTGCCACCAAACGATCAACGGGTTCATCACCAGCGCCACGAACAGCATGCAGCCGATGAGCACGCCCAGCAGGTGCAGGTAACCGAGCAGTGCACCCAGCCCAGCCTCGGCCAAGGTCGCGGTGACCAAACCGAAAATACCCAGCGGCGCGAAGCGGATCACCAGACGCACCAACTCGGTAACGCCGTTGGACACATCGTCGATCACGCCCCGTGTGGCCTTGCCCGCTTTGCGCAACACCACGCCCAAGCCGATGGCCCAGGTCAGGATGCCGATGAAGTTGGCATTCACCAAGGCGCTCACCGGATTGTCGACAGCGCTTAACAGCAGTCCTTGCAGCACTTCCGTTATGCCCCCGGGCGCCGCCAGTGTGGCCTCGTGGGTGCTCAGCAGTAACGACGAGGGAAACGCCATGCTCGCCACCACGGCAACGACGGCAGCACCGAAAGTGCTCAGCAGGTACAGCCAGAGGATGGGTCGGATATGGGTCTGTTGTCCTTGCTGATGATTGGCGATGGAGGCAATGACCAGGACAAACACGAGAATCGGCGCAACCGCCTTGAGCGCCGTCACGAACACCTTGCCCAGGAACGCCAGATCGCGAGCCAGACTGGGCGCTATCAAGGCCAGGGCGATACCGGCTACCAAGCCGACAAGGATCTGCATCACCAGGCTGGTGCGGTTCAGGAGACGAAAAATGGGGATCATGTGCCGCGCGGTTCCAGGTTCGGACAAACCGTGGACTGTAGCACAGCCGCAGTAGGGCGAGACTGACGGAACGCGTTGCTCATCCGCTCAGCCGTTGAACAGGTCTCGCCGCGCGCCCTCGGTAATGGCGACGATGCCTGGATGCTTGACCTTGCGCTCTACCGAGATCGCATAGAACGATTCCTGCACAGCGTCAGTCTGGCCGATCAGGTGGACGGCGTACTGACGACAGACCTCGTCGGCAATCACGCTGGGCGCCACGAAGATGCCGCTGCCAGACTGACCGAAGGCTTGCATCAAGGCGCTGTCGTCGAACTCTCCGACGATACGCGGTTGTACCTGCTGTTCGGCGAGCCAGCGCAACAAGCGGCTGCGTACGACCGTCTCCTGGCCCGGAATGAGCAACGGCGAATCGTGAAGGCAGTCTGGAAACGATTGTGTCAGGCGTGCGGCGAGCGCGTGCGTGGCAAAGAAGCTCAGGCCGCACTCTCCGAGTTTCTGGCTGTAGCCCTTGATGTCCAGATGACTTGGCATGGGGCTGTCAGAGATCACCAGGTCCAAGCGCTGGATGGCAAGGTCGGCCAGCAGCCGCTCGAGTTTGTCTTCGCGGCAATTGATGCGCAGTGTCTCATCTGCCGCCATGGTCGGTGCCAAGAGCCGATAGACGATCGACTTGGGTACCACGTCCGCCACGCCGACACGAAACAGGATCTGCTCCTCGGGGCCGGCGCGCAGTAAGGTTTCCAGTTCGCTGCCAATCTGGAACATCTGCTCGGCGTAGGCCAGCGTCTGGCGGCCGGTTTCAGTCAGTTCCAATTGACGACCGACACGCTGGAACAACTGCAGATCATAGGTTTGCTCGAATAGGCTGATCTGACCGCTGATGGTTTGCGGGGTCAGATTCAATTGCTCGCTGGCACGGGTAATGCTGCCAGTCCTGGCCACGACCCAGAAGTAGTGGAGCTGTCGATAATTAAGCATGGGATGTCTGAGCTTTCGTAAAAACCGAAGTATACCCGGTAAAAATACGAATTTTCCTGAAGTGTTGCCCTGCATAGAATGCCTGTCTATAGGCGCGGCTGCGTCGCGGGACATCGACAAGTGAGGACACCATGCTACAACTGAAATCCATTGGTACGCCTTTGGTACTGGCCTTGGTGCTGCTGGCTACGGCAGGCTGCGATCAGGCCGAACAGTCTGCGCAACGCGTGCTCGATCAGGCCGCGGAGTCGGCCAGACAGGCGATCGACAAAACGCACGAAACGGCTCAGCAAGCGCTGAACGACACCTTGGGTGGAAAACCGCCCAAGCCGGAAAACCATCAAGACAAGCACGATACCCAAGACATCTGAGCGAAGGGGCACTAAATGGAATACTTGTTGGAACTTGCCGCGAGCCCGACGGCTTGGGTGGCCTTGGCTACGCTGGTGGCAATGGAAATCGTGCTCGGCATCGATAACCTGATTTTCATTTCCATCCTCACCAATAAGCTGCCTGAGGCCTATCGCTCAAAAGCGCGGCGTATCGGTATCAGCATGGCGTTGATCATGCGCTTGGCGCTGTTGTCGACGGTGGCTTGGATCGTCCAGCTTACCGAGCCGGTTATCGAAGTGTTGGGTCACGCATTCTCCTGGAAAGACATGATCCTGATCGCAGGTGGCTTGTTCCTGTTATGGAAGGCGACTAAAGAGATTCACGAAAGTGTAGACCCACGCGGTGCGAAAGAAACCTCGAAGGGTGGCAATACCGTGACCCTGGGCTTCGCTGCCGCAATCGGTCAGATCCTATTGCTCGACATCGTCTTCTCGGTCGATAGCATCATTACAGCCGTGGGCATGACCGAGCACCTGCCGATTATGATCATCGCCGTAATCAGCGCGGTGATCGTGATGTTGGTCGCTGCCGATCCTCTGGCCAAGTTCATCAACGACAACCCCACGGTCGTGATGCTGGCCCTGGGTTTCCTGATCATGATCGGTATGACCCTGATTGCCGAAGGTTTCGGTGCCCACGTACCCAAGGGCTACGTGTACGCGGCGATGGCGTTCTCGACCGCCATCGAGGTGCTTAACATCATGGTGAGACGCGCGCGCATTCGGCGTGAGCAGATGGACGCCTGAGTAGGAAACAGGGGGCTGGCGACAGCCCCTTTTCCTGTCAGATCAATGTGCCCCCGCATGCCGTCGTGCGCGGCCAGGCGATTGTGGCTTGGGCAAATTGGCGGTTGGGTTGTGGTATGGACGGGCATGGCGACGTGCGATGCGCAGTACCCCCCATAGCATGGCCGCTGCCACGCTTAGCCACATTGCGATCAACGTGATAATTGCCATTGTCAGGCTCATGGACGTGCCTCCTTCTCTCGGGCCAGCTTTCGGCTCGACCCTCCAGACACTTCCTTAGTGTAGCGCTGCGCGCATGACGTTCCATTGACCTTAGGCCTAGCCGTCAGGGGGATTTGGCTTCACGCCCGCCGCGGGCTGTACCCGAACCCCCCAGGCGCCTATGATCAGCCTCCAGTGCCTGGCACTGTCAGCCTGGCGTCGATACAAGCGAGTGTTCATGTCGCACGATTTTCTCAAGTCCTTGAGCGGTGGTCGGTATAGGTGGCTGGTGGCCTTGCTGTTGACCGCGAATCTCATCGGTTGCGCTTCGACTGCGCCAGCCGCGCTCGACCGACTGCCCCAGCGCGTAGAGATCAGCAGCGTGCCGTTCTATCGCGGTAACGCCAATTACAGCAGCGCCATGGCCTTGGCCGCCTTGCTGTCGCAACAAGGCGCGCCCATCACCCCGGGTCTGCTGGACAGTGCGCTGGGCATGCCAGAGCGTGCGGCGTCATTGGAAGCCGCGATTGCGCGAGTAGCGCGCGAATATGGAAGGGTGGTGTATCCGCTGGACAAGCGTCTGGATGCCTTGTTGACTCAGGTGGCTGCGGGCAATCCCGTGCTGCTGCGCTACCACGATGGATCCGCGCTGTTTGGGGAGCCGCGCTATGCCGTGCTGATCGGCTACGACCGTTACAAGCAACGTGTGCTGTTGCGTTCAGGCATGAGCCGGCGCCATCTGCTGGATTTCGATACTTTCGAAAGTGCCTGGGTCAAGGAGGGCGCTTGGGCAGTGTTGGTTCAGTCGCCCAGCCGGTTGCCTGCTGAAGTTGCCCGCCAGCGTTGGGTGAAGGCTGCCGATGAGCTGGCCCGAGAAGGCCAGGAGATTGCCGCTAAACAGGCGCTGCGTAGTCTGGGACAGTAGCGCTGGGTGATGTTCAAGCCTGGAGGAAGGGCCGAGCTCCGGCCCTCACTTTCTAGAATCGCGCCGCTCAGAACCCCAGGCGGTCGCGCAGGCTGTAATACCAGGCACCCAGGGCACTGAATGGGACGCGCAGTAGTTGGCCGCCAGGGAACGGATAGTGCGGCAGATCGGCAAAGGCGTCGAAGCGTTCTGCCTGGCCGCGAAGCGCCTCGGCCAGCACCTTGCCGGCCAGATGGGTGTAGGTTACGCCGTGACCTGAACAACCTTGGGAGTAGTAGATGTTGTCGCCAATACGGCCCACCTGCGGCAGGCGCGACAGCGTCAGCAGGAAGTTGCCGGTCCAGGCGTAATCGATTTTTACGTCCTTGAGCTGTGGGAACGCCTTGAGCATCTTTGGACGGATAATCGCTTCGATGTTTGCAGGATCTCGCGCGCCATACACCACGCCACCGCCGAAGATCAGCCGCTTGTCGCCGGTCAGGCGGTAGTAGTCGAGCAGGTAGTTGCAGTCTTCGACGCAGTAATCCTGCGGCAGCAAGGTGCGGGCCAGTTCTTCGCTCAAAGGCTCGGTGGTGATTACCTGGGTGCCGCAGGGCATGGACTTGGCTGCCAGCTCCGGTACCAAATTACCCAGGTACGCATTGCCTGCGACGATAATGAACTTGGCGCGTACCTTGCCTTGTGGCGTGTGTACCTGGGGATTGCTGCCGCGCTCGATGCGTACTGCCGGGCTCTGTTCATAGATGACGCCGCCCAGTGATTCGACTGCAGCCGCCTCGCCCAAGGCCAAGTTCAGCGGATGGATGTGGCCGCCGCTCATGTCCAGCATGCCGCCGACGTAGTTGTCGCAGGCCACCACTTCGCGGATGCGTCGTTGATCCATCAACTCCAGTTGATTGTGACCGAAGCGCTCCCACAAGCGTTTCTGCGATTCGAGATGGCCCATCTGTTTGCTGGTCAGCGCGGCAAATACACCGCCATCTTTCAGGTCGCACTGGATGTTGTACTTGGCGACTCGCTCACGGATGATGCGACCCCCTTCGAAAGCCATCTGGCCAAGCAACTGCGCCTGCTGTGGGCCAACGGTGCGCTCAATGACATCGATGTCGCGGCTGTAGCTGTTGACGATCTGGCCACCGTTGCGACCCGACGCGCCGAAACCGACTTTAGCGGCTTCGAGCACCGTGACCTTGAAGCCGCTTTCCAGCAGGAACAGGGCGCTGGAGAGACCGGTGTAGCCGGCGCCGATGATGCACACATCGGTTTCCACCTCACCCTGCAGCGCCGGACGTGGCGGCACCGGGTTGGCCGAGGCGGCGTAGTAAGACTGAGGGTAGGGGGTGTGAGCCATGGTGAAAACCTCGTGTTTTATATTTTTAACGCATGGAGCGATGCTATCAATAATAATAAACACCCGCTAGTCACCTGTTGAAAATCCTTCACACCCTGGAATGCCATCTGCGCGGGGCAAATATTTTAATAATCAGTAGGTTAGCGCGAAAAAAACAGTTGACAGCAATTTTATGATGCGTAGAATGCGCCCTCATCGACAGGCACATAGCTCAGTTGGTTAGAGCACCACCTTGACATGGTGGGGGTCGTTGGTTCGAGTCCAATTGTGCCTACCAAATCGACGAAAGGGGCGATCCGCAAGGGTCGCCCCTTTTGCATGTTGCTGATTCTCGAAGTCGCAAAGTTTTTGATTTTTTTGAAGAAAACGCTTTACAGGTGCGTTGGTGAGCTCTAATATGCGCACCACACGACAGGCACATAGCTCAGTTGGTTAGAGCACCACCTTGACATGGTGGGGGTCGTTGGTTCGAGTCCAATTGTGCCTACCAAATCGACGAAAAGGGCGATCCGAAAGGATCGCCCTTTTCGTTTTCCGTGTTTTCCCGCGTCTCCCTCCCAAGATCAAGGTTGTGGGGTGCGACAGCGCGAGCGTCGGTCTCTCACTGCCAGCATGATAGAATCCTGCCCCTTCGACTCAGGAGATAGATGCGTGCGCAAGCTGACGGTGGTGATGGCGATAATAGCCCTGGCGGGCTGCGAGAACGAGGTCGAGGGTGTTCACAAGCAGGTCGCAGAGCATCTGCACAACCCCAAGAGCGCCAAGTTCGCCAACGTGCGGATCGACACTCAAGGCTCGATCTGTGGTCAGGTGCGCGGCAAGGACGACGCGGGTCAGTATGAGCCCTATCGCAGTTACGTCGCGATCAAGCATGACGGTCAATACGAGATACTGGTGGATGATAGCGGCAACAACCTGCGCATTCGCGAGGTCTGCGGCGGTGCCGACTTGCAGCGCCGCGCGGATGCATTAGCGGGTGAGCCGGCGCCGGAAGGCTGGGACGTTGAGGTTGTGCAAGGACCTAACATGGGAGCGCTCACCGACATGACCGCACGACTTTTGGAAAAGGGTATTCCCTCGCGCGTCGACTATCGAGAGGGCAAGCCGGTGGTGCTGATGGGGCCGTTCCCCTCCAGGGATGAGGCCGATGCGCGCAAGGCCGATGTCATGGCTCGGCTTGGTACGGACTCGATCGTAATTCAGCATGGTGCTCAGCGCTGATTCGTCCGCCGGCCTGTGGTTGCTGGCTGGCGGGTAATCTGGGTTGGGCAATCTTTCCTTTGTGCAAAACTAATCGAGCCCGTTGCCGGTCCAACGTGACAATGAACCGGCGCCGCAGCGCTGGCGCGGCCAGGGTATTGATGTCCAAGGACATTTGCCGGGCTATGCTGAGCAGACACGGCGCCAGACGAAGCGTTGGCGTCATGCGGTTCGGCTATGTGAGCGTTGAAGGAGGGGGCATGTCTAGCCTGGAGCGAGCAATTTTACTGGCGACCCGAGCTCATGCTGGGCAGTTGGACAAGGGTGGTGCGGACTATATCCTGCATCCGCTCAGGGTCATGGCGCGGGTGTCGACCCCTGAGCAGCGAATTGTCGCCGTGCTTCACGATGTGCTCGAAGATACCTCGGTGACTTTGTCCGATTTGGCGCGTGAAGGCTTTCCTCTCAAGATACTAGCCGCGCTTCTCGCGCTGAGCCGGCGCGAGAATGAGCGCTATGAGGACTTCGTGGTGCGGCTGGGAAGCGACCCATTGGCCCGTGAAGTCAAGCTGGCAGACCTTGCAGACAACAGTGACCTTTCTCGCCTGGTTTGTCCGGGGCCGGTCGATATGGCGCGTCTTAGTCGCTACCGCGAGGCCAGTGCCTATTTGCAGGCGCTGGCCTGATTGAGCGCCAGCCTGGCCAGTATCGGCCAGGCTGGCGCTCAAGCGATCTCGCTTGAGTCGCGCACCATATCCACATGCGGAATGCCCGCCTCCAGAAACTCCTCGCTGATCACTTTGAAGCCCAGGCGCTCATAGAACGCGGTCGCATGAACTTGCGCACTGAGCATCTGTTGCTTCAGGTTGCGTTTTTGCGCTTCATTGATCACCGCCTTCATGAGGGCGTCGCCGACCTTCAATCCTCGCCAATCCTTGAGTACCGATACCCTGCCGATGGTGCCGTCTGGCAGCAGGCGCGCAGTGCCTATCGAGTAGTCGCCCTCCATGGCCAGAAAATGCACGGCACCTGGGTCTTCGGCGTCAAACTCCAACTCAGGCGGCACGTGCTGTTCGGCCACGAACACCGCGTTGCGGATGCGTTGGATGTCGGCATTGTCCTTATGCCAGTCGGCGAGACGAACGCGGATTTTATTCATCGGCAAATCCCAGGCTTCCTTGTTGAATCAGCTGGCATACCAGCGTGATGCCTTCTTCCTCTTCCAGCCACTCTGCAAGGTTTTCACTGTGCAGGGCATCGGCGGAACAAATCAGTTGCAAGAGTGCGCGTAGGTGGCCTGAGAGCAGACGGCTCTGGCCGCTGGCAAACAGCAGCAGATTGTCATCGACTTCCGACCACGCCAGGCGAGCGCTAGGGTTGCGAATCAGTATGGCGCCACGTTCAAGGCTGTCGAGTAGATCCTGTTCGGTGAGCGTTTCGCCTGCGACTTGTTCGGGATAGCGGGGTTCAGTCATGAACTGGCCGAACCACGTCAGCAGCAGGCGCTCGTCGCCCATGTGCTCGGCCAGCAGGGCTTTCAGGCGATCCAGCGCGTCGTGCTGAATCTGATGGGGATCGCTGACAGGCTGAGCGTCGGCGTCGCTGTAGCGTTCCTCGTCAGGCAGGAACTGGCTGAGGAAGTCGGTGAAGTGGGTGAGCACCTCGGCGGCACTGGGCGCACGGAAGCCGACCGAGTAGGTCAGGCAGTCGTCGACAGCTACACCGTAGTGGGCCAGACGTGGCGGCAGATAGAGCATGTCGCCCGGCGCCAGCGTCCACTCGTCGCTCTGCTCGAAGTCGGCCAGGATGCGCAGGTCGGCGTGTTCGATCAGTGCGCTGTCGCTGTCGCACATCTGGCCGATCTTCCAGTTGCGTTTGCCGTGACCTTGAAGCAGGAACACGTCGTAGTTGTCAAAGTGAGGGCCGACGCTGCCGCCGGGGGCGGCAAAGCTGATCATCACGTCGTCGATGCGCCAGCTTGGCAGGAAGCGGAAATGCTCCAGCAGCTCGGCGACTTCTGGGACGAACTGGTCCACTGCCTGGACCAGCAGCGTCCAGTCACGCTCGGGCAGGGTAGCGAAGATATCTTCCTCGAACGGCCCGCGACGCATTTCCCAGGGGCGCTCGCCATGCTCCAACACCAAGCGCGATTCCACTTCCTCTTCCAGTGCCAGGCCGGCCAATTCGTCGGGATCGATAGGGCTTTCGAAGTCGGTGAATGCCTGGCGTACCAGCAGAGGCTTTTTCTGCCAGTAATCGCGCAGGAATTCACGGGCTGTGAGGCCGCCAAGCAACTGCAGTGGAGTATCAGGATTCATGCTCAACCTATTGAAAATAAGAAATTTTAATCCGGGAATAAAAACGCCCGGCGAGGCCGGGCGTGGTCCGCAGGGCGCCGTTCAGATGCGTTTGGCCTGCGCAGCTGCGTTGCCGATGTAGCTGGCTGGCGTCAGCAGTTTGAGCTCGGCCTTGGCCTCAGCAGGCATATCCAGACCTTCGATGAAAGTCTGCAGCGCTTCTGGCGTGATGCCTTTGCCGCGGGTCAGTTCCTTGAGCTTCTCGTACGGGTTTTCGATGTTGAAGCGGCGCATGACGGTCTGGATCGGCTCGGCCAGCACTTCCCAGCAGGCGTCGAGGTCTGCGGCGATGCGGGCGGTGTTGATTTCCAGCTTGCCGATGCCCTTGAGACTGGCTTCATAGGCGATGACGCTGTGAGCAAAACCTACGCCCAGATTGCGCAGCACGGTGGAATCGGTCAGGTCACGCTGCCAGCGGGAGATTGGCAGCTTGCTGGCCAGGTGCTGGAACAGTGCGTTGGCGATGCCCAGGTTGCCTTCGGAGTTTTCGAAGTCGATCGGGTTGACCTTGTGCGGCATGGTCGAGGAGCCGATCTCGCCGGCGACCGTCTTCTGCTTGAAGTAGCCCAGCGAGATGTAACCCCAGACGTCGCGGTCGAAGTCGATGAGGATGGTGTTGAAGCGGGCGATGGCGTCGAACAGTTCGGCAATGTAGTCGTGCGGTTCGATCTGCGTCGTATAGGGATTGAACTGCAGGCCCAACTCGTCTTCGATGAAGGCGCGAGCGTTCTGCTCCCAGTCGATCTGCGAGTAGGCCGACAGGTGAGCGTTATAGTTGCCCACGGCGCCGTTGATCTTGCCCAGCAGCGGAACGGCGGCTACCTGGGCAATCTGGCGCTCCAGGCGATAGACCACGTTGGCCAGTTCCTTGCCCAGCGTGGTTGGCGAGGCGGGTTGGCCGTGGGTGCGCGAGAGCATGGGCACGTCGGCATGCTGATGGGCGAGGGCGCGGATGGCCTCGGCGATCTGGCGCATCAGCGGCAGCAGCACGTCGTCGCGACCGGCACGCAGCATCAGCGCGTGAGACAGGTTGTTGATGTCTTCACTGGTGCAGGCGAAGTGAATGAACTCGCTGACCTTTGCCAGTTCCGGCAATTGGGCTGCCTGCTCCTTGAGCAGGTACTCGATGGCCTTGACGTCGTGATTGGTGGTGCGCTCGATTTCCTTGACGCGCTCGGCATGCTCGAGCTTGAAATCGCTGGCCAGGCTGTCCAGCACGGCGTTGGCTTCAGCAGAAAACGCTGGCACTTCGCCAATTTGCGGGTGGGCGGCCAGACGCTGCAGCCAGCGCACTTCGACCAGGGCACGGAAACGGATCAGGCCGAATTCGCTGAAGATAGGGCGCAGGGCCTGGGTTTTGCCGGCATAACGGCCGTCTACAGGGGAAACCGCAGTGAGCGAAGAAAGCTGCATGGGGTGCTCTCGGACAGTCGGGCTTTTGGAGGGCGCATATCATACATGAAAATCGCGCCGGGGTCGGGTGGCTGACCAAAGGTGTGGTCATGAAAAGCGTGTCTCGGTCCAGCGCAGACAGTTCTAGTCGAACATGCAGCGGCAGATGCTGCATTGCCTACGAGGCCAGATCTGCCTGCGCAGCGGGGGTGAGCCTCTCAAGAAGGCGACCGCATCATGTCGTACAGCTCGTTGAGTAGCTTGCGGCGGCTAAAGACCAGTTGCCATCGGTGTCCACCCAGCTGCCGCCATAGGCGTGCGGCGCGGATGCCGGCCAACAGCAACGCACGAATCTTCGAGGCGTTGCTGGCCTGTTGCAGGAAACGCATGTCGCCGTGCACTTGGATGCGCTGACGCAGGGTGCTCAGCGTGTCTTGGTACAGCGCGCCGCTAGAGGCGATGACGTTCTCGTGGACGAGTCCGAAGTGATCTGCTTGCGCCTGGATCTGCGGTAGTCGATTGCCGATGGTCTCCAGCAAGTCATCACGCTTACCCAGCTGACGCTCCAGGCCCAGCATCGATAGCGCATAGCGCAGTGGTTCGCGTTGCAGGCTGCTGGGGTCGCGTTCGAGGGCGCCGACCAGAGCACGATAGCCCTCACGTAAGTTGAGGTCGTCGCCACCGAACACCTCCAGGGTGTTTTGGGGGGCGCGCACCAGCAGGCTGCCCAGCAGACAGCCGATATCCGCTTCACTGGACTGCCCGGTTCGGGCGATTCGGTCGACCATGACGGCTGCCTGGAACACGCCACCAAGGGCGATCAACTGCTCCTGCAGGTCGCTCATTCGCGCGGGCTCCAAGGCTCGGCAGTTTCGATCACGCCGCCGCCCAGGCAGATCTCGCCGTCGTAAAACACCACCGACTGTCCAGGCGTCACAGCGCGTTGCGGCTCGTCGAATACGGCGCGGTAGCCCTCGGCGGTGCGCTCCAGGGTGCAGGCCTGGTCGCCCTGGCGATAACGGACCTTGGCGCCGAGGCGCCGCGGGCGGGTCAAATCCACCGGGTTGACCCAGTAGATTTCCGAAGCCAGCAGGGCTCGGGAGAACAGCCAGGGATGCTCGTTGCCCTGGCCAACCACCAGTACATTGCGCGAGAGGTCTTTATCGAGCACATACCACGGCTCATCGCCTGCGTCTTTCAGACCGCCGATACCCAGCCCCTGACGCTGACCGATGGTGTGGTACATCAAACCGTGGTGCTGGCCGATGACTTCACCGTCGGTGGTTTGAATCTCACCAGGCTGGGCCGGTAGGTACTGCTTGAGGAAGTCACTGAAGCGGCGCTCGCCGATGAAGCAGATGCCCGTAGAGTCCTTCTTCTTCGCGGTGGCCAGGCCGTGTTTCTCGGCAATGGCACGTACCTCGGGCTTCTCCAGTTCGCCAACGGGAAATAGTGTGCGGGCAATCTCCTTGCCGCCGACGGCATGCAGGAAATAGCTCTGGTCCTTGTTCGGATCCAGTCCCTTCAGCAGTTCGGTGAGGGCGCCGGTGTCACGCCGACGCACGTAATGGCCCGTAGCAATCAAGTCAGCGCCCAGGGACAGTGCGTAGTCGAGGAACGCCTTGAACTTGATTTCGCGGTTGCACAGGATGTCTGGATTGGGTGTGCGACCGGCCTTGTATTCTTCCAGGAAGTGCTCGAACACGTTATCCCAGTACTCGGCGGCGAAATTGGCCGTGTGCAGCGTAATGCCGATGCGGTCACAGACCGCCTGGGCGTCTGCCAGGTCCTCGCGTGCAGTGCAATATTCGGTGCCGTCGTCCTCTTCCCAGTTCTTCATGAACAGACCTTCCACCTGATAGCCCTGCTCCATGAGCAGGAGGGCGGAGACGGATGAGTCGACGCCGCCGGACATGCCGACGATGACGCGGGTCCTGGAGGGGTCTTTGGGTGCTGGACTGGTCATGGCTACCGATGTGTATCAAGGGGAAAAACGCCGATTCTATCAGGCCAGGGCCTGCGCGTCAGTCGCGCAGCAGTGCGAGGCTGTGCAGCGGGCCTGCCAGGTAGTCGTCCAGGCAGCGCGGCACCAGCTCGCTGCGCCAGCGCTCGGAATCGGCTAGCAACTGGGCGCGGGTCAGCCACAGTGCGCGTGTGATATCGCTGTCCAATGCACGTTCGCGGTGATGATGCACGGGGCGGGCCGCGAAGCAGATGCGTTGATAGGTCACACCGTTGCTGGGAGCGGTATACAGATAGATGCCGACGACGCCAGTCAGCTCGACTTCCCAGGCCGTTTCTTCGAGGGTTTCGCGCAACGCGGCTTGGGCGAGCGTCTCATTGGCTTCGAGATGGCCAGCGGGTTGGTTGAGCACGTGCTTGCCAGCCTTGAGCTCTTCGACGAAGAGGAATGTGCCTTCCTGCTCGACAATGGTGGCGACGGTGATGTGAGGTTGCCAGGCCATGTTCCGGGCTCCTGTTGGGGGTGAAATCGTTTGTCCAGAAAGCACAAACCCCGGTTCTAAGCCCGGGGTTTGTGGTGTTACCTCAACCGTTTATTACAGCGCAGCGATGGCGTTGTTCAAGGTCTGGCTTGGGCGCATGACCTTGGCGGTCAGTTCGGCATCTGGCGCATAGTAGCCGCCGATGTCGACCGGCTTGCCCTGGACGGCGTTGAGCTCAGCGACGATGGTCGCCTCGTTCTCTGCCAGTGTCTTGGCCAGCGGTGCGAAGCGCGCTTGCAGTGCGGCGTCGTCGGTTTGAGCTGCCAGCGCCTCGGCCCAGTAGAGGGT
Source organism: Pseudomonas boreofloridensis (assembly GCF_030580795.1). Classification (NCBI taxonomy): domain Bacteria; kingdom Pseudomonadati; phylum Pseudomonadota; class Gammaproteobacteria; order Pseudomonadales; family Pseudomonadaceae; genus Pseudomonas; species Pseudomonas boreofloridensis. The sequence goes on along the minus strand of NZ_JAUQOQ010000001.1, from coordinate 138,442 downwards.
CAGGTAGAAGTGGCTGCCACGGTTATCGATACCGCCCACCTTGCGCGAAGGGGACTTATTGGTGTCGAGGAACTTGCCGGTGGCCTGGTCAAGGGTTTTGGCCAGAACCTTGGCGCGCGGATTGTCGTAGGTGTTGCCCAGGTGTTCGAGCGAGGCTGCCAAAGCAAGGAATTCACCCAGCGAGTCCCAGCGCAGGAAGTTCTCTTCCACCAATTGCTGTACGTGCTTGGGTGCCGAGCCGCCGGCGCCGGTCTCGAACAGGCCACCGCCGCTCATCAGCGGGACGATCGACAGCATCTTGGCGCTGGTGCCCAGTTCCATGATCGGGAACAGGTCGGTCAGGTAGTCGCGCAGCACGTTACCGGTGACCGAAATGGTGTCCTTGCCTTCGCGAATGCGTGCGAGGGAGAACTTGATGGCGTCGACCGGTGCCAGGATACGGATATCCAGGCCGCTGGTATCGTGATCCTTCAGGTACTTCTGCACCTTCTCGATCATCACGCCATCGTGAGCGCGTGCCGGGTCCAGCCAGAACACGGCCGGGGTATCGCTCAGGCGGGCGCGGTTGACGGCCAGCTTGACCCAGTCCTGGATCGGAGCGTCTTTGGTCTGGCACATGCGGAAGATGTCGCCGGCCTCGACGTTCTGCTCCAGCAGAACTTTGCCTTTTCCGTCAACCACACGCACGACGCCGTCGGCTTGGGCTTGGAAGGTCTTGTCGTGGGAGCCGTACTCTTCGGCCTTCTGCGCCATCAGGCCGACGTTTGGCACGCTGCCCATGGTGGTCGGATCGAAGGCGCCGTGCTGCTTGCAATCCTCGATGGTGGCCTGATAGATGCCAGCGTAGCAGCGGTCAGGAATGACAGCTTTGGCATCCTGCAACTCGCCGGCGGTATTCCACATCTTGCCCGAGTCACGAATCATCGCCGGCATCGAAGCGTCGACGATGACGTCGCTCGGTACGTGCAGGTTGGTGATGCCCTTGTCGGAGTTGACCATGGCCAGGGCCGGGCGAACGGCATACAGGGCCTGGATGTCGGCCTCGATCTCGGCTTGCTTCTCGGCAGGCAGGTCTTTGATGCGGGCATACAGGTCGCCGATGCCGTTATTGGCGTTGAAGCCTACTTGGGCCAGGGCGTCGGCATGCTTGCTCAGCACATCGTTATAGAACTCTTCGACGATCACGCCGAACATGATCGGGTCGGAGACCTTCATCATGGTGGCCTTGAGGTGAACCGACAACAGCACGCCAGAGGCCTTGGCGTCGGCGATCTGCTCGGCGATGAAGGTCTTGAGCGCCTTGCGGCTCAGGGTAGCGCAGTCGATGACTTCGGCGGCTTTGACAGCGGTTTTTTCCTTGAGGACGGTGATCTTGCCGTCCTTGCCGACCAGTTCGATGCGCACGTTGTCATCGGCTTCGATCTGCGCCGCTTTCTCGCTGCCATAAAAGTCGCCCTGGCTCATGTGAGCGACGTGCGACTTGGAGTCGGCCGCCCAGGCGCCCATCTTGTGCGGATGCTTGCGCGCATAGTTCTTCACCGACAGCGGGGCGCGGCGGTCGGAGTTGCCTTCACGCAGCACCGGATTCACAGCGCTGCCCTTGATCCGGTCGTAGCGCGCGCGCGACTCTTTCTCTTCGGCAGTGGTCGGCTCATCGGCGTAGTCAGGAATGTTGAAGCCTTTGGCCTGGAGCTCTTTGATCGCCGCCTTGAGCTGCGGAACCGATGCGGAGATGTTCGGCAGCTTGATGATGTTGGCTTCAGGGGTGGTGGCCAGCTGACCCAGTTCCGCCAGATGATCGCCTACCTGCTTCTCTGCGCCCAGTTGCTCGGGGAACGACGCGAGGATACGGCCAGCCAGGGAAATATCGCGGGTTTCGACGGCGATGTCAGCCGAAGCGGTGAAGGCTTCGATGATCGGCAGCAGCGAGTAGGTGGCGAGGGCGGGGGCTTCGTCGGTGAAGGTATAGATGATCTTGGAACGGGTGGGCATGCGGGTTAACTCTCTGTGTGCTGAGCGTACTCGAGTCTCGAGGTGCGCAGGGTAGGCGCTTCGCCCTGGCGGTGCCTTGAGCGGATGGTCGAGAGGCTGCGAGCGGTGATGGTGGATGCATCAGTCGAGCGTCAAGTGCTGGGTGCGGTAACAGCCCAGGCTTACTGGCCTTACCTGGCCGAGGGCGAGCCGCCTATTCCAAGGGTTCGCCCCGATGACCCGGTGGTCAGGGACGGAGTATATCAAACCCTTCGGTCGATTCAGCAAGGCGAAGCGCTATCGACGCCTTTATAAGACCAAAGATGTACGGGCAATGTGACGAGATGCCGCAGGTGGCGATTAATCGTCGTGATACACAAGGTTATTTTGTGTAACAAAAAAAGCCGGTCATGCCTCGTTTAGCGCAGGCAGCCGGCCTTCTTCGAGGTGCGGTGAACGCGGTCAGGCCCTGGCGGTCTCGCTCTGCCGGTTGGCATCGGTTACGGTGGTATCGGCTTTGGCGCCAGCGATGTTGACAGCATGGAGGCCTTTGGGGCCTTGCACGACGTCGAATGTCACTGCCTGGCCAGCCTTCAATGTCCGGTAGCCATCCATCTGAATCGCGGAGTAGTGGGCGAACAGGTCGTCCGTCTTGCCGTCTTCATTGATGAATCCATAGCCCTTGGCATTGTTGAACCACTTGACTTTACCGCTTGCCATCCCTATGTCCTCTGCAAAGGACTCCATCACTGGAGTATCATCCACGTCATCCGCATACGAACCATGCGAAAAAATCTGGTTGACTGCGCGGATCTTTATACACCACGGTGGGCTCATATTGGTTGTAACACCGTTTTGCCGATAGTCAAGGTCATGCGGCAGCCGCGCCGGCGGTGACTGTGCGGTCGACCCACAACCCTAACCTGTCGATATGATGAAATTCTTTCCATGCATGCACTCAGGCAGATTCGACTAACATTCAATCAGGATCGCCCGAAGTCCGATGAGGACGATGGGGCAGGTCTGGCGGTCCAAGAAGCCAAGCCAATCCTTCAGGCTCCACCGATGTACAAGGTGGTTTTGTTCAACGATGACTACACACCGATGGATTTCGTCGTCGAAGTGCTCGAAACGTTCTTCAGTCTGAACCGCGAGCTGGCGACCAAGATCATGCTGACTGTCCACACCGAAGGGCGGGCAGTGTGCGGATTGTTTACCCGCGACATTGCCGAAACCAAGGCCATGCAGGTCAATCAATACGCAAGAGAAAGCCAGCATCCGCTACTCTGTGAAATCGAGAAGGACGGTTAATCGCCGACCACTTGGGTATGAGGTGAAGCTATGTTAAACCGCGAGCTCGAAGTCACCCTCAATCTTGCCTTCAAGGAGGCACGTTCGAAGCGTCATGAATTCATGACCGTCGAACACCTGCTGTTGGCGCTCCTTGACAACGAGGCGGCTGCGACCGTTCTGCGCGCCTGTGGCGCCAATCTCGACAAGCTCAAGCATGATCTGCAGGAGTTCATCGATTCCACTACCCCTCTGATCCCGGTGCATGACGAAGACCGCGAGACACAGCCAACGTTGGGTTTCCAACGCGTGCTGCAGCGCGCTGTTTTCCATGTGCAAAGCTCCGGCAAGCGTGAGGTGACCGGCGCCAACGTGTTGGTCGCGATCTTCAGTGAGCAGGAGAGCCAGGCGGTGTTCCTGCTCAAGCAGCAGAGCGTGGCCCGGATCGATGTGGTCAACTACATCGCGCACGGCATCTCCAAGGTGCCGGGCCATGGTCCGAATACTGAAGGCGATCAGGACATGCAGGACGAGGACGGCGCAGAAGCGTCCTCGTCGAGCAATCCGCTGGATGCCTATGCCAGCAATCTCAATGAGCTGGCCCGTGCCGGTCGCATCGACCCCCTGGTCGGGCGCGAGCAGGAAGTCGAGCGGGTTGCGCAGATCCTCGCGCGTCGGCGCAAGAACAATCCACTGCTGGTGGGTGAAGCCGGTGTCGGCAAGACGGCCATCGCAGAAGGGTTGGCCAAGCGTATCGTCGATGGCCAGGTGCCTGACCTGCTGGCGCAAAGCGTAGTGTATTCGCTGGATCTCGGCGCGCTGTTGGCCGGCACCAAGTACCGGGGCGACTTCGAGAAGCGTTTCAAGGCATTGCTTGGTGAGCTGCGCAAGCGCCCTCAAGCCATCCTGTTCATTGATGAAATCCATACCATCATCGGTGCTGGTGCGGCATCCGGTGGGGTGATGGATGCCTCCAACCTGCTCAAGCCGCTGCTGTCTTCGGGTGATATCCGCTGCATTGGCTCCACGACTTTCCAAGAGTTCCGTGGCATTTTCGAGAAAGATCGAGCGCTGGCGCGGCGCTTCCAGAAAGTCGACGTCAGCGAGCCCTCCGTGGAGGACACCGTTGGCATTCTGCGTGGGTTGAAAGGTCGCTTCGAGAGTCATCATCACATCGAATACAGCGATGAGGCGCTTCGCGCGGCTGCCGAGTTGGCTGCGCGCTACATCAATGATCGGCACATGCCGGACAAGGCCATCGATGTGATCGACGAAGCCGGTGCCTACCAGCGCCTGCAGCCGGAGGCCAACCGGGTCAAGCGTATCGACGTGCCGCAGGTGGAGGACATCGTGGCCAAGATCGCGCGTATCCCGCCAAAGCATGTCACCAGCTCCGACAAGGAACTGCTGCGCAACCTTGAGCGTGATCTGAAGCTCACCGTGTTCGGTCAGGATGCGGCAATCGATTCACTGTCGACTGCGATCAAGCTGTCGCGAGCAGGCCTGAAGGCACCTGACAAGCCCGTGGGCTCCTTCCTGTTCGCAGGCCCTACGGGGGTCGGCAAGACCGAAGCTGCTAGGCAGTTGGCCAAGGCACTGGGTGTCGAGTTGGTGCGCTTCGACATGTCGGAGTACATGGAGCGGCACACTGTATCGCGCTTGATCGGCGCGCCTCCTGGTTACGTTGGATTCGACCAGGGTGGGCTGCTGACCGAAGCCATCACCAAACAACCGCACTGCGTGTTGCTGCTCGATGAAATCGAGAAAGCTCACCCGGAGGTCTTCAACCTGCTGCTGCAGGTCATGGACCATGGCACCCTGACCGACAACAATGGGCGCAAGGCGGACTTCCGTAACGTCATTCTGATCATGACGACAAATGCCGGGGCGGAAACTGCGTCGCGGGCTTCGATTGGCTTCACCCATCAAGATCACGCGTCGGACGCGATGGAGGTCATTCGCAAGAGCTTCACGCCGGAGTTCCGCAACCGTCTGGATACCATCATTCAGTTCGGTCGCTTGAGCCACGAAACGATCAAGAGCATCGTCGACAAGTTCCTTATCGAGCTTCAAGCTCAACTGGAAGACAAACGCGTGCTGCTCGAGGTCAGTGACGAGGCGCGCGGTTGGCTGGCAAGCAAGGGGTATGACGTGCAGATGGGGGCTCGACCTATGGCGCGGCTCATTCAGGACAAGATCAAGCGGCCTTTGGCTGAAGAGATCCTGTTCGGCGAGTTGTCCGAGCATGGCGGCGTGGTGCATGTGGAACTGCGCGATGGCGAGCTGGTGTTCGACTTCGAGACTGCGGCCGAAGTGGCTTGAGCAAAGGGGCCGCTGTGCGGCCCTGGCGCTTTGGTAGGCTGCACAAAAAAGCCCGGCGCATTGGCCGGGCTTTTTTGTGGCTGAAGCTTAGCGCGCGCGGTAGGTGATGCGGCCCTTGCTCAGGTCGTAAGGCGTCAGTTCGACGCGGACCTTGTCGCCAGTGAGGATGCGGATGTAGTTCTTGCGCATTTTTCCGGAAATGTGCGCGGTGACAACGTGGCCGTTTTCCAGCTCCACGCGAAACATGGTGTTTGGAAGGGTGTCGACGACACTGCCTTCCATTTCGAAGCTGTCTTCTTTCGACATGCAGTAAAACCCTCGGTGTCCAGAGATGGCCCGACGCGCAGCTGCACCGGGCAAAAAAAGTGGCGTGGATTATGCCCGAAAAATGTATTTCAAGCCAATGCTTTCAGTTGAGGCTGACCCAGCGCTGGTTAATCAGTAGCTCGATGGGGCGGTATTGGATCTTGTAGTTCATCTTCTGACAATTCTTGATCCAGTAGCCAAGATAGACCGCCTCCAGATCCTGGCGTAGCGTTTCAGCGATCTGCCAGAGGATGGCAAAGCGGCCCAAGCTACGGCGCTCTTCATCTGGATCGTAGAAGGTATACACCGCCGATAGGCCATTGGGCAGCAGGTCACATACCGCCACTGCAAGCAGGCGACCATGCAGGCGAAATTCGTAGAACCAACTGAAGGGCAGGTCGCGTACCAGAAACGTGGAGAACTGGTCGCGACTGGGCGGGTACATGTCGCCGTCAGCGTGGCGCGTTTCGATGTAGCGGCGATACAGATCGAAATATTCTTCTTTGAAAGCCGGTCGCGCGGGGCTGACCACAAGGTCCTCATTGCGCTTGAGAATGCGTCGCTGCTGGCGGTTGGGCACGAAGCGTGCTGCGGGGATGCGTGCCGGTACGCAGGCAGAGCAGCTCTGGCAGTGAGGTCGGTAGAGATGATCGCCGCTGCGGCGAAAGCCCATTTCCGACAGGTCGGCATACACATTTACGTCCATGGGCTGGCTGGGGTCCAGGAACAGGGTCGTCGCCTGCTCATCGGGCAGGTAGCTGCAGGAGTGGGGTTGAGTGGCATAGAACTTCAATCGCGCCAGCTCTGTCATGATAGCCCCCTGGGCAAGACGTTGCTCTAAGTGTATGCCAGCTCTGGGCGGTCGCCTAGCGCGCCCAGGCTGCGTCGCAGGAGTGGTCGAGATGGCATGACAGATAGTCGGCGAACGCCTTCCGGCTGATAGCGCGCGCGCCGAGGCTATGCAGGTGATCGGTGGGCATCTGGCAGTCGATCAACACAAAGCCAGCTTCGCGCAGACGTTCAACCAGCGTCACGAAACCGACCTTGGAGGCATTGTCGGCGCGGCTGAACATGGATTCGCCGAAGAACAGGCGGCCCATGGCCAGGCCGTATAGGCCGCCAACCAGTTCGCCGGCCTGGCGTACCTCGACCGAATGAGCGATACCGCGGTGGTGCAACTCGCGGTATGCCGCCTGCATGCTGTCGGTGATCCAGGTGCCGTCGGCGTAATCACGGGGTGCGGCGCACGCAGCGATTACACTGGCGAAATCGGTGTCGAAGCTGACTTGGTAGCGGCCCTGACGCATCAGCTTGGCCAGCGACCGGGACACGTGAAGTTCGTCCGGTAACAGCACGGTGCGAGGATCGGGCGACCACCACAGAATCGGCTGTCCGTCCTGATACCAAGGGAAGCAGCCGTGGCGGTAGGCCTGAATCAGGCGCTCGGGTGTGAGATCGCCTCCCGCGGCGAGTAAGCCGTTGGGCTCGTTGAGGGCTTTATTGAGGGGTGGGAAGTTCAGCGAGTCGCGGGTCAGCCAGGTGAGCATGGTGATTCGGCGGTAGGGGAGGGGAGTGGCGAGCATGGCGGCAGGCGTCGTCGAGGTCAATGTCTGGGCTGTTGCAGCATGCTGGGCTGCAGGAGTGGCGCGGCTCGTCGAGCTGTTTCACCGCTAGCCGATGGGCATCTGGCACCATCGCCGACATTTGCTGTCATACCTGTGCAAAAATACAGCATAAGCCTTTGTCACAGAACAAAATGCATGCTCAAATTGCACCCATGGAAATCGGCCCCCCGTCCATGCGCCACGCGGCGTGCCGCCATGGCGGCAGGCGGGCAGTAATGTTAAAAGTAGTGGTTCGTCGGCCATTCACCGGCCCGATCACTATTTAACGCGCATCAAGCGCAGGAATAGACGCGTTTTGAAGAAATCCACCGCATCCCCGACTCCGTTGCCAGTGCCGCTATGGCGCCAGCAGTTGCATTATCGCCTCAAGGAAGGCGCGCTGATTGCCGTCGGTGCGCTGTGCCTGTACCTGTGGATGGCACTGCTGACCTACGACACATCCGACCCAAGCTTTACCCACACCAGCAATGTCGATCAGGTTCAGAACGCTGCTGGCCGCGCCGGCGCGTTCTTCGCCGACATCCTGTTCATGGTGCTTGGCTACTTTGCCTATATCTTTCCTTTGCTGCTGGCGATCAAGACCTGGCAGATCTTCCGTGAACGTCACCAGCCCTGGCAATGGAGTGGGTGGCTGTTCTCCTGGCGCCTGATCGGCTTGGTATTTCTCGTGCTGTCGGGCGCAGCGCTGGCGCACATTCATTTCCATCCGCCCGCCAGTATTCCATTTTCGGCTGGCGGTGCGCTGGGCGAGAGCCTTGGGGAACTGGCGCGCAACCTGCTGAACGTGCAGGGCAGCACCTTGATGTTCATCGCGTTGTTCCTGTTCGGCCTGACAGTGTTCACCGACTTGTCCTGGTTCAAGGTCATGGACCTGACCGGCAAGATCACCCTTGATCTGTTCGAGCTGGTCCAAGGCGCCGCGTCGCGCTGGTGGGCCGCGCGCAACGAACGCAAGCGGCTGGTGGCGCAGTTGCGCGAGGTCGATGAGCAGGTCGAGGACGTTGTCGCGCCCGTGGTTGTCGACAAGCGCGAGCAGATCAAGGCGCGCGAACGCATCATCGAACGTGACGAATCCTTGAGCAAGCATGTGGCACAACGCGAGCAGCAGCCCGCACCGGTGATCAACCTGCCGGCACCGGTCAAGGCACCCGAGCCCAGCAAGCGGGTCATGAAAGAAAAACAGGCGCCGCTGTTCGTCGATAGCGCCGTGGAAGGAACGCTCCCATCGATCTCGATTCTCGATCCTGCCGAACAGAAAAAGATCGAGTATTCGCCCGAGTCCCTGGCTGGAGTGGGGCATCTGCTGGAGATCAAGCTCAAGGAGTTCGGGGTCGACGTTTCCGTAGACTCGATCCACCCGGGGCCGGTGATCACTCGCTACGAAATCCAGCCAGCTGCCGGGGTCAAGGTCAGCCGCATCGCCAACCTTGCGAAGGACCTCGCGCGCTCGCTGGCAGTGACCAGCGTGCGGGTGGTGGAGGTCATTCCCGGAAAGACTACCGTCGGTATCGAAATTCCCAACGAAAATCGTCAGATGGTGCGTTTCTCCGAGGTGTTGTCCACGCCTCAGTATGACGAGCAGAAGTCGCCCGTCACGCTGGCGCTGGGCCATGACATCGGCGGCAAGCCGGTCATCACGGACTTGGCCAAGATGCCGCATTTGCTGGTGGCGGGTACCACCGGTTCGGGTAAGTCGGTGGGTGTCAACGCGATGATCCTGTCGATCCTGTTCAAGTCGAGCCCGGAAGATGCGCGGCTGATCATGATCGACCCGAAAATGCTCGAGCTGTCGATTTACGAAGGCATTCCGCACTTGTTGTGCCCGGTCGTCACCGACATGAAGGACGCCGCCAACGCTCTGCGTTGGAGCGTCGCCGAGATGGAGCGCCGCTACAAGCTGATGGCTGCGATGGGCGTACGTAACCTGGCCGGCTTCAACCGCAAGGTCAAAGACGCCCAGGACGCCGGTGAGGTCATCCACGATCCGCTGTACCGCCGTGAAAGCATGGAGGACGAACCACCGGCGCTGAAAACCCTGCCGACTATCGTGGTGGTGGTCGACGAATTTGCCGACATGATGATGATCGTCGGCAAAAAGGTCGAAGAGCTGATTGCCCGTATCGCCCAGAAGGCGCGTGCAGCCGGCATTCATTTGATTCTCGCTACACAGCGTCCGTCGGTCGATGTGATCACTGGCCTGATCAAGGCCAACATTCCTACGCGTATGGCGTTCCAGGTGTCGAGCAAGATCGACTCGCGGACTATCATCGACCAGGGCGGCGCCGAACAACTGCTCGGCCATGGCGACATGCTCTACATGCCGCCGGGTACCAGTCTGCCCATCCGCGTTCACGGTGCATTCGTTTCCGACGACGAGGTTCACCGCGTTGTAGAGGCCTGGAAGTTGCGCGGTGCCCCTGATTACAACGACGATATCCTCAACGGCGTCGAGGAAGCCGGTAGCGGTTTCGAGGGCGGCGGTGGAGGTGGCGATGGCGACGACTCGGAAACCGACGCGCTCTATGACGAAGCTGTGCAGTTCGTGCTGGAAAGTCGCCGGGCGTCCATTTCGGCAGTACAGCGCAAGCTCAAGATCGGCTACAACCGTGCCGCGCGGATGATCGAGGCGATGGAGATGGCCGGCGTGGTCACTCCAATGAACAGCAACGGCTCGCGGGAAGTGATAGCTCCGGGCGGCCCGCGCGATTGATGATTGTCTTGCCGGGTGCGAAACATCGTGTCCGGCCTATCCACTGCTCAATGAGGACTCCCATGCGCGCAATTCGCATGCTGTTGGTTTCTGCCCTGACCCTGGGCCCGCTCACCGCTTACGCCGGTGAGCAAGACGTACAGCGCCTGACCCAGTTGCTGGAAAAATCCCAGACCATCGAGGCCAATTTTTCCCAACTGACCCTAGATGCCAGCGGCACGAGTCTGCAGGAGACTAAAGGGAAGATGACGGTCAAACGTCCTGGCCTGTTCTACTGGCATACGGATGCTCCACAAGAGCAAGTCGTGGTTTCCGATGGTCAGAAAGTTACCCTGTGGGACCCGGATCTGGAGCAGGCCACGGTGAAGAAGCTTGATGTGCGCCTGAGCCAGACGCCGGCGTTACTGTTGTCCGGTGATGTGTCCAAGATCAGCCAGAGTTTCGATATCGTTTCCAAGGAGCAGGGCGAGGTCATGGATTTCACCCTCAAGCCCAAGACCAAGGACACGTTGTTCGACTCCTTGCGTATTTCTTTCCGCAAGGGGCTGATCAATGACATGCAACTGATCGACAGCGTCGGCCAGCGCACCAATATTCTGTTCAATGGGGTCAGGGCCAACCAGGAGATCCCGGCGAGCACGTTCCAGTTCAAGATCCCGGACGGCGCTGACGTCATCCAGGAGTAACGCGAGGCACCATGGACCTGTTTCGAAGCGAGCCTGTCGCCCAGCCGCTGGCAGCCCGATTGCGTCCGTCCAACCTGGACGAGTACGTGGGCCAGGAGCACCTGCTGGCGCGCGGCAAGCCGCTGCGCGAGGCACTGGAGCAGGGTGCTCTGCATTCGATGATCTTCTGGGGGCCGCCTGGGGTCGGCAAGACCACCTTGGCGCGGCTGCTGGCGCAGTTTTGCGACGCGCATTTCGAAACCGTGTCGGCTGTGCTGGCCGGGGTCAAGGAGATTCGTCAGGCCGTGGAAGTGGCCAAGCAGCAAGCCGGTCAGTATGGTCGACGCACAATTCTATTCGTCGATGAAGTGCACCGCTTCAACAAGTCCCAGCAGGACGCTTTCTTGCCCTATGTGGAAGACGGCACCCTGCTGTTCATCGGCGCCACCACCGAGAACCCCTCCTTCGAGTTGAACAACGCCTTGCTGTCGCGGGCGCGTGTCTATGTACTCAAGAGTCTGGACGAAGCCGCTCTGCGCAAACTGGTCGATCGCGCCCTGAGTGAAGAGCGTGGATTGGGCAAGCGCAATCTACGAGTCGGAGATGAAGCCTTCGCCATGCTCATGGCCGCTGCCGACGGTGACGGTCGGCGCATGCTCAACTTCCTGGAAAATGCCTCGGACCTTGCCGAAGACGGCAGCGAGATCGATGTGCAGATGCTGCAGAGTCTGCTCGGTGATAGTCGACGGCGCTTCGACAAGGGTGGCGAGGCGTTCTATGACCAGATATCGGCACTGCACAAGTCGGTTCGCGGTTCCAATCCTGACGGCGCGCTGTATTGGTTCGCGCGGATGCTCGATGGCGGTTGCGATCCGCTGTACATCGCCCGTCGTGTGGTGCGCATGGCCAGCGAGGACATCGGTAATGCCGATCCACGTGCACTGAGCCTGTGTCTGGCGGCCTGGGACGTACAGGAGCGGCTAGGCAGCCCCGAGGGTGAGTTGGCGGTGGCCCAGGCCATTACCTACCTGGCGTGTGCGCCCAAGAGCAATGCCGTGTACATGGGTTTCAAGACGGCGCTGCGGGAGGCTTCCGAGCACGGTTCGCTGGAGGTTCCGTTACATTTGCGTAACGCACCGACCAAGCTGATGAAGCAGTTGGGCTATGGCGATGAATACCGCTATGCCCACGATGAGCCGGATGCCTATGCGGCAGGTGAGGACTACTTCCCCGATGCCTTGGCGCCGCGGCCCTATTACCAGCCGGTGCCGCGCGGCCTGGAACTGAAGATCGGCGAAAAGCTGCGCCACTTGGCCGAACTGGATCGCAACAGTCCACGGCAACGGAGAAAAACGTGATTGCACTCGTCGTATCGGTCAGCGCTGCGGGCATTGTCGGCACTTTGCTGCGCTTCGCTGCAGGTAACTGGGTCAATGCCCACTGGCCACGGCACTTCTATCTCGCTACGCTTGCGGTCAATCTGGTGGGCTGCCTGATCATCGGCGTGCTCTACGGCGTGTTCCTCAACAAGCCGGGCGTGCCTATCGAGGTACGGGCTGGACTGATCGTCGGCTTCGTCGGTGGCCTGACCACCTTTTCGTCCTTTTCACTGGACACCGTGCGCCTGCTCGAAAGCGGACAGGCGCCGCTGGCATTCGGCTACGCCGCCGCCAGTGTACTGGGCGGCCTGCTCGCGACCTGGGCTGGCCTCGCTCTGACCCGAATCTGAACCAACACCTTCATATAACGAGAGAACGATATGCTCGATGCCAAACTGTTACGCGGCCAACTTCAGGAAGTGGCGGATCGCCTGGCCTCCCGTGGCTTCAGCCTGGATGTCGCGCGCATCGAATCACTGGAAGAGCGTCGCAAATCGGTGCAGACCCGCACCGAGCAGCTGCAGGCCGAGCGTAATGCCCGCTCCAAGTCCATCGGCCAGGCCAAGGCCAAGGGCGAAGACATTGCGCCGCTGATGGCGGATGTCGAGCGCATGGCCAACGAGCTGGCCGCCGGCAAGACCGAACTGGACGAGATCCAGGCCGAGCTGGACGGCATCGTGCTGACTATCCCCAACTTGCCTGATGCCAGCGTACCCGTCGGCCCGGACGAAGAGGCCAACGTCGAGGTGCGTCGCTGGGGTACAGCGCCTGAATTCGATTTCGATATCAAGGATCACGTTGCCCTTGGCGAGATCAGTGGCGGTCTGGACTTCGAGACCGCCGCCAAGCTGTCCGGCGCTCGTTTCGCCTTGCTGCGCGGTCCGATCGCTCGCCTGCATCGAGCCCTGGCGCAGTTCATGATCAATCTGCACACCAGCGAGCATGGCTACGAAGAGGCCTACACCCCGTACCTGGTTCAGGCTCCGGCATTGCAAGGTACCGGTCAGTTGCCGAAGTTCGAGGAAGACCTGTTCAAGATCAGCCGTGAAGGTGAAGCTGACTTCTACCTGATCCCTACCGCCGAAGTGTCGCTGACCAACATCGTTTCCGGCGAAATCCTCGACGCCAAGCAACTGCCGATCAAGTTCGTTGCGCACACTCCCTGTTTCCGCAGCGAAGCGGGTGCGTCGGGTCGTGATACGCGCGGCATGATTCGTCAGCATCAGTTCGACAAGGTCGAGATGGTACAGATCGTCGAACCGGGTAAGTCCATGGAGGCGCTGGAAGGCCTGACCGCCAACGCCGAACGCGTCCTGCAATTACTCGAACTGCCTTACCGAGTATTGGCGCTGTGCACCGGGGACATGGGCTTCAGTGCAGTGAAAACCTATGACCTCGAAGTCTGGGTGCCTAGCCAGGGCAAGTATCGCGAGATCAGCTCCTGCTCCAACTGCGGCGATTTCCAGGCTCGACGCATGCAAGCGCGCTGGCGCAACCCGGAGACTGGCAAGCCGGAGCTCGTGCACACCCTCAATGGCTCGGGCCTGGCCGTGGGCCGTACGCTGGTTGCGGTGCTGGAAAATTACCAGCAGGCTGACGGGTCGATTCGCGTGCCAGAGGTACTCAAGCCCTACATGGGCGGCGTCGAGGTCATTCGCTAAATGAAATACCTGCCACTGTTCCACCGGTTGCAGGGCGGGTGGGTGCTGGTTGTCGGCGGCGGCGAGATCGCCTTGCGCAAGGCGCGTCTGTTGGCAGAGGCCGGCGGCCTGCTACGCGTAGTGGCGCCTGAGGTCGATGGTCAGCTCGCTACGCTGGCCAGGGAAGGCGGCGGAGAGGTGCGGGTGCGCGGCTACCAGGTTGGCGACCTGGAAGGTTGTCGGCTGGTGATCGCGGCCACCGACGATGCAGCTCTTAACGCTCAGGTGTCGGCCGATGCGCAGGCCATGAACCTGCCGGTCAATGTGGTGGATGCTCCGGCGCTGTGCACTGTGATCTTCCCGGCAATCGTCGATCGTTCGCCGCTGGTAATCGCGGTGTCCAGTGGCGGCGACGCGCCCGTACTGGCACGTCTGATTCGCGCCAAATTCGAGGCCTGGATTCCGTCGGCTTACGGTGAGCTGGCGGGTTTGGCCGCGCGTTTTCGTGACAAGGTCAAAGGTCTCTATCCGGACGTCAACCAGCGGCGGGGCTTCTGGGAAACCGTGTTCCAAGGTCCGATCGCCGAACGTCAATTGGCCGGGCAGGGGGCGGAGGCTGAGCGTCTGTTGCAGGCGATGGTCGACGGTGCGCCTGTTCAGCAAGGGGGTGAGGTGTACTTGGTCGGCGCCGGTCCTGGCGATCCCGATCTGTTGACCTTCCGTGCCTTGCGGCTGATGCAGCAGGCTGATGTCGTGCTGTATGACCGCCTGGTGGCTCCGGCCATCATCGACATGTGCAGGCGCGACGCAGAACGTATCTATGTCGGCAAGCGCCGGGCAGAACACGCGGTGCCCCAGGAGCAGATCAATCGCCTGCTAGTCGATCTGGCCCGTCAAGGCAAGCGTGTATTACGCCTGAAAGGCGGCGACCCATTCATTTTCGGGCGCGGTGGCGAGGAAATCGAAGAGCTCGCAGCAGAGGGTATTCCGTTTCAGGTTGTGCCTGGGATTACCGCAGCCAGCGGCTGTTCGGCGTATGCCGGCATTCCGCTGACCCATCGCGATCACGCCCAATCGGTGCGTTTCGTCACTGGCCATCTCAAAGATGGCACCAGCAACCTGCCGTGGACTGACTTGGTCGCGCCTGCGCAGACGGTAGTGTTCTACATGGGACTGGTCGGGCTACCGGCTATCTGCGCCGAACTGATCCGCCATGGGCGAGCCCCCGGCACACCAGCGGCGCTGGTACAGCAAGGCACGACGCGCAACCAGCGGGTGTTCACCGGCACCTTGGCCGACCTGCCTGAGTTGGTGGCCCGACACGACGTCCACGCTCCAACGCTGGTGATTGTGGGCGAGGTGGTACAGCTGCGCGAAAAACTGGCATGGTTCGAAGGCGCACAAAGCAGCTGAATTCTAACGGGGCCGTCGAGCGGCCCCGTTAGGTTCTACCCTTCAAAAATGCCATTACCCGGTAACCGCGTCCGGTCATGTGGCAAGCCGAAATCTTGCTGCGGTCCCTTGGGTACGATGCCATTGGGATTGATGGTCTTGTGGCTGAGGTAATAGTGATTCTGGATATGCTGCATATCCACGGTATCTGCGATTCCTGGCCACTGATACAGCTCTCGTAGCCAGTTCGAGAGGTTGTGGTAATCGGCTACGCGACGCAGGTTGCATTTGAAGTGGCCATGGTACACGGCGTCGAAACGCACCAGCGTTGTGAACAATCGTACATCGGCTTCGGTCAGGTACTCACCGGCCAGGTACCGGCGCGTGTCCAGCAGTGTTTCCAGATGATCCAACTCGTCGAACACCGCGTCGAACGCTTCCTCGTAGGCGTGCTGGGTAGTGGCAAAGCCTGCCCGGTAAACGCCGTTGTTCACGGCCGGGTAAATGCGTTCGTTCAGCGCGTCGATGGTGCTGCGCAGCATCTCGGGATAGAGATCCAGTCGGTTGCCGGTCAGTGCGTCGAAGGCGGTGTTGAAGAGGCGGATGATTTCCGCCGACTCGTTGTTGACGATGCGCTGCTCTTGCTTGTCCCACAGTACCGGCACCGTAACGCGGCCGCTGTAGTGCGGATCGTCCGATGTGTAGCGCTGGTAGAGGTACTGCAATCCATCGAGCGCATCGCCGGTCGAGCCCTGCGCGGTGTCAAAGGTCCAGCCATGCTCGCCCATCAACCAACTGACCACCGAAACGTCGATCAAGGGTTGCAAGCCTTTGAGGGTGCGCATTATCAGGGTGCGATGGGCCCAGGGGCACGCCAGCGAAACGTACAGGTGATAGCGTCCCGCTTCGGCAGCTGGCAACGCGCCGCGGCGTTGCGAGTCTTCGCGGCGAAAAGCGCCGTCCTTGCTGTTTTCGTACCACTGGTCATGCCAGCGGCCATCGATCAAAAGGCCCATGTGAGCGCTCCAATAGCCAGTCATTGGTGATTGGAGACCAGTCTATGGAATATCGTTCGAGCGATCAGTGCAAAGATCGCCTGCTTTTGATCGATTAATCAGATGTATTGCGCGCCTGCCAAGCCTCTCGGGCGTTACTGAAGGCCTGCTCACGGTCTTGTCCGAGCCCACGTAGCGCGAGGGCGATGGTCGCTATGACTGCCAACTCGCCGTAGCTGTCATGCGCCTCTGCGCGCCAGACCGCCAGCAAGTGGTGTGGGTCCAGGCTTGCCGGTTTGACGTGACGCTGGGCGCTTAATGCTGGCCATTCCTCGTCCCAGGCCAGGCTGTCATCGGTGCCATAAAGATGGCTGACAACGTCTGGATTGACCTCGATCTCACCGCCATCGCCCTTGATTACCAGCGCGGAGTCACCGAGCAGTCGACTGGCTTCGCGGTGAACGGCCTGGTAACCCGGGTGGAAAATACTCTGTAGGCTGCGGCGAGCGCCGAGCGGATTGAGTACACGGGCCAGCGAGTGGATGGGTGAACGCAGGCCCAAGGTATTGCGCAGGTCGATCATGCGCTGCAGTTGCGGTGCCCAGTCTTGCAAGGGGGCGAATGCCAGGCCGCGCTGGTCAAGGCTGTTGGCTACCGCTTGCCAGTCGCGGCACAGAGGGATATCGAGCAGCCCGAGCAACTGCTCGGTATACAAGCGCCCGGCGGTATGAGCGCCGCCTCCGTGCATGAAGATGCGCACGCCGGTGTTGGCCAGGCACTTGGCCGCGAGCAGATACCACGGCAGGTGACGCTTCTTGCCGGCGTAGCTTGGCCAGTCCAGGTCGACCGCTAGGGGTGGTGCTTGCACCTGGCTGCGCAGCGCTTGGGTGAAGCCTGCCAGCTCCTCCGGACTTTCTTCCTTATGTCGCAGCAGCATGAGGAACGCGCCGAGCTGGGTATCCTCGACCTTGCCTTCGAGCAGCATCGTCATCGCTGCGCGGGCTTCTTCGCGGGTCAGGCCGCGCGCGCCGCGCTTGCCCTTGCCAAGAATGCGCACGAACTCGGCGAAGGGGTGTTCGGCCGGCGTGTGCACGTTAAGCGGGGTCGGGTTCATCGGCTCGCTCATATGCAGTTGGTCGGCTTGGGCAGGCCGGCTAGCTTGGCGGCCAATTTCGCAGGGGTGCCCTTGAACAGACGGTTCAGGTGGGGGCTATTGCCCTTGTCCGGGCCGAGTTTCAGCGCTGCGTACTTGATCAACGGACGGGTAGCGGGAGAGAGTTGGTACTCCTCATAGAACTGACGCAGCAGTTCGAGGACTTCCCAGTGTTCCGCACTGAGGACGATACCTTCTCGTGCGGCCAGCACTTCGGCGACGTCGGTGGACCACGCTTGCAGATCGAGCAGGAAGCCATCCTTGTCCAACCCAATGGTGCGATCGCCAGCAGTCAGGATGCTCATAACCAGGTGTTGACCTTATCGTAGTGCAGCGAGAGTTCGACGAAGGCTGGGTAGTCCACAGCCTGTGCGGGCTCGCCACAAATGGCACGGGCTTGCAGGTCTTCATCAAGCGCGAACAGGCGGCCCTCCAGGCCTGCGGACTGCAGCGCGCGGAAGGGTTCGCTATCGGTCTTGAGGGCGTACGTTGCATCACCGCACAGCAGCAATGCGTCCTGGGTGCCCAGTAGTCGCAGGCAACTGGTCAGGCGGCTATCACCGAAGGGGGAATGGCTAATGACGTGTAATGTTTTCATCAGAGCGTTATCACTTGATCGAATCGGGCGATAAGGGCTGACAGGGCTGCATCGTCGAGTGCCTGCACACGCAATTCCAACGAGTGGGGATCCAATCCGCGCGCTTGCAGGCTACGCGTGCAGGCGAACAACTCGTCGACGCCAAACATCGGCAGCGCTTGCAGGTTGGCCGCGAGATTTTTCTGCTGCAGCGCTGCCGGTTGCTGGCCGCTGGCGAGCTGGAACACGCCATCATCGAGAAACAGCATGCCGATTGGCAAATCGAAGGCGCCCCCGGCTAGGGCGATGTCCAGTGCTTCGCGTGCGGTCATACCTGCCCAAGGAGCCTGGCGGGTGATGATCAATAGGGACTTGGCCATTTCAATCGCCTCCGAAACAAACCAGGCGGTCCGCTACTTGCGCAGCTTCATGCAGTTGCCCAAGACCGGACAACTCCCAAGGCTCAGACAGGTTCACGGCAGGGCGTTGGTAGCGGTTGGCCTCTGCTTCGTCGAGCACACCCCGGCGCAGTGCAGCCGCGATGCAGACCACAGCGTCGAGATGATGATCGCTGACGAACGTGCGCCACTGTGCGGCCACATCCCGTTCATCCTGAGGGAAAACGATGGAATTCGAAGTGCTGTGGACGCCGTCTTGATAGAAGAACAGCCGGGTAATCTGGTGCCCGCCGTCCAGCACCGCTTCAGCGAAGCGTAGCGCGCGGCGCGAGGAGGGCGCATGGGCTGGAGAAAACACCGCGATGGCGAATTTCATGGAAAGCTCGGGCAAGGAAATGCGCTCATGATAAAGCAAAAAGCCCGCACCTGTGGGCGCGGGCCTTGTCTGGAGCACGCATAGATCAAGTGCGTGCGTGGGTGTCCGGCAGGAACCAGTTCAACACCAGGGCACAAATACCGCCGGTGGCCACGCCCGATTCCAGTACGTTACGCAGGGCCGCGGGCATATGGGCCAGGAATTCCGGCACTTGCGCAACGCCCAACCCGAGCGCCAGTGACACGGCGATGATCAACAGCGCCCGACGGTCCAGATGTGTACTGGCCAGGATATTGATACCGGAGGCTGCGACCGCACCGAACATTACCATTGCCGCCCCGCCCAGTACCGGTTCAGGCACTGCCTGGATGACTCCCGCCACGGCTGGGAACAGTCCCAGGAGCACCAGCATAAACGCGATCCAGACGCCAATGTGGCGGCTGGCAATGCCGGTGAGCTGAATCACCCCGTTGTTTTGCGCAAAGATCGAACTGGGGAAGGTGTTGAACAGCCCGGCCAGCAGAGAGTTAGCGCCGTTGACCAGTACCCCGCCCTTGATCCGCTGCATCCAGAGCGGTCCCTGGACCGGCTGGCGTGAAACCTTGCTGGTGGCCGTCACATCGCCGATAGCTTCAAGCGAGGTCACCAGGTAGATCACTAGCATCGGAATGAACAGCGCCCAGGAGAAACCCAGGCCGAAGTGCAGAGGTAGTGGAACCTGGAACACTGCGGCCTGATGCATGCCGGTGAAGTCCAGACGGCCCAGATAGCCCGCCAGGGCATAGCCAACCGCCAAGGCAATGACGATGGCGCAGCTGCGCATCCACACCATTGGCACACGGTTGAGCACCACGATGATTGCCAGTACTACGCCTGACAGCAGCAGGTTCTCGCCAGTGGCGAAGGTGCCATTACCCATCGCTGCAAAGCCGCCACCCATGCTGATCAGACCGACCTTGATCAGGGTCAGGCCGATCATCAGCACTACGATACCGGTCACCAGCGGCGTGATAAGACGCTTGATGAACGGCAGGATGCGCGACACGCCCATCTCTACGAACGAGCCGGCGATCACTACGCCAAAGATCGCTGCCATCACGCCCTCGACGGGGGTGCCCTGCTTGACCATCAGCGCGCCACCGGCGATCAGTGGTCCGACGAAGTTGAAGCTGGTGCCCTGCACGATCAGCAGTCCGGCACCGAAGGGGCCGAAGCGTTTGCACTGAACGAAGGTGGCGATGCCGGAGATGACCAGGGACATGGATACGATGAGGTTGGTGTCCCGCGCCGACACGCCCAGTGCTTGGCAGATCAGCAGACCCGGGGTCACGATCGGCACGATGATCGCCAGCAGATGCTGCAACGCAGCCAGTAGGCCTATCATCAGTTTCGGCTTGTCCTCGAGGCCGAGAACCAGTTCGTTGGCAGGCGCTGCGGCACCTGGCTCGTGTTCGTTTGAGCTCATGGGAAACGCCCGGAAGCAAAAAAGGAACGCATTCTACGGGGCAGGGAGAAGAAGGGATAGAGGAGAGTGGGTATGAAAAAGCCCGCCGAAGCGGGCTTTCCTGGCGATTAGCTAACGTCGATCAGTCGTCACGACCCATGATGCCAAACAGCTGCAGCAGGCTGATGAACAGGTTATAGATCGAAACATACAGGCTAATGGTCGCCATGATGTAGTTACGCTCACCGCCATGGATGATGGCGCTGGTCTGGAACAGAATGCAGACCGAGGAGAACAGCACGAAGCCCGCGCTGATCGCCAGTTGCAGACCGCTGATCTGGAAGAAGAAGCTCGCTACAACGGCGCCCAGCAGTACGAAGAAGCCCGCAGTGATGAAGCCACTGAGGAAGCTCATGTCGCGACGCGTGATCAGTACGTAGGCGGAAAGACCACCGAACACCAGCGCGGTCATGGCAAACGCCGAGCTGACGACTTCAGCGCCGCCGGCCATGCCGAGATAGCGGTTGAGGATCGGCCCGAGAATGAAGCCCATGAAGCCGGTGAGGGCGAAGGTGGAGACCAGGCCCCAGACCGAATCGCGCAGCTTGGCAGTTAGGAAGAACAAACCGTAGAAGCCGATCAGCACCACGAACACGTTCGGGTAGCCGACGCGCATCTGCTGGGCGACGAAGGCCATGACACCGCTGAAGGCAAGCGTGAGAGCCAGCAGACTGTACGTGTTGCGCAGGACCTTGCTGACCTCCTGCTGCTCGACCTGCTGGCCGTGGTGTACGGCGTAATCCTGCTCGCGCATGGCGATACTCCTGTGGATCCTGTGGGTTTGAAACGTTCAGATGCAAAGATCATAACAGAGCCTTCGCAACCGGCGACATAGAGAGTTTGACAGCTTGTTTCATTACGGTATGATTGCCGCCGCTGAACGCGCTGGAAGCGTGGCCGAGTGGTTTAAGGCAACGGTCTTGAAAACCGTCGATGGGCAACTATCCTAGAGTTCGAATCTCTACGCTTCCGCCATATTTTTTGCCAAAAGCCCTGACTAGTCAGGGCTTTTGCGTTTTTATCCATCCGATGGATCGACTTAAGCCTTCCCCCTCAGGGACCACCGACTACAGCGATAGCTCACTCAGATCTCGCTGGATCTAAACGCTTTTGTCATACGATCTGCTTTGGACACATTCAAGCTCCACTGCTTGTCACGCGTCATAAAAATTTGCAAATAGTACTGGTTGTACATACAGTTTTTTTGTGCGAGCATGCTCACAGCCTAGTCACGCATCAGTTGGTCCTGGAAAGCTATTCTGAGCATTTCTAGCGAAGGCCCTCGAGCCTCGAGTCATCGCCATAGAGCGAAATGAATGCATCCTCATACATGCGGCTGCATCACTTTCTTTGTCCGATATCGAGGTGTCATATGAAAAATTTGAAAGCTTTGGCTATTGCGATTCCACTGCTATCAGCTACAGCGGTATCGTCCGCGTGGGCAGCAACTGCACAATCGTGGAATCTGGCTCGGGACATGTACCTGATGACCGAAGCTAAGCCTGCAGGGTCTCCGTGGTCATTCTTGCAGAATAAATCTTCTGTCAATGCTGAAGCTAACTACACGCCTTTCCCATCGTTCTCAGCTGACCAGTGCAATGACAACAATGTGACTTGCTGGCGTGACGTGGCAGCGGGTTCGGCTTTCCTTAGCATCAAGAAATCGTTTGTTTTCACCGGTTCCGGGAAAAGCTTCACCTTCAAACAGGGGGACGTAGCTACCCATCCTGGCGTGAATTCGCAGGTCATTGTCCGCTGGGCAAGCCCAGTTTCTGGAGCTGTCAATTTGCTAGGCAGAATAAATGATTTGCACGATGCTTGTGGCGATGGCGTGGCTTGGTTTTTGAATCTCAATGACACTCCCATCAAGACCGGCGTGATTGCAAACGGTGGTAGCGCTATCATCAAAGCCGATTCTATTGCTGTCACCAGCTCTGATTCGCTTTATCTGATCATTGACAAAAAAACGGATTATCAGTGTGACTACACTAGTCTGGATCTTCTAATTACTAACTGACTTTCTAAAAAGAGAGGGCCTTATTTCTCAGGCCCTCGCTCTGTTGTCCTACTCAGCCAAAACTTAGACGGCATGATTTTGCATTTTTCGTCCAACCTTCTAGAATGCAGCCCCCTTCAAAGGGGTCGTAGTCATCAAGCAAGGAAGTCGATATGCAATTTGTGAAAGCCCTGGGGCTGGCGATGGTCGTCACGCTGGGTGGATGTGCCAGTTTCACCAAGGATGAAGTACCCCACGTAGACTTGCCTTCGATGGCCAGCTACTCGAACAAGCCGAACGTCTATGTAGACTTCGACTTCTTCCAGGGAGACCCTGGTAATGCCAAGGCCAACGAAGTGCCTCAAGCTCGAGACATGCTCAAGCCCGAGCTCAAACGTATCCTCACTGAATCTGGCCTGTTCGGTCGGGTGACACTCGATGAGTTCGAGCGTCAACCGGGTGATGACCGTTTACGATTGAAGGTCTACAACCACACGCCGAGTGGTGGACAAGCGGTATTTGCGTTCATCAGCGGCTTGACCCTGACGATCATTCCCGCGCTGGCTACCGACCAGTACACCATGACGCTCGAAACGCTGGATGATCGCGGTCAGGCGCTGGCCAAGTCTTCCAACCACGATGCTATCAACACTTGGATGGGTATCTGGTTCCTGCCTTTGGCGGGAAATACACCAAAGGCGGCTGTGAGTGATACATTCGCCCGTCAGGTCAACGCACTGCTGAAAAGCTGGGTTGAAAAGAATCGGACCAAGTACTCGTCGATTGAAGGCCGCACACCGCGTGCCTGATACAAGAAGAGCCGCTTTTGCGGCTCTTTTTCTTGAGGGCGTAGGCCTATTTCATCGCCCGGATGAATTGCGGGTCGCTGTACAAACTCTTGAGTAGTGCCTGCAACATTGGGTTGTAGTTGTTGGCAGCGGCCGGGATGGCAATTGGACCGAAGAAGCTGCTATCCCATTCGCGGGTCACGTCTTTGGTCGCCTCATAAACGACCTGTCCGCCTCGGCGAAGGGTAAATCGGGCAGCCAGTTCACCTTCGCCATTGGCAAGGCCGGCAGTCAGTTGGCTCTTGATCAACTGGACGTGCAACTCGCGGTCCGCCTGGGGATCGAGCAGGCCTGCGCGGCGCAACTCGTCGTTGATAGCCGTTTGAACATGCGCAGGGATACTGCCAATGGGTGACGAGATCGGATTCAGGCGAACCCTCAGCGAATCCTGTCCGGCATCGGCGTTGACTTGAGCGTCGCGCACAGGTTGCAAGGGGGCATGCTGCTTCAGTTGCTGAACGTTCTGGAAGTCAGGTTCGTAGCGGGCCATGGTTACACCGCAGCCTTGTAGCAGAAGGGCACAGAACGGCAGGGTCAAGTAGAGTTTTTTCACAGCAGATCCTTGCTAGCAGGTTAAGGCGCGAGATTATCGATACATAGCACTGAGCTATCAACCACTATAAGCAGGCCTTCGCGGCATATGGCGATGCATGACGGGGCCGCTGCGGTTAGGATGTCGACCTCCGAAATTCGCACCAGGGAAAACGTCATGACCGCCATTCGTTTGCGCTGCGCCACGCCTGCCGACACGGATCGCTGCTACCAGATAGAAACCCGCGCATACGAAGGCGATGAAGCCGCCACCCGTGAAAAGATCGCCACCCGTATCGCTCAGTACCCTGAAGGGTTTTTGCTGTTGGAGTTGGACGGCCAGATCGCCGGCTTCATCAACAGTGGTTGCGCCCATGACGTCGTGATGTCCGACGAGGCGTTCAAAGAACTGATCGGGCATGATGCGCAGGCTGCCAATGTGGTGATCATGTCGGTGGTGGTCGATCCGGCGTTCCAGGGGCGTGGACTGGCTGCGCAGTTGATGGCGCGCTTCGTCGAGCAGATGCGCGAGCGCGGCAAGTCGACCATTCATCTGATGTGTAAGGATCGACATGTTGGTCTTTACGAAAAGATGGGCTATCGCTATGTGCAGCCGTCCAGCTCCGAGCATGGCGGGATGGCCTGGCACGATATGGTCATGGCACTGTAAACCGACGTTGGGCATCTTCTCATTCAGCCAAGGAGTGGCGTGTGAACTACGTGGTCATCGAAAGGCATCGCAGCGAGTATCCGAAACCCATCAGCTTCGCACAGGGCGTGCGCTTGCAGATCGGTCAGCGCTATGAGGGAGACAAAGGCTGGGAGGACTGGTACCTGTGCCACTGTGCAGGTCAGGAGGCGGGATGGGTACCAGCGCAGGTGATAGAGCGCCTGGGAGTCGGCGAGGGCAGGTCGTTGGAGCCGTATTCGGCGCATGAGTTGGACGTCGATCCCGGTCAGGTCATGGTCGGGTTGCGGCCGCTCAATGGCTGGTTGTGGTGCCGCAGGCAGCGCAATGGCGAGCTGGGCTGGCTGCCGATGCACAAGTTGCGTCGACTGGACTGAAAGGCGTGTGCCGCACGGCATCTGATATGCTTTTTTTCCGCAAAGCTGAATCTGTAACCGTATCAGTGCAGGCCTGACAATAGCCCTCAAGCCCTGCAGTGCCAAGCATCATGCGCAGGGCAAGCAGGGCTGCACCGCAACCGTAGTGGGCAGCTCCGCCAATCAGTCCCTACTGTCTCGAGGTTCCAATGGGCAAGCTTGCGTTTTTCCTGGGTGGTTTCCTGCTGCTGACAATTGCGATTGGCCTGCTGGGCACCATTCCTCCGAGTTGAAACTCCCTTTACTACAGCCTTTCGAGCCTGTCTCTGGTTGAGACGGGCTCGCGGTGTTTGTGCGTGAAGCTGTCTCACTGAAAAGCATCAGCGACGGACGCTGTGCGATAAGTCGTTCTCCTGCCTGGGAATTCTGTCCACAGAAAACGTGGGCAGGTCTGTGGATAAAGCGCTGGAGACCAGAGGGGGAGCGGGCTTCGTTAGATTGAGCAGAATTTGTACAGCGTGTGAGGGCTAGCTCAGCGGCGTGACGGCTCCTGATACGGCTCAGGCGGCCGACGATTCAAATCACCTGGCGCTGGGCCTGCTCCACCCGGTTGCGACCTTGCGCCTTGGCCCGATACAGCGCTTGGTCGGCGTCGGCCAGCAGGTTGTCCAGGCTGGAGGCCGGTCGCTGATCGCTGCAACCGCTGATGCCGATGCTCACGGTGACGCGTAGTTGCTCTTCGCCCCCACGCACCTGCAATTCCTGAACGGCGCGGCGCAAGCGTTCGGCGGTGAAGCTGGCCTGTTCCGGGAGCAGCCCCGGCACGATGATTGCGAACTCCTCGCCGCCCAGGCGGGCAAGCAGTTCGCCGTCATGCAACTGCGCCTGCAGTACCTGGGCGCATTCACGCAGAACCTGATCTCCAACCGCATGGCCATGGCGGTCGTTGATCGCCTTGAAATGGTCGATGTCGAGCATCATCAGGGTCAAAGGCAGCATCTGACTGTGCTGTCGACGACCTTCCAGCAAGGCGTTGGCTTGTCGGGTGAAAGCACTACGGGTGAGGGCACCGGTGAGGTGATCGACGTTCGCCTGGTGAGCCAGGCGCGCCAGCAGCGCGCGGTTGGCGTGGCTGATACACGCCACGATCAACGGGCCGAGCACCAGCATGGCGATGCCCAGCCGTGCGGACATCAAGGCGGTCACTCCGGCCTGGCTCTGCGGCATGCTGAAGTGCATGAGGTTCTGCGCAACCGCCACGATCAACGTGCTTCCTGCGGTCAGGGTCAACAGCGAAAGCAGGAACGGTGAATAGCTCAGGGCGCACCACAGCAAGGCCGAGATCGGGAAGGCGATCGCACCCGGACCGCCGAAGCCGATGCTCAGGGCCAACGAGGCCAGCAGCATGAGCAGGGGAGACAGGCTGATCCGCTGGCCACTGCTGCGCAGCAGGGCAGGCAGGGAAGGCGCGGTGAGCATGATCGGCAAGACCAGCACGCTGGTGGAGAACTGCTCGCTGAACCAGGCCATCCAGGTCGAGCGCAGCGATTGGTCGAACCAGGGTGTTGCCATAAGGCAGGCGAGCGTGGCGGCGACCATCGCGCCGGCCGCACAGGCGGCGAACGTGCGCAGTACGCCATGAGGGGTGCGTAGACGCCGATGCTGGCGCGGCAAGTTGACCAACAGACGCCAGAAGGTGATGACTGCGCCAACATTGCACAGGTTGAACCACAGTGCCGGATACCATTGACTGCCGCACAACAGATCGGCACCCACCATCGCCAGGTACATCAGCGCAATGCCGACGAAACTGCCGTGGCGAGGATGGCGGAGCAGCACGCCGGCCAGCACCGCGTTCACAGGCCAGAACAGCGACAGCGATTCGATCGGCCGGGCCAGGATACCCCCGAGGGTCAAGGCGAAGGTCAGACCGAACAGCAGCAACGCAGGCAACAGGCGCGAATGGGCTGGAAAAACCATGAGCTCGACCACAAGCGAAAAGGTAGACCAGGACGACTGCGGCAACACCTGGGGCACGGCGTGAAGTGTGGTTCAAGCGATGAATTGATGTCAATTGGATATTATTTGGCACCTATCCTCGGTGATATCCGTTCATCGCGGCTCGAGTTTGAGCGTTGTGTGCTACAGACCATAAAACCAGGGCACCATGACCACACTGACGACCATGACCAGCAGTGTGAACGGCACGCCCACTTTGACGAAATCGGCGAAGCGGTATTGCCCGGGGCCCAGCACCAAGGTGTTGACTGGTGAGGAGACGGGCGTCATGAAGGCTGCCGAGGCAGCCAACGCCACGATCATGGCGAAGGGATAGGGCGACAGGCCCAGTTGTTGCGCCGTGCTGACTGCCACCGGGGCCATCAACACTGCGGTGGCGGTATTGGAGATGAACAAGCCGATCAGCGCCGTAAGGGCGAACAGGCAGGCGAGTATGGCCTGCGGCCCGGCGCCACCGAGCAGACTCACCAGCGCCGTCACCGCCAGGTCGATACCGCCGGTCTTCTGCAGGGCCAGGGCGAACGGCAGCATGCCGACGATCAGCACCAGGCTCTGCCAGTGGATGGCACGATAGGCGCTGTTCATGTCGATACAGCGCCCGGCGCCCATCAGCAGACAGCCGATCAGTGCCGCGATGACATTGGGCACCAGGCCACTCACCATCAAGGCGATCATCACTGCCAGGCTGGCCAGCGCCTGCGGCGCCCTGGCGCGAGCTGGCGCCACCTGGTCGATTTCCGCAGGCAGGCTCAGGACGATGAAGTCCCGAGGCTCGGCTTGCAACTGGCGTACCGATTTCCACGGGCCGATGACCAGCAGGGTATCGCCCAGGCGCAGCTTCTCTTCTACCAGGGGCGTCTGCACTGCGTTCTGCTCGCGGCGCAGGCCGACGACGTTGAGGCCGTAGCGGCTACGGAAGCTCAGTTCGAGGAGGTTTTTGCCGATCAGTTGCGAACCCGGCGGCAGCGATACCTCAGCCATGCCCACGTCCTGCGATTGATCGATGAAGTAGGCGGCCTTGAAATGCAGGGGTTCGAGCTGCATGGCCTGGCACAGGCTGCGCAGGTTGTCGTGATTGGCGAACAGATCGAGCAGCAGCACATCGCCTTGATGCAGCACAGTGCCGGAATCAGCAGCGATCACCCGGGTGGTGAACTTGTGCTGGCGTTCGATACCGACCACATTGGCGCCGTGTCGAGTCCGCAGTTCGAGTTCGCCGAGGGTATGCCCGATCAGGGGCGAGTGCGGGCGAATGCGCAGGCGGCGCTCGCGACCACTGAGTTTGTAGTCCAGCACCAGGTCGAGCAGGGTCCGGCGAGTCTCGCTGCGTCCGTCCTTGCGTACCTCACCGTTGAGCCAATGGCGAGTCAGCAGCATGTAGCCGATGCCGAGCACCAGCACCACCAGCCCGAACGGGGTGAAACTGAAGAAGCTGAAACCGGCCAGGCCATGGCGCACCAGTTCGCTGTGCACCACCACGTTGGGCGGCGTCGCCACCAGGCTGAGCATGCCGCTGATCAGACCGGCGAAGCTCAACGGCATCATCAGCCGGCTGGGCGACAGCTTCAGGCGCGCGGCAATGCTCAGCACCACCGGGATGAAGATCGCCACCACGCCGGTGGAACTCATCACTGCACCAAGCCCGGCCACCGCCACCATCAGCAGCACCAGTAAGCGCGCCTCGCTGCGGCCGGCGCGTTCGCTCATCCACTCGCCGATACGGTAGGCGATGCCGGT
Source organism: Pseudomonas boreofloridensis (assembly GCF_030580795.1). Classification (NCBI taxonomy): domain Bacteria; kingdom Pseudomonadati; phylum Pseudomonadota; class Gammaproteobacteria; order Pseudomonadales; family Pseudomonadaceae; genus Pseudomonas; species Pseudomonas boreofloridensis. The sequence goes on along the minus strand of NZ_JAUQOQ010000001.1, from coordinate 109,964 downwards.
ACGCACCAGACCTTCGCCGATCACGAACAAGGCCGCGATCAGCACCACGTTCGGATCGCTGAAGCCTGCCAGGGCCTGTTCGACGGTGAGAATGCCGGAGAGTGGCAGGAACAGAATCACCAGCAGCGCCACCACGTCCATGCGCGGACGGTTGACGATGAACAGGGTGACGACGACAGCGAGCAGGCCGAGGACCAGTAGCAGGTCAGAGGACATGGGGCAGGGTGATCCTTCACGGTTGAACAGGGAATGAAGCGCCACAGTGTGCCATGTGCACCGACAGGCGTCGTTGACGTGCTGCAGGATTTGTCCGGCTGGGCAGCTCGCGCCTCTACCGATGGCGCAAAGAGGAGGTTGTCGTGGTCACACGCAGAACGAACCGAAGCGCTTTCCCAAGGAGTCCCAATGCCCGCGCACATCGAAGACTATGCTTTGCTCGGCAATTGCCGCAGCGCCGCCCTGGTCAGCCGCGATGGCTCGATCGACTGGTTGTGCCTGCCGCGTTTCGACGCACCTGCGGTATTTGCTGCACTGTTGGGTAATGAGGAGAACGGACGCTGGCGCCTGGCGCCCAGCGATCCTGTGCAGCAGTGCACGCGGCGCTACCTGGATGACACGCTGGTGCTGGAAACCGTATGGACCACCGCCGCAGGTCAGGCGCGTGTGCTGGATTGCATGCCCATGGGCGAACAGAACGCCGTAGTGCGTATCGTCGAGGGCATTTCCGGGCAGACCCACTTCGAACTCGATCTGGTGATGCGCTTCGATTATGGTCGCAGCGTGCCGTGGGTGGAGCGGCTCGATCCGCTGAGTCTCAGCGCGGTCGCCGGGCCCGACCGGCTTATCCTGCGTAGCACGGTGGGTTTGCATGCCATGGACCACCACAGCGTCTGTCGATTCCGTGTCGGCGCGGGCGAACGCCAGGTGTTCGCCTTGCGTCATCAGCCTTCGCACCTGCCGGACGAGGCGGACTTCGACGCCGACGAGGCGCTGGCCCACACCATCAGCCATTGGCGGTCATTCGCTGCTCGCTGCCCCGACATCGGCCCGAACAGCGCGCTGGTGCGTCGTTCGCTGTTGACCCTCAAGGCGCTGACCTACGCCCCGACCGGTGGCATCGTCGCTGCGGCCACCACCTCGTTACCCGAGCGTATCGGCGGCGAACGTAATTGGGACTACCGGTTCTGCTGGCTGCGCGATGCGACCATGACCCTGCTGGCGTTCATGAACCTCGGTTACTTCGACGAAGCCCAGGCGTGGCGCGAATGGCTGCTGCGCTCGGTGGCCGGCAATCCGGAACAGATGCAGATCATGTATGGCCTGGCGGGCGAGCGCGACCTGGCCGAGTTCACCTTGCCCTGGCTGGCCGGGTATGAGCATTCCAGTCCCGTGCGGGTCGGCAATGCCGCCTCCGGGCAGCGGCAACTGGACATTTATGGCGAAGTGGCCGATGCCATGAGTCAGGCGCTCAAAGGGGGTCTACCACGACACCCGCGCAGCGCCGCCATCGCGCGGTTGATCATGCCCTACGTCGAGAGCATCTGGCGTGAACCGGACGAGGGCATCTGGGAGGTGCGCGGCGGGCGCCAGCACTTCGTGCATTCGAAGGTCATGGCCTGGGTCGCCTTCGACCGCGCGGCGAGTCTGGCTGAAACCACCGAAGAGGGCCGCGAGCAGGGACAGCATTACCGGCGGGTGGCCGAGCAGATTCATCGCGAGGTCTGTGAACAGGGACTCGATGCCAGTGGTCAGCATTTCGTCCAGGCCTACGGCTCCAAGGATCTGGATGCCAGCCTGTTGCAGATTGCGCTCACCGGTTTTTTGCCTGCTGAGGATCCGCGCTTTTTGCGCACGCTCGAGCAGATCGAGCAGCGGCTGATGAACAACGGCCTGTTGCTGCGCTACGACACCGACAGTGGCGGCGATGGCCTGACACCTGGGGAAGGTACCTTCCTGGTCTGTTCGTTCTGGCTGGCGGACGTCTATGTGTTGCTGGGGCGCCAGGAGCAGGCCCAGGCGCTGTATGACCATTTGACCGGACTGTGCAACGACGTCGGTCTGTTGGCCGAGCAATACGATCCGATCGGGCAGCGCATGCTGGGTAACTTCCCCCAGGCCTTCAGTCACATCGGTATCATCAACACCGCGCTCAATCTGCACCGGGCGCAGTGTCCGGCAAGGGATCGCGCGAGCAGCGGTTGACCTCGGCTGAACGATGCCTGGTGCAGTGCCTGCTCCTGAAACAAGACACCCCGCCGAAGCGGGGTGTCTTGTTTTGCGGTCAGTGTATCAACCGACCAGGTGCAGTCCAGCCTGCTGGACCAGGTCCAGCAGCGGTTGCGGGTACACGCCCAGCACGAACGCGAGGATCGCCACGGCCAGTAGCATCACGCCACCGGCACGTTGTTCCCAACGCAGCGGTGCATCGTGGCTGCGCAGGTTCGGCTCGGCCAGGTACAGGGTGACCATGACCCGCAGGTAGTAGTAGACGCCGATGGCGCTGCCGATCACCAGGGCCCCGACCAGCCACCACAGTTGCGATTGCACACCGGTGGCGATGATGTAGAACTTGCCGATGAAGCCTGCCGTGAGCGGAATACCCGCCAGCGACAGCATCATCACGGTCAACACCGCCGTCAGGTACGGACGACGCCAGAACAGGCCGCGGTACTCGTACAGCGCGTCGGCGTCACGGCCGGCGTAGGGCGAGGACATCAGGGTGATCACGCCGAAGGCGCCGAGGCTGGTGATCACGTAGGTGACCAGGTACACGCCCATGGCTTCCATGGCCAGGCCTTTGCTCGCCACCAAGGCGATAAGCAGATAGCCGAAGTGGGCGATGGATGAGTAACCAAGCAGCCGTTTGAGGTTGCTCTGGGTCAGTGCCAGCAAGTTGCCGACCAGAATCGAGGCTACCGCGATCACCGCCAGCACGGTGCTCAGCACGCCGCTGCTGGCAGCAGGGGAGAGCATGAACAGACGTACCACCACGGCAAATACCGCGACCTTGCTGGCGGTGGCCAGGAACGCGGCCACTGGCGCCGGGGCGCCCTCGTAGACGTCCGGGGTCCACAGGTGGAAGGGCACCAGCGACAGCTTGAAGGCCAGGCCAACCAGCATCATGCCCAGGCCCAGCTGGGCCAGCAGGCTCGGCATGCTGGTCGCGGCCAAAGCCTTGCCCAACTGGTCGAAGGTCAGGCTGCCGGCATCGGCGTACAGCAGCGCCATGCCGAACAGCAGGAAGGCCGAGCCCGCAGCCGACAGCACCATGTACTTGATGCCGGCTTCCAGTGAGCGCTTGTTGAAGAAGGCATACGCCACCAGGCCATAGACCGGAACCGACAGCAGTTCCAGACCGATGAACAAGCCGGCGAGGTGGTTGGCGCTGACCAGCACTAGACCGCCCAGGGCCGACATCAGCAGCAGCAGGTACAGCTCTTCACGGTTGCCTGGGAAACCTTTGGCGCCTTCGCCCAGGTAGGCGTGGGCCAGCGTCACGCAGGCCAGGGTCGCCACCAGGACGATCGCCATGTACAGGCAGGCGAACTTGTCGATGGTCACCAGGGAGGTGACCGCCAGTGGTGCCACTTTCAAGGCGGGCAGGATCGACAGCAGGGCCAGGTTCAGGCCCACCGTCGACAGCAGGAAGGTCTGCGAGTGATTGCGCTTGAAGGCGATCGCCAGCATCACCACCACCGTGGTGAGGGTGGTGATCAGCATCGGCGCCAATGCGATGAAGTGTTGAGTGGTGAATTCCATAGCGCTCTTACCGGGCCGAAGCGAGTTGAGTGAAAGCGGAACCGAGCCACTGCTGCACACCGCTCATGGTGGCGGCAGAGGTGTCGAGGAACGGCTGCGGATACACGCCCAGCAGGACCAGCAGTGCCGCCAGACCCAGCACCATGATCAGCTCGCGAGTGTCCATGCCGGCCAAGACGGTGTCAGCCTTGCTCGGACCGAAATAGGCGCGGTGGATCATGATCAGCGAGTAGACCGAACCAAACACCAGGCCAGTGGTGGCGATCACGGTGATCCATGGCACGTGGGCGAAGCTGCCGATCAGGATCAGGAACTCGCCGACGAAGTTACCGGTGCCTGGCAAGCCTAGCGACGCGGCGGCGAAGAACAGGCTGATGGCCGGCAGGTAGGCGATGCGGTGCCACAGGCCACCCATCTGGCGCATGTCACGGGTATGCAGGCGCTCGTACAGCTGGCCGGACAGGATGAACAGCGCGGCGGCCGACAAACCGTGGGCGAGCATCTGGATCACCGCGCCTTGCAGGGCTTGCTGGCTGCCGGAGTAGATGCCGATCAGCACGAAGCCCATGTGCGAGACGCTGGAGAAGGCGATCAGGCGCTTGATGTCGGTCTGCGCGAAGGCCAGGAAGGCGCCGTAGAAGATGCCGATCAGACCCAGGGTCATGGCGATGGGGGCGAACTCGGCCGAGGCATTGGGGAACAACGGCAGGGCGAAACGCAGCAGGCCGTAGGCGGCAGTCTTCAACAGGATACCGGCCAGGTCCACGGAGCCGGCGGTCGGCGCCTGGGCGTGGGCGTCAGGCAGCCACGAGTGGAATGGCACCACCGGCAGCTTGACCGCGAAGGCGATGAAGAAGCCGAGCATCAGCAGGTACTCGACACCTGGCGGCAACTGCGCCTTGAGCAGATCGCTGTAGTTGAAGGTGATCACGCCGGTGGTGTTGTAGTTGACCAGCACCAGGCCAAGAATCGCCACTAGCATGATCAGGCCACTGGCCTGGGTGAAGATGAAGAACTTGGTAGCGGCGTAGATCCGGGTCTTCTTGCCATCGGCCGAGCTGTGACCCCAGAGCGCGATGAGGAAGTACATCGGCACCAGCATCATTTCCCAGAAGAAGAAGAACAGGAACAGGTCCAGGGCCAGGAATACACCGACCACGCCACCGAGGATCCACATCAGGTTGAGGTGGAAGAAGCCGACGTGGCGCTGGATCTCTTTCCAGGAACACAGCACCGACAGCACGCCGAGCAGGCCGGTGAGCAGGATCATCAGCAGCGACAGGCCATCCAGGGCCAAGTGGATGCTGATGCCGAAGCGCTGGATCCACTGGACCTTGTATTCCAGCGCCCAGGCGGGCTCGGCGCCCGGAGCGGGGGCCAGGGTGTAGTTGCCGGTGCCCCACAGCCATAGGCCGATGCCGAGCAGCAGGGACATGGTCAGCAGCGCGATCCAGCGCGGCAGGGTGGCGCCGAAGCGCTCACCCAGCCAGCACAGGAAGCCGCCGATGAAGGGGATCAGGATCAGCCAAGGCAGAATCATGACGGGTTCGTTTCCTTTCGCAGAGTCGCAAGGTTCGCGAGGTTCGCAATATTCACGGTCATACCGCAGCCACAATCACGGCGCCGAGTACCAAGACGGCACCTACGGCAATGGAGGCGGTATACCAGCGCAGCTGACCGGTCTCGGTCTTGCTCATGGCGACGTGGCCACCGCGAGCCATGCGAGGAATCAGGCCAATACCACGGTCAACCGGATCCTTGCGCAGAAGGTGGCTGATCAGCAGGTAAGGTTTGACGAACAGCTTGTCGTAGATCCAGTCGAAGCCCCAGGCCGCGAACCACCAGGCCGACAGTACGCGACCGATGCTGCTGTGGGCGATGGCGGTGACCAGACGACGCTTGCCCAGGAACAGCACGGCGGCCAGCAGGATGCCCGCCAAGGCGATGGCGCCCGAGGCGATTTCCAACGAGTGCTTGGCTGCGCCACCGGCGTGACCGGCGCTTTCCGGCAGCACGCCGGCCAGCGGCGGATGGATCCAGGCACCGACGAAGGTCGACAGCACGATCAGCACGCCCAGTGGCAGCCAGTGGCTGATGCCGTGGCCGGCGTGGGCTTCGGTCTTGGCCTCGCCGTGGAAGGCGATGAAGATCAGGCGGAAGGTGTACAGCGAGGTCATGAAGGCGCCCACCAGGCCTGCGTAGAGCAGGTTGGTGTTGCCACTGGCGAACGCTTCCCAGAGGATCTCGTCCTTGGAGTAGAAGCCCACGGTCAGGATCGGCAGGGCCGACAGTGCCGCGCCCCCGACCACGAAGCTGGCGTAGGCCAGCGGCAGCTTCTTCCACAGCCCACCCATCTTGAAGATGTTCTGCTCATGGTGGCAGGCCACGATCACCGCGCCGGAAGCGAGGAACAGCAGGGCCTTGAAGAAGGCGTGGGTCATCAGGTGGAAGATGGCCGCATCCCAGGCTCCTACACCCAGGGCGAGGAACATGTAGCCAATCTGGCTCATGGTGGAGTAGGCGAGGATACGCTTGATGTCGGTCTGCACCAGTGCCGCGAAGCCTGCCAGCACCAAGGTGACACCACCCACCACGCCGACCAGGTGCAGCACGTCCGGGGCCAGGGTGAACAGACCGTGGGTACGGGCGATCAGGTAGACGCCTGCGGTGACCATGGTCGCCGCGTGGATCAGTGCCGATACAGGGGTGGGACCGGCCATGGCATCGGCCAGCCAGGTCTGCAGCGGCAACTGCGCCGACTTACCGACCGCACCCCCGAGCAGCATCAGGGTGGCCAGGACCATCCAGGTGTCGCCAGCCTGGAATTTCTGGGGCGCCAGTACCAGCAGTTCCTGAACGTTCAGCGTGCCCAGTTGGGCGAACAGGATGAACAGGCCGATGGCCATGAACACGTCGCCGATACGGGTGACGATGAAGGCCTTGAGAGCAGCATTGCCGTTGTTGCGGTTGCTGTAGTAGAAGCCGATCAACAGGTACGAGCACAGGCCCACGCCCTCCCAGCCGAAGTAGATGAACAGCAGGTTATCGCCCAGGATCAGGAACAGCATGCTGGCGATGAACAGGTTGGTATACGAGAAGAAGCGCGAGTAACCGGCTTCGCCGCGCATGTACCAAGAGGCGAACAGGTGGATCAGGAAGCCCACGCCGGTGACCACCCCCAGCATGGTGACCGACAGGCCGTCCAGGTACAGGGTGAAGTTCGGCGCGAAGCCGTCCACCGACATCCACTGCCAGAGCAACTGGCTGTACGCGCCACCGGCCGGCGGGGCGACGTTGAACTGCCAGATCACGTAGGCGGCGGTGGCGGCCGAGAGGCCAACCGAGCCGACGCCGATCAGGGCCGACAGGTTCTCCGAGAACCGCCCGCGCGAGAACGACAGCAGCAGGAAGCCGATCAAGGGGAAGACGAAAGTCAGGAAGAGAAGATTCATCCGCGCATCTCACTGGCAGCATCGATGTCGAGAGTGTGGAAGCGGCGATACAGTTGCAGCAGGATCGCCAGGCCAATGCTGGCCTCGGCGGCTGCCAGGCTGATCACCAGAATGAACATCACCTGACCGTCGGGTTGGACCCAGCGGGCACCGGCGACGATGAACGCCAGGGCAGAGGCGTTCATCATGACTTCCAGACTCATGAGCACGAAGAGGATGTTGCGCCGGACCATCAGCCCGACCAGACCTAAGCAGAACAGGATGCCGGCAACCGCCAGACCGTGTTCGAGAGGGATAGCACCCATGATTTACTCCTTCGCCTCGTTGCGGCCCAGGTGGAAGGCGGTGACGGCCGCAGCCAGCAGCAGCATCGAGGCCAGTTCGACCACCAGCAGGTAGGGGCCGAACAGGCTGATGCCGACTTCTTTCGGGGTGATGGTGGTGCCGCTGATGGCGGCGCCGCTAGGTGCCACGAACAGCACGTAGAGCAGTTCCAGCAACAGCAGTGCGGCGAGAATCACCGGCCCCGCCCAGATGCCGGGCTTGAGCCAGCCGCGTTCCTGGGCGACCGAGGCCGGTCCCAGGTTGAGCATCATCACCACGAAGACGAATAGCACCATGATGGCGCCGGCGTAGGCGATCACTTCCAGGGCGCCGGCGAATGGCGCGCCGAGGGCGAAGAAGATCATGGCTACAGAGATCAGCGAAATGATCAGGTACAGCAAGGCGTGCACGGGGTTGGTCCCGGTCACCACCCGAAGGGTGGAAACCACGGCGATCCCGGATGCGAAGTAGAAAGCGAATTCCATCTTTCTGTCCTTATGGGAGCAAGCTCTTCACGTTGATCGGCTCGGCTTCGTTCTGCGCGGCGCCTTTCGGCTTGCCGGCGATCGCCATGCCCGCAACACGGTAGAAGTTGTAGTCAGGGTTCTTGCCGGGGCCGGAGATCAGCAGATCTTCTTTCTCGTACACCAGGTCCTGACGCTTGAACTCGGCCATTTCGAAATCCGGAGTGAGCTGGATCGCGGTGGTCGGGCACGCTTCTTCACACAAGCCGCAGAAGATGCAGCGCGAGAAGTTGATGCGGAAGAACTCCGGGTACCAGCGTCCGTCCTCGGTCTCGGCCTTCTGCAGCGAAATGCAACCGACCGGGCAAGCCACGGCGCACAGGTTGCACGCCACGCAGCGTTCCTCGCCATCCGGGTCGCGGGTCAGGACGATGCGGCCGCGGTAGCGCGGCGGCAGGTACACGGGTTCTTCGGGGTACTGCAGGGTGTCGCGTTTGCGGAACCCGTGGGAGAACACCATGGCCAGGCTGCGCAGCTGAGTGCCGGTGCCCTTAACGATGTCGCCGATATACTTGAACATGGGTCAAATCCTCACTGGGCCGCGACGGCTGGCGTGTTGTAGAGCACGATCGCAGCGGTCACCAGCAAATTGATCAGGGTCAGCGGCAGGCAGAACTTCCAGCTGAAGTCCATCACCTGGTCATAGCGTGGGCGCGGGATCGAGGCGCGCAGCAGGATGAACAGCATGATGAAGAAGCCGGTCTTCAGGGCGAACCACAGGAACGACAGTTGCGGCAGGATGCCGAACGGACCGTGCCAGCCGCCGAAGAACAAGGTCACCAGCAGCGCCGAGATGAGGATGATGCCGATGTACTCACCGACGAAGAACATGCCCCACTTCATGCCGGCATACTCGATGTGATAGCCGTCGGCCAGTTCCTGTTCCGCTTCGGGCTGGTCGAATGGGTGACGGTGAGTCACGGCAACGCCAGCGATGAAGAAGGTGCAGAAGCCGAAGAACTGCGGAATGATGAACCACAGGTTCTGTGCCTGGTACTCGACGATATCGCGCATGTTGAACGAGCCCACCTGCACCACCACGCCCATCAGCGCCAGGCCCAGAAACACCTCGTACGACACGGTCTGTGCCGAGGCGCGCAAGCTACCCAGCAGGGCATACTTGTTGTTCGACGACCAGCCGGCGAACAGCACGGCATACACCGACAAACCGGCCATGGCGAAGAAGAACAGCAGGCCGATGTTCAGGTCCGCCACGCCCCAGGTCGGGGTGATCGGGATCACCACGAAGGCGATCAGCAGGGCGCTCATCGCCACCACCGGGGCCAGGGTGAAGATCACGCGGTCGACGAAGGGTGGGTTCCAGTCTTCCTTGAAGAACATCTTCAGCATGTCGGCGGCGATCTGGAACATGCCGAACGGGCCGACACGGTTCGGACCGTAGCGGTCCTGCCACCAGCCCAGCAGGCGACGCTCGACGAAGCTGAGCAGTGCACCGCAGACCACCACCGCCAGCAGCACCACGATGGCGCGCAGGACGGCGAGGATCGCATCGATCACTTCGGGGGTGAACCAGCTCATTGTGCTGCCTCCTGCAGACCTTCGACGAGTGCACCGAAGATGGCCGGGGGAATGCCGGCCAGGCCTTTCGGCAGCGCCACCAGGCCTGCGCCCAGTGCTTCATTGATGCGCAGTGGCAGGCGCAGCGAGACGCCGGCCACGTCCAGGCTCAGCAATGCGCCTTCATTGACGCCCAGGCGGTCGGCTTCGGACTTGGCCAGCGCGACGTAGGCCGCAGGAATGCGCTCCTGTACCGGGGTGGCGCGCGAAGAGTTCTCCTCGCTGCCGAACAGGTGGAAGAACGGTACCGCCGTCCAAGTGCCGCGAGCGGGATTGAACGCGCCTGGGATGGCCTCGAACCAGCTCAGACGATCGCCTTGCGACTCGATCAGGCGCACACCCGGATCACCGGCACGCAGGTGACCGCCGACTTCGTCCTGGAACTTGTTCCACGCCTGTGGCGAGTTCCAGCCTGGCGACCAGGCGAACGGCACTTGCTGACGCGGTTCGGTCGAGCCCGAGTAGCCTTCCATGGAGAAGGCGAAGGCAGTGTCCTTGTCTTGCGGAGTACGCGGCTCGTGCACGCTGATGTTGGCGCGCATGGCCGTGCGGCCGGAGTAGCGCAGCGGTTCGCGGGCCAGCTTCATGCCCTTGATGCGGAAAGCGGCGCTCGGTGCGGCATCGACGATGCCAGCCAACTGCGGCGCGGCGGCGGCGCAAGCGCTGGTGACATGGTCCAGTTGAGTCCAGTCCACCGGCTTGTCGAGCAGGGTGGCACGCAGGGCGTGCATCCAGCGCCAGCCTTCATGCACCAGGATGCTGCTGTCCAGGTATTGCGGATCGAACACTTGGAAGAAGCGCTGTGCACGGCCTTCCTGACTCACCAGGGTGCCGTCGCCTTCGGCGAAGGACGCGGCGGGCAGTACCAGGTGGGCACGGTCGGTGGTGGCCGTCTTGGAGTGATCGGCGACGATCACCACTTTGGCGGCAGCCAGGGCTGCGTCGACCTTGGCGGCCGGAACACGGGCGTACAAGTCGTTTTCCAGGACCACGATGGCGTCGGCCTTGCCGCTGATCACGGCGTCCAGCGCGCCGTCGACGGCGTCGCCACCCATCATTGCCATGCCGAGGCTGTTGGCTTCAGGCACCACCAGGCTCAGCGAGCCGTTCTTCTCGCGCAGCTTCAGGGCCTTGGCGATGTTGGCGGCCGCTTCGACCAGCGCAGGGTCGGCCAGTGAAGTACCGGCAATGACCAGCGGGCGCTGGGCGGCGATCAGGGCGTCGGCGATGCGTTGAGCGAGGGCTTGCGCGTCGGCGTCCAGACCTGCGACGGCCGGGGCGCTTGGGTCGATGGCGTGGGCCACGGCAAAGCCCAGGCGGGCGAGGTCGGCGGGCGCAGCGTGGACGCATTCCTCGGCGACGTCATCGAGCTTGGTCTCAGCCAGCGAGGCGATGAACAGCGGGTACAGCGCGTGCTGACCGATGTTCTTCACGGCGGCGTCGAGCCAGGGTTGCACTTTCATGCCCTCGGCCATGGCCTCGGCCTTGCCCTTGGTGGCCTGGCGCACGGCCAGGGCGACGCGGGCGGCGGTCTGGGTCAGGTCTTCGCCGAGCACGAACACGGCGTCGTGGTCTTCGATCTCGCGCAGGGTTGGCACCGGCAACGGGCTGTTGTTCAGCACGTCGAGCACCAGGCGCACGCGGGCCAACTCGCCGGCTTCCATACCCGAATAGAAGTACTCGGCACCGACCAGTTCACGCAGGCCGTAGTTGCTCTCCAGGCTGGCGCGAGGCGAGCCGATGCCGACGATGGTACGACCGCGCAGCAGGTCGGCGGCCTTGTCCAAGGCAGCGTCCAGCGAAAGCTTGGTGCCATCGGCCAGCAGCGGCTGGCGCGGGCGGTCGCTACGGTTGACGTAGCCGTAGCCGAAGCGGCCGCGGTCGCACAGGAAGTACTGGTTGACCGAGCCGTTGAAGCGGTTCTCGATCCGACGCAGTTCGCCGTAGCGCTCGCCGGGGCTGATGTTGCAGCCGCTGGAGCAGCCGTGGCAGATGCTCGGGGCGAACTGCATGTCCCACTTGCGGTTGTAACGCTCGGAGTGGGTCTTGTCGGTGAATACGCCGGTCGGGCAGACCTCGGTCAGGTTGCCCGAGAACTCGCTTTCCAGCACGCCGTCTTCGACGCGGCCGAAGTACACGTTGTCGTGAGCGCCGTACACGCCCAGGTCGGTACCACCGGCATAGTCCTTGTAGTAGCGCACGCAGCGATAACAGGCGATGCAGCGGTTCATCTCATGGGCGATGAACGGGCCGAGGTCCTGGTTTTGGTGAGTGCGCTTGGTGAAACGGTAGCGGCGCTCGTTGTGGCCGGTCATGACCGTCATGTCCTGCAGGTGGCAGTGACCGCCTTCCTCGCACACCGGGCAGTCGTGCGGGTGGTTGGTCATCAGCCATTCGACGACGCTGGCGCGAAACGCCTTGGATTCTTCATCCTCGATGGAGATCCAGGTGCCGTCGGAGGCGGGGGTCATGCAGGACATGACGATACGACCACGGGTGTCGTTCTCGTCGGTGTACTGCTTGACCGCGCATTGCCGGCAAGCACCAACGCTACCGAGCGCTGGGTGCCAGCAGAAATAAGGGATGTCGAGGCCGAGCGACAGACAGGCCTGTAACAGGTTGTCTGCACCGTTGACTTCGAGCGCTTTGCCGTCTACGTGGATAGTGGCCATTGTTCAAAGTTCTTCGTTGGCCCGCGTGAGCGGGCGTGGCTAATGGAAATCTGTGCGCCTGCGGCTCGCGTCATACCTGCGCGCGCCTGCAAAGCCGGCGGGTGGCACGGACCACCCGCGTTTCATCTTGTTATGCGCCAACCGTAATCGGCTGGGCCAGGTTCGGGCGCAGGGTGTCGGCAGCGCTTGCTGGCGCGACACCGGCCTCGAACTCGGACCGGAAGTATTTGATGGCACTGCCCAAGGGCTCGACGGCACCGGGTGCGTGAGCACAGAAGGTGCGGCCTGGGCCGAGGAAGTTGACCAGGCCCAGCAGGGTCTCGATGTCTTCGGCGCGGCCCTGGCCTTTCTCCAGGGCGCGCAGCATCTTCACGCTCCATGGCAGGCCATCACGGCATGGCGTGCACCAGCCGCACGACTCGCGGGCGAAGAACTCTTCCATGTTGCGCAGCAGCGAGACCATGTTGACGCTGTCGTCCACGGCCATGGCCAGGCCCGTACCCATGCGGGTGCCGACCTTGGCGATGCCGCCTGCGTACATCTGCGCATCGAGGTGCTCAGGGAGCAGGAAGCCAGTACCGGCGCCACCAGGCTGCCAGCACTTGAGCTTGAAGCCGTCGCGCATGCCGCCGGCGTAGTCCTCGAACAGCTCGCGAGCGGTGACGCCGAACGGCAGCTCCCACAGACCCGGATTCTTCACCTTGCCGGAGAACCCCATCAGCTTGGTGCCGTGATCCTCGCTGCCTTCGCGGGCCAGCGACTTGTACCAGTCGTTGCCGTTGGCAACGATGGCGGGCACGTTACACAGGGTCTCGACGTTGTTCACGCAGGTCGGCTTGCCCCACACGCCGACGGCGGCGGGGAAGGGCGGCTTGGAGCGCGGGTTGGCGCGGCGGCCTTCGAGCGAGTTGATCAGCGCGGTTTCTTCACCGCAGATGTAGCGACCGGCACCGGTGTGCACGAACAGCTCGAAGTCGAAGCCGCTGCCCAGGATGTTCTTGCCCAGCAAGCCGGCGGCCTTGGCTTCGGCGATGGCGCGGTTGAGGTTGTTGGCGGCGGTGGTGTATTCGCCACGCAGGAAGATGTAGCCCCGATAAGCCTTCAGGGCGCGGGCGCTGATCAGCATGCCCTCGACCAGCAGATGGGGCTGTTGCTCCATCAGCATGCGGTCCTTCCAAGTGTTGGGCTCCATTTCGTCCGCGTTGCACAGCAGGTAGCGGATGTTCATGGATTCGTCTTTGGGCATCAGGCCCCACTTCACCCCGGTAGGGAAGCCGGCGCCGCCGCGGCCCTTGAGGCCGGAGTCCTTGACGCTCTGCACGATGTCGTCGGCAGACATCTCGGCCAGTGCCTTGCGGGCGGCGGCATAGCCGTTCTTGGCCTGGTACTCGTCGAGCCAGATCGGCTCGCCGTCTTCACGCAGGCGCCAGGTCAGCGGATGGGTTTCGGCCGCACGCGCGATGCGGTTGGCCGGGCCGAAGGAAGTGATGGTCATGCGTAGCCCTCCAGCAGTTTGGAAACGCCAGCCGGCTGCACATCGCCGAAGGTGTCGTCGTCGATCATCAGCGCCGGGGCTTTGTCGCAGTTGCCCAGGCAGCACACCGGCAGCAGGGTGAAACGTCCGTCGGCAGTGGTTTGGCCGAGGCCGATGCCCAGCTCGCTCTGGATCTGGCTGACCACCGATTCATGGCCGCCGATGTAGCAGACCATGCTGTCGCAGACGCGGATGATGTGGCGACCGACCGGTTGACGGAAGATCTGGCTATAGAAGGTGGCGACGCCTTCGACATCGCTGGCCGGGATGCCCAGCACCTCGCCGATGGCGTAGATGGCGCCGTCCGGCACCCAGCCGCGTGCCTTCTGCACGATCTTCAGGGCTTCGATGGACGCCGCGCGCGGGTCTTCGTAGTGGTGCATCTCGTGCTCGATGGCCGAGCGCTCGGTTTCGCTCAGGGCGAAACGGTCGGTTTGGATCAGCGTGCTGTTCATGCTTAGCGGTCCACGTCAGCCATAACGAAGTCGATACTGCCCAGGTACGCAATGAGGTCGGCGACCATGCTGCCCTTGATCACCGAAGGGATCTGCTGCAGGTGCGGGTAGCTCGGCGTACGGATGCGGGTGCGGTAGCTCATGGTGCCGCCATCGCTCGTCAGGTAGTAACTGTTGATGCCCTTGGTCGCCTCGATCATCTGGAACGACTCGTTGGCCGGCATCACCGGGCCCCACGAGACTTGCAGGAAGTGGGTGATCAGGGTTTCGATGTGCTGCAGGGTGCGCTCTTTGGGCGGCGGCGTGGTCAGCGGGTGGTCCGCCTTGTACGGGCCTTCCGGCATGTTGCGCAGGCACTGGTCGATGATGCGGATGCTCTGGCGCATTTCCTCGACACGGACCATGCAGCGATCGTAGGCATCGCCATTGTGGGCCAGCGGCACTTCGAACTCGAAGTTCTCGTAGCCGGAATACGGGCGGGCTTTGCGCAGGTCGAAGTCGCAACCGGTAGAGCGCAGGCCGGCACCGGTGGTGCCCCACGCCAGGGCTTCCTGGGTGTTGTAGGCCGCGACGCCGATGGTCCGGCCCTTGAGGATGCTGTTTTGCAGGGCCGCCTTGGTGTACTCGTCCAGGCGCTTGGGCAGCCATTCGACGAAGTCCTTGACCAGCTTGTCCCAGCCGCGCGGCAGGTCGTGGGCAACGCCACCGATGCGGTACCAGGCCGGGTGCAGGCGGAAACCGGTGATCGCCTCGATCACGGTGTAGGCGCGCTGGCGGTCGGTGAAGGTGAAGAACACCGGAGTCATGGCGCCGACGTCCTGGATGTAGGTACCCAGGAACAGCAGGTGGCTGGTGATGCGGAAGAACTCGGCGAGCATGATGCGGATCACGTCGACCTTCTGCGGCACCTGGATGCCGGCCAGCTTCTCGACCGCCAGTACGTAGGGCAGGTTGTTCATCACCCCGCCCAGGTAGTCGATGCGGTCGGTATAGGGGATGAAGCTGTGCCAGGACTGGCGCTCGGCCATTTTCTCGGCACCACGGTGGTGGTAACCGATGTCCGGCACACAGTCGACGATTTCTTCGCCGTCCAATTGAAGGACGATACGGAAGGCACCGTGGGCCGAAGGGTGGTTGGGGCCGAGGTTGAGGAACATGTAGTCCTCGTTGGCGCCCTGGCGTTTCATGCCCCAGGCCTCTGGATTGAAGCGTGCCGACTCTTCTTCGAGCTGCTGCTTGGCCAGGGTCAGGCTGTAGGGGTCGAACTCGGTGGCGCGGGCAGGGTAGTCCTTGCGCAGCGGGTGACCTTCCCAGGTGGGCGGCATCATGATGCGGCTCAGGTGCGGGTGGCCGGCGAAGTCGAT
This sequence comes from Pseudomonas boreofloridensis, assembly GCF_030580795.1. NCBI lineage: Bacteria > Pseudomonadati > Pseudomonadota > Gammaproteobacteria > Pseudomonadales > Pseudomonadaceae > Pseudomonas > Pseudomonas boreofloridensis. The sequence goes on along the minus strand of NZ_JAUQOQ010000001.1, from coordinate 94,302 downwards.
GCCGAACATGTCCCACACTTCGCGCTCGTACCAGTTGGCGTTGGGCCAGATGCCGGTGACCGAAGGCAGGTTCAGGTCACCTTCGCTCAGCGACACTTTGATCATCACGTCGCTGTTACGCTCGACCGACAACAGGTGGTAGAACACGCTGAAATCGGCCGCCGGCAAGCCGCGGCGCTGGGTACGCAGGCGTTCGTCGACGCCGTGCAGGTCGTAGAGCATGCTGTACGGTTTGGCGACACCGCGCAGGAAGCTGAGCACCTCTTTGAGCTGGGCGCGCTTGACCCACAGCACGGGCATGCCGGTGCGGGTCTCCTGGGCGACGAATGCTTCGGCGCCAAAACGGTTGTGCAATTCGACGACCACATCCTGGTCGTCTGCCTTGTAGGGCGGAATGAAAATAGCGTTGTCCGCTGTCATGGTCTCGGTCGCTTTGGGTCAGCGTTAAGAATGAAGCCAGGCCGCCGGCTCCTCGAGGAGCGGGCGGCAGGTCGCTGGATCAGACTTCGTCGGGGCTGCGCAGGTTGGTGACGGCAATGCGCTGCTCACGACGCAGGTCTTTCTGGGCGGGCATCTCGGCACGGTAGATGCCTTGATCACCCACTACCCAGGAAAGCGGGCGTCGTTCCTGGCCGATCGACTCCTGCAGCAGCATCAAGCCCTGCAGGAACGCCTCAGGGCGTGGCGGGCAGCCAGGCACGTAGACGTCCACGGGGAGGAACTTGTCGACCCCCTGAACGACCGAGTAGATGTCATACATGCCGCCGGAGTTGGCGCACGAGCCCATGGAGATGACCCACTTGGGTTCGAGCATCTGCTCGTACAAGCGCTGGATGATCGGCGCCATCTTCACGAAGCAGGTACCGGCGATGACCATGAAGTCGGCCTGACGCGGCGAGGCCCGGATGACTTCGGCGCCGAAGCGGGCGATGTCGTGGGGCGCCGTGAAGGCCGTGGTCATTTCCACGTAGCAGCAGGACAGGCCAAAGTTGTACGGCCACAGGGAGTTCTTGCGACCCCAGTTGACCGCGCCACGCAGCACATCTTCGAGTTTCCCCATGTAGATGTTCTTGTGGACCTGGTCTTCGAGCAGTTGGTCGGTGACGGTTTCCCGATCGCCTACCGGGTATTGCTCGTTGGGGGCATCCGGATCGATTCTGGTGAGATTGTATTGCATTGCCAAAGCCTCATTGTTTCAGCTTCGCTTGCCGCTTGCGGCGACTTTCGGGTGCCCAGTCAAGAGCTCCGACGCGCCATAGGTAGACAAGACCTGCCAACAGAATTGCTATGAAAACGAGTGCTTCGACGAATCCGGTCCAGCCGCTTTCGCGGACGGACACAGACCATGCAAAGAGAAAGAGGGCTTCGATATCGAAGATCACGAACAGCATCGCGACCAGATAGAATTTTGCGGAAAGGCGCAGACGGGCGCTGCCGACGGGCAGCATGCCGGATTCGAAGGGTTCGTTCTTGGCGCGGCCCCAAGCCTTGCTTCCGAGCAAGCTGGATAGGCCGAGCATGAAGGCGCACAGGCCGACGACACCCAAAAGGAAGATGGCAAAGCCCCAGTTGTGGGCGATGAGTCCTGCCGAATCGGACATGCTTGAAATCCTTATACAGAGACCCAGCTCTGCAGTCTGAAATAAGTAGAGCGGCGACGCGGTGTCGCGGACGCAGTGACCAAATGTCGCAGCTGAATCAATCGCGCTGATTTTATGGGTAAACCCACAGCAAGTAAAATTTCCAGCGCAAAATTATTCGTAGGATTAAGAACAAAAATCTTTCGTAAATCGCTGAAGGCCTTGATTTTAGGGGATTCTGACCCGTTTCGTTAATTATGTTTCCCTTACGCTGTAATGAATCCCGATATCAATAATGATAATTAATAGCATTTAGCTGAGATGCTGTTTATTCGCAGTTCTGTTGTGCAACTGACCTCCTTCGCAAATATGTCACTTGCAAATGAGAAAAACTCTCGTTCTAGCAGTTTCCGGCCGCGCGTGTACCGCGCTGGATCAATGTTTTTGCAAAGGATAGTGGTGCGTGGGAGCGATGAGCTCGGAGAGCCTCGTTGAAGAGGCGGTAGCAGGCGGTCGCGCGGGCATCAACCCGTTGGCTTGGACGAGGCATAAGACGGTCCTTGCTGGCTGTGCTGCCCCAAGCATAGACCTGATTCTGAGTTCTGCCTCGGCATCCGGCTAGAGGCGCGGGCTCGCCTGGTGAAGTGGGTACCAGGAGAAAAGTTGTCAGTGTTGCCGATGACTGCTGTAGAGGACGCGGGCAGATAAAACGACGAAGCCCGGCGCTTTTGCGAGCGCCGGGCTTCTATCGAGCCATTGACAGTCAGTGGAACTGTTCTTCCTCGGTAGAGCCGGTCAGTGCAGTTACCGACGACGCCCCACCCTGAATCACAGTAGTCATGTCATCGAAGTAACCGGTGCCCACTTCCTGCTGGTGCGCCACGAAGGTGTAGCCCTTGCTGGCGTCGGCGAATTCCTGCTCCTGCAGCTTCACATAGGCGGTCATGTCGTTGCGGGCGTAGTCGTGCGCCAGATTGAACATGCCGTGCCACATGTTGTGAATACCCGCCAGGGTGATGAACTGGTGCTTGTAGCCCATGGCCGACAGCTCGCGCTGGAATTTGGCGATGGTGGCGTCGTCCAGATTCTTCTTCCAGTTGAAGGATGGCGAGCAGTTGTAAGACAGGATCTGGTCCGGGTATTCCTTCTTGATCGCTTCGGCGAAGCGGCGTGCTTCGTCCAGATCCGGTTTTGCGGTTTCACACCAGATCAGATCGGCGTACGGCGCATAGGCCAGGCCGCGGGCGATGGCCTGGTCGAGACCGGCGCGCACCTTGTAGAAGCCTTCGCGGGTGCGTTCGCCAATGACGAAAGGCTGATCGTACGGGTCGCAGTCGCTGGTCAGCAGGTCGGCGGCGTTGGCGTCTGTGCGGGCCAGGATGATGGTGGGCACACCCGACACGTCCGCAGCCAGGCGCGCAGCCACCAGCTTTTGAACAGCTTCCTGGGTAGGTACCAGTACCTTGCCACCCATGTGGCCGCATTTTTTCACCGAGGCCAGTTGGTCTTCGAAGTGAACGCCGGCGGCGCCTGCCTCGATCATGTTCTTCATCAGCTCGTAGGCGTTCAGCACGCCGCCGAAACCGGCTTCGGCGTCGGCCACGATCGGCGCGAAGTAATCGATGTAGCCTTCGTCGCCTGGATTCTTGCCGGCTTTCCACTGGATCTGGTCGGCACGGCGGAACGCGTTGTTGATGCGCTTGACCACGGTCGGTACCGAGTCGACCGGGTACAGCGATTGGTCAGGGTACATGGACTCAGCGGAGTTGTTGTCGGCAGCCACCTGCCAGCCCGACAGGTAGATGGCCTGGATGCCGGCTTTTACCTGCTGCACGGCCTGGCCGCCGGTGAGGGCGCCCATGCAGTTGACGAAATCTTTTTCCGGGCGGAAGGACGGGTGGGCCCCTTGGGTGACCAGCTTCCACAGTTTTTCGGCGCCCAGGCGAGCCAGCGTATGTTCCGGCTGCAGGGAGCCGCGTAGGCGAACGACATCGGCGGCGGTATAGGTACGGGTCACGCCTTTCCAGCGCGGGTTCTCGGCCCAGTCTTTCTCGAGGGCTGCAATTTGCTGTTCGCGTGTCAGTGCCATGGAAATAAACCTCGTCGCATCGATCTTGAAGGTAAGTGTGCTGATGCTCCGGGCGCGCAGTCAGGGGGCGGATGTCAAAGCAGCGAAAGCGCGCGGCAAGGCCCTTCTCAGGGCCCCTGATCAGCAGGAGCGGGGCCATCATGCCCCTGGCGAAATTACCCTGTCAAACGTTTTGTAGTGGTTTTCTTATGGCACTACATCTTTGGTCTAATACGACTCCATAGTCACTTTTCAGGCCTTTGGTCGAGGCCTCGAACGGCGTGGGATCAGTCCACAAGATCGACTTTTACCCGAAGGGTCATGTTTTCGCCGCGTTGGGTGCTGTAGGTGAGGGTGGAAGGCGCGGTGTTGGCGTCACTCTGCTGGTTGTACCCCGCCAGATCGATCCATTGGCCCAGCTTGCCGGTGACCGTTGTGTCGGTGCTCTGCACATTCACTACATCCGGACGTTCCTGGCTCATTCGATCGTTATTGGTGCTGATTTGCAGACGAACCGTTTCACCCGTCACGCTGGGCGTGACATAGAAGCCCTGGGTCACATTGCGGTAGCGGGTGTCGCTCTGCACACGACCATAGCCGTCGCTGGAGGTGCTGGTGACGGGGATGCTCTTGCCCGTCTGGATCAAGGCAGGCTGGCCTTCGCTGGCCTGGATCTGCTGCAGTCCGCCTTCGCGGTTGCTGGTGCCGTACTGGATGATCCGCGCGTTGCCGCGGGTGTCCTGGTAGTTGCTGTCGTCATTGTCGACGCTGATCAGCAGGCGCCTGGGGGCGGTGTCGAGTTGTTGCAGCAGGCTGCGCAGATCATCGATGCGCTCGGGGCTGGCGTTGACGATCAGCTTGTCTTCGAAGGCGCTCACCGTGCCGTCCTTGCCCAAAAACGACTGGGCGGTGGGCAGCAGTTCGGCGCTGCTGCGGTGCTGCAGCGGCAGCACTTCGGTGGCGGCGCTGGCGCTGAGGCTGGCCGCCAGCAGCAGGGCGGCGACGAGGGGGCGTAGCGGCATGGGGGTGGTCTCCACAGATGGAACACACATGATGGCAAATTTGCCTGGATCGTGCCGGGTCTGGATCACAGCGATATGAAAGCAAGGTCACCTGGACGGGAACCACGGTGGCCGCTGCCTGACAAATTCCGTAACATCGCGCCCCTTCCTTTCGTTCCTGCTCCAGTGAGGCCTTGTGGCTTGGCTCTGAGCAGACCTCTCACAGGATTTTCATGAAACCTGCTCGACTTCGCGCCGACGTGCTCGCCGGCCTGACCACCTCGTTCGCCCTGGTGCCGGAGTGCATTGCCTTCGCCCTGGTGGCACACCTGAACCCGCTCATGGGCCTGTATGGCGCGTTCATCATCTGTACGCTGACCGCGTTGTTCGGCGGGCGTCCAGGCATGATCTCAGGCGCTGCCGGGTCGATGGCGGTGGTGATCGTCGCCCTGGTAGTGCAGCACGGTGCCCAGTACCTGTTGGCGACCGTACTGCTGGGCGGGGTGGTGATGATCCTGTTTGGCGTGTTGCGCCTGGGCAAGCTGGTGCGCCTGGTGCCGTATCCGGTCATGCTCGGTTTCGTCAACGGTCTGGCGATCGTCATCGCCATGGCCCAGCTCGAGCATTTCAAGGACGGCGAGCAGTGGCTCAACGGCCTGTCGCTGTACCTGATGGTCGCACTGGTGGCCTTGACCATGCTGGTGGTCTACCTGCTGCCGAAACTCACCCGCGCGGTGCCGCCAGCACTGGTGGCGATCCTGGGCGTGGGCCTGCTGGTCTACCTGTTCGAACTGCCGACCCGCACCCTCGGCGACATGGCGCACATCGCCGGTGGTCTGCCGCAACTGGCCTGGCCGGATGTGCCCTGGAGCCTGGAGACCCTGAAGATCATCGCGCCCTATGCCGTGCTGATGGCCATGGTGGGTCTGCTGGAGACCCTGCTGACCCTCAACCTTACCGACGAAATCACCGAGAGTCGTGGCTTTCCTGACCGAGAATGCGTGGCGTTGGGCGCAGCCAACATGGTCTCGGGGCTGTGCGGCGGCATGGGCGGCTGCGCGATGATCGGTCAGACGGTGATCAACCTCAGTTCCAACGGGCGCGGACGGCTCTCTGGCGTGGTGGCGGGGGTGATGATCCTGTTGTTCGTGCTGTTCCTGTCGCCGCTGATCGAGCGCATTCCGCTGGCCGCGCTGGTGGGCGTGATGTTCGTGGTCGCCCAGCAGACCTTCGCCTGGGCCTCCCTACGGGTACTGCACAAGGTGCCGCTGAGCGACGTGCTGGCGATCGTCGCGGTGACGGTGGTGACGGTGCTTACCGACCTGGCCATGGCCGTGATGTTCGGTATCGTCATCGCGGCGATCAACTTCGCCTGGCAGCATGCCCGCGAGCTGTATGCCGACAGCCATGAGGATGGCGAAGGCGGCAAGCGCTACCAGGTGCACGGCACGCTGTTCTTCGCCTCGACCACGCCGTTTCTCAATCAGTTCGACCCCGCCCAGGATCCGGTCAACGTCACGCTGGACTGCAAGCACCTGAGCTTCGTCGACTATTCGGCGATCGCCGCCTTGCAGACCCTGCGCGAGCGTTATGCCAAGGCGGGCAAGCACCTGCGGGTGGTGCATTTGTCCGAGCGCTGCAAGAAGCTGCTCAGGCGAGCGGGCGAGCAGCACTGAATGGGATAGGCTGCAGGCGCTTCAGTCGACCTGGGCCTGCAGCATCCAGACACCTTCGACTTCTCGGGCCAGACCGCTGGCCGGCAGCAGGGCCAGCAGGCGCGCATGCAGGGCGGCGTCGGTGAAGGTGCATACGGTGTCCAGGTCGAGCTGACCGGCCAGTGGCAGCTCATTCTTGGTGTACGACAGCCAAGCCTTCTTCAGCATCTGCAGTACGTCGCTGCCCGCGCTGTTGGCGAAGCGGCGGTGCACCGTCCGATCGTCGAAGGTGAAGGTGTGGCGGTGGCTGAAGCCGCTTTCGTCGCCGTTCAGTTCCAGGCAGCGATGGCAGCGGCAAGGGCCGTCAGCGAAGACGTTGCGCAGGTAGGCGTTGAAGTCCACGACAGGTTTGAGGGTCAAGCGTTTGTCGACCTCGAACAGGTCGGCGATCAGGGGTTGTTCGGCGCTCACGGAGTGTCCTCGTCTGGTGGGGCGTGCATCGCCGGGCACCCTAACAGATCAGGCCCTGCAGATCATCTCCCGCTTGGCCCGTCGGTTGGCTAGAGACAAGGGCGAGCGCCTGCCGTACTCTACGCGCCCCTTCACTCGCACCCCGAGGACTCGCGCTTGAGCACCCAGTATCCGTACATCGCCACCGTGACCATCAGCGCTGAAGATCGAGGCGGAGACGCCGAGGCTTCGGAGCATCCCGGCATGCGTGTCGGCCTGGAGGCAGTGACCGAAACCCTCAAGAAAGTGCATTTCGTCGGCACCCTGGCCGCACCCGAGAAGTCCGCCACGCACATCTGCGTCACGCTGGAGAACGGCCTGGTGTACTACGGCCCCATCGTCAACGGCCATGCCGAACTCGAAGGCGGCTGGATCGCGTTCGAATCGGACATGCTCACGCCGCAGGAACTGGGTCTTTAAAGCCTCAGTCCAGTTCCGCCAGGCACTGTTCGAGAATCGTCAGGCCCTGTTCGAGCACGTGTGGCTCGATGGTCAGCGGGGCCAGCAGGCGAATGATGTGGCGGGCCTTGCCGCTGGGCATCAACAGCAAGCCGCGCGCCCTTGCGCGTTCCAGCACTTGGGCCAATTGCGCGGGCGCCGGACTGCCGTCCTGATTGACCAGTTCGACGCCGCGCATGGCACCGACGCCAGTCAGTCGTCCCAGATACCGACACAGCCCGACCTGCTGCCAGCGTTGGTAGCGCTGCGCGATGGCCTGGGCCTGTCGTTCACCCCACGTGGTCAGGTTCGTGTCGCTCATCTGCTCCAAGCTGGCCAGTGCCGCCGCGCAGGCGATTGGATTGCCTGAGTAGGTGCCGCCCAGCCCGCCCTTGGGCAAGGCGGCGAGCAGTTCGCGGCGACCCACCACGGCGCCCAGGGGCATGCCGCCGGCGATGCTCTTAGCCAGCAACAGCAGATCCGGCTCGATGCCTAGGCGAGGGAAGTCGAAGCGCTGTCCGGTGCGACCGAATCCCGACTGGATCTCGTCGGCGATCAGCAGGATGCCATGGCTGTCGCACAGCCGGCGCAGGGCCTGGGCGAACGCTGGGTCGAGGGCGAGAAAGCCGCCTTCGCCCTGAACGGGTTCGAAGATGAATGCCGCCACGTCTTCGACGGCAATTTCCACGCTGAACAGGCGCTCCAGCGCAGCGAGCGCCTGGTCACAGGTGACGCCGGTATCGGCGCTGGGATAAGGCAGGTGGTAGACGGGGCCGGGCAGCTCGCCGACTCGCTGCTTGTAGGGCGCCACTTTGCCGTTCAGGTTCAGGGTGGCCAGGGTGCGACCATGGAAGCCGCCGTCGAAGGCAATCACCGCGCGTTTGCCGGTGGCGCCGCGGGCGACCTTCAAGGCGTTCTCGGCCGCCTCGGCACCGCTGTTGGTGAGCATGCCGGCCAGCGGATAGCTGAGTGGAACGAACGCACTCAAGCGTTCCATCAATGCCAGGTACGGGGCATGGGGCGCGGCGTTGAACGCGTAATGGGTCAGGCGGGTAGCCTGGGCCTGGATTGCTTCGACCACCGCTGGATTGCAGTGGCCCAGGTTGAGCACGCCGATTCCGCCGACGAAATCGATGTAGCGCTTGCCGTCGGTATCCCACACTTCGGCGTTGCGGCCGTGAGAGAGGGTGATGGGGTGAACGATGGCGATGGACTGGCTGATACTGTCCTGATTCATGGGCATGCGTAACCTTGTTCGAATGTCGCATTATCCAAGCGTGACGGGCCACGCCGGGCAAACGAATTATTCGATTGGGGTCATTCCCTCAATTCCTGACCCCGATGATGTGTGGTTCGCGGCGGTCAAGCCCCTGCTGCCACGCGCTCCTGAATCCACGCCACGAAGGCCCTGACCTTGGGCACTTCGGCAGCGTGTTCGGCATGGGCCATGAAGTGTCGGCCGTTGCTGGGCAGCGGATGATCCCAAGGCACCACCAGCTTGCCTTCTTGCAGTTCTTCGGCCACCAGGTAGCGCGGAATCAGCGCAATGCCGCAGCCGGCGATGGCGGCGCGGATGCACAGGTAGAAGGTGTCGAAGCGCGGGCCGTGATAGCTGTTCTGACTCTCCAGGCCCAGACCCAGGAACCATTCGTGCCAGGCCTCCGGGCGTGAGGCGCATTGCAGCAGACGGTGCTCGGTCAGTGACTGGGCGCTGTCGAAGCGGTGACTGTGCAGCAGCGTTGGGGCGCACACCGGCACCACTTCCTCGCTGAACAGCTCCAGGCAGGTCGCGCCCGGCCAGGTGCCCTGGCCGAAGAAAAACGCGATGTCGGCCTTGGCCTGCACCAGATCGAACGGCTCCAGTTCGTTGCGCACATCCAGGTGAATGCGTGGGTAGCGTTCGCCGAAGCCTTTGAGGTGCGGTACCAGCCAGCGCGCGCCAAAGGTGGGTTGGGTGGCGATGCGTAGCACCTCGGTCTCGTCGCCGTAGCTGAGGATGTAGCGGCTGGACATGTCGATCTGGGTGAGGATCTTGTTCACTTCGGTGAGGTACAGCGCCCCGGCGGGCGTCAGGTGCAGGCGCCGGCGGATGCGCTGGAACAGCGGGTGACAGAGCATGTCCTCGAGCTGCGCCACCTGCTTGCTCACCGCGCTCTGGGTGAGGTGAAGCTCCTGTGCCGCGCGGGTGAAACTCAGGTGGCGGGCTGCCGCTTCAAAGCACTGCAGGGCGGTGGTGGAGGGCATCAGGCGTTTGGACATGACGGGCATTTCCAGTGGGGTGAGATGAAGTTCATTCCGAGGTGGAATCAAGTGCGTCGAAAACCGCGTTTGTCGGCGGGCGTCACTGAAGTAATACTGACCTCGATCAAGGATTACAACTCATTGTCGTGAAAGGGAAAACTCAGGCGTGCTGGACCGATCGATTCAGCCCTTGCTCGGCGATAGGGCGCTCCGAGCGTTCACAGATCAAAAAAACTGTGCCCCGGCTCACCTTTTGCGGTGGTCGTGCTGCATGCCAAGCGGCAGAATGGTCCACCTTCGAATCTGCGGCCGGCCTATGCCCGTTGGCTGGGCGCGCTCCTTTGCTCAACCCTCAGGAACCTGTTCGCGCCCATGTCTGTCCCGCCTGCTGAACGTCGTCTGCGTCACCTGTTGCCAGCGCCCTTGAACATTCCGCCCGGTCAGTGGCTGCGCGCTGGCGTCGGCGCACTGGTGGCTCTGTTCTTGGCCGGCTGGCTGTGCAGCCTGGCATACGGCCCCTCAATCGCCCTGCACCTGCTGGGGCCACTGGCGGCTTCGGCAGTGCTGGTGTTCGCTGTGCACTCCGGCCCCTTGGCCCAGCCATGGCCAGTGTTGGGCAGTTATGCCGTGGCGGCGCTGCTTGGGCTGTTGCTGCGCGAGGCCCTGGGCGGGCAATTGTGGGTTGCCGCACTGGCGCTGGGCGTGTCGCTGCTATTGATGTGCCCGCTGCGCTGTCTGCATCCGCCGGGCGGCGGGGTGGCGGTCAGTGCGGTACTGGCCGATCCGGGGTTGGTGTCACTGGGCGATCATCTGCTCGAGCCGGTGATGCTCAATGCCGTGATCCTGGTGATCGTGGCCGTGCTCTACAACCGTCTGACCGGCGTGCGCTATCCCAAAGCTGCGGCGCCGCTCAAAGACCTGCATCACACCCATGATCCTGCACCTGCCGAGCGCGTCGGTATCAGCCGGGCCGATCTTGATCAGGCCCTGGAAGACCTCGGCGAGTTCGTCGACGTCACCCCCGACGAGCTCGAACGCATCATCCGGGCCACCGAACAGCGCGCGTTGCGGCGTACGGTCGGCGGCCTCACCGCGGCCTCGGTCATGTCGCGGGACGTGCAGGTCGCAGCGCCCGAGACCACGCTGGAGCAGGCATGCGCATTGATGGCTCAGCATCATTTGAAGACGCTGCCTGTGCGCGAAGGCGATCAGGTGGTAGGCGTGGTCGAGCTGGGCGATCTGCTGTCAGCCGTTATGGCGCGTGGACGCTTGGGTTGGCGCGGGATGTTCGGTCGCCGGCCGCTACGCGTGGCTCAAGTGATGAGCCAGCGGCTTGTCAGCGTCGGCAGCGACCATCCGCTGGAAGGCTTGCTGCCCCTGCTCAGCGAGCACGGCGTTCACTGTCTGCTGGTGCTCGATGAGCACAGGCTAGCTGGGGTCATCACCCAGACCGACTTGATCGCCGGGCTCAGGCGTCATCTGCTCAGCCATTGCACGAGCTGAGCAAAGCCTGGCCGAGCGCTGACATCGGGCTGTTGGCAGCGCTGCGCCAGGCTGCGCAGCGATGTGTCGTCCTGGTCGCAGCCGTCGAGCAATTCTTCGATCAGAATACCGAAGGCCCGGACTTCGAGCCGTTCGACGGCTGCCGTCTCGGTATCCGTGCTGGGCGGATGGAACGAGGCGGCGCCGAAGTCGCCGAGCAGGCAATCACCTTCGGTGTCGCAGAGGATGTTGTGGGCGTACAGGTCGCCGTGGTTGATCCCGCGGGCATGCAGGTGCGCCGATACCGAGGCGATGCCGGCGAGCAGACGGCGCGCGGCGGGTAGCGCCAGTCGCCGCGCGTCGGGATAGCTGTCGCGGGTGCAACTGCCCAGGCTCGGAGGGCCTGCGAGATTGAACCAGTTGGGGTCGATCAACTGCATCACCAGCGCTGGGCGTTGCAGTGGATGATCGTCGATGCGCCCGATCACTCGCACCAACTGACGATGATCGCCCGCGGCCAGGCAGGCGATCATTTCGGCCAGCGGCGAGCCGTCGCTGGTGATTTCGCCTTTGTAGAGCTTCACCGCGACCGGGTCTGGATGCGCATGCCAATGGGCCAGATGGATCAGGCCTGAGGCGCCGCGCCCGAGCTCCTTGCCTAATGCGATGTGTGCCCAGTGGATGCGCGGGCAGCTCGCCTGCACCGCCGGTGCGCGCAGTGCTTGAGGCAGCGGGTTGTCGGCGTAGGCCAGCCAAGCCAGACGAGGCATGCGCAGCAGCCAGTCGGGCAGGGCGGTGAGGCGGTTGCTGGCGATGCGCAGCAGCTCCAGTCGTTCGCAGCGCGCCAGGCTATCGGGCAGGGCGGTCAGGCGGTTGCCGGCCAGCATGAGTTTCTGCAGTTGCGAGCAGTCGCCCAATGCCTCGGGAAGGCGTTCCAGCCGGTTATCAGTCAGCACCAGCGCGCGCAGGCTGGCGGGCAAGGCGTGTGCGTCGAGCTGGTGGATACGGTTGCTCTTGAAGCCCACCGTCTCCAGGCGCTCGCAGCGACCGACAGCGCGGGGCACGTGCTCGAAACGGTTTTCCGAGCAGAACAGTACCCTCAGCCGAGTCAGCCGGTGCAAGTCCTCGGGCAGGTCGTGCAGGGCGTTGCCGGTGAGGTTGAGGACTTCGAGGGTGTCGGCCAGTGCAAAGATTTCCCGGGGGAATTCGCTCAGGCCCTGGCACAGGTCCAGGCGGGTAAGGCCGTGAAGGCGGCCGGCTTTGAGGTCTTCGAGGCTGTGCATGCGGGGCGTCTATGAGGCGTTGGACGGCCATTCTAGTGCCCGACCGGGGCATTGCAAATCTGCACAAGGGTTGCGAGCCAAGTCCGATTGCGCCTCGGCCGCGGCGGGCCATACTCAAGGCTGGCCCTTCGATAACAACAAGTAACGGGTTGCGAACCAATGACCTATCAGCACAGCTATGCCCAGTCCATTGCCGACCCCGCCCGCTTCTGGCAGAACCAAGCCGATTCGCTCGCCTGGTACCGCACGCCCAGCGTCACCTTGCAAACCAATGCCGACGGCACTCAGCGCTGGTTCGCCGACGGCCGCTTGAACAGCAGCTACCTGGCGCTGGATCGACAGATCGACCTGGGGCGCGGCGAGCAGGTGGCGTTGATCTACGACTCGCCCGTGACGGGTGTCGCCCAGCGCTTCACTTACTCCCAGTTGCGCGATGAGGTGGCGCGTCTGGCGGGGCTGCTGTGTGAGCTGGGGGTGGGCAAGGGCGATGGCGTGATCATCTACATGCCCATGGTGCCGCAGGCGGCCATGGCCATGCTGGCCTGCGCGCGGATCGGTGCGGTGCATTCAGTGGTGTTCGGCGGGTTCGCCGCCAATGAACTGGCCCTGCGCATCGATGATGCACGTCCAGCGCTGGTGCTCACCGCCTCCTGCGGCCTGGAGTTCGATCGGGTGATCGAATACAAGCCGCTGGTCGATCGGGCTTTGTTGCTGGCCCGGCATCAGCCTCGGCATGTGGTGGTGTTGCAGCGAGCTCAGGCCACGGCCGCGCTTGCGCCTGGTCGCGACCTTGACTGGGAGGCAGCCGTCGCTGGCGCGCAATCGGTGGCGCCGGTGGTGCTGGACGCGGGCGATCCGCTGTACATCATGTACACCTCCGGCACCACCGGAAAACCCAAAGGCATCGTGCGCGAGAACGGCGGCAACGCGGTTGCGCTGTGCTACGCCATGCGCCATGTCTACGGTATGCAGGCGGGCGATGTGTGGTGGGGCATCTCCGATGTCGGCTGGGTGGTCGGGCATTCACTGATCGTCTATGGCCCGCTGATGTGCGGGTGCACCACGGTGCTGTACGAAGGAAAGCCAATCCGCACGCCGGACGCGGCGGCCTATTGGCGGATTGTCGAACAGTACCGGGTCAATGGGCTGTTCTGCGCGCCCACGGCCATGCGCGCGATCCGCAAGGAAGACCCGCACGGCGAGGGGGTCCGCAGTCACGACCTGAGTTCGCTGCGCCAGCTGTTCCTGGCTGGGGAGAAACTCGACTCGGCTACGCATGAGTGGCTCGAGCGGGTCACGGGCAAGCCGGTGCACGACCACTGGTGGCAGACCGAGACGGGCTGGCCGGTGACCGCGCCCTGCGTAGGCCTGGAAGGCAGTGCAGCGCGCCCGGGGTCGAGCAATCGTGCGGTGCCGGGCTACCACGTGCAGGTGCTGGACGACGAAGGACGCCCCGTGGCGGCGAACCAGCAAGGCGCCATCGTCATCGCCCTGCCGTTGCCGCCAGGCTGCAGTCAGACGTTATGGGGCGACCATTCGCGCTACGTGCAGGCGTACCTGCAGCGCTACCCCGGCTATTACCACACCGGTGATGGCGGTTATCTGGACGACGAGGGTTTCGTCTACATCATGGGTCGCACCGATGACGTGATCAACGTCTCCGGCCATCGCTTGTCCACCGGTGAGATGGAGGATCTGGTGGCGCAGCATCCGGCCGTCGCCGAGTGTGCCGTGATTGGCGTGCACGACGAGATCAAAGGGCAGGTGCCGCTGGCGCTGGTGGTGCTCAAGGACGGGCAGGGCATCGGTGAGCAGCAGGTCCAGGCCGAACTGGTGGCCAGCGTACGCGAGCAGATCGGAGCGTTGGCGTGCTTCCAGCGCGTGCGTGTGGTCAAGCGCCTGCCCAAGACCCGCTCAGGCAAGATCCTGCGCGCTGTGTTGCGCAAGATCGCCGATGGCCAGGACTACGTGCCACCATCGACGCTGGACGATGTGGCGGTGCTGGGTGAAATCGAACAGGTGCTGGCGGGTTTGCCTCGGGCGGGATGAGCCTAGGTGAGTGGGCCGGTCTGCTGCAATTGACCCAGGCGGCTGCGGGTGCGTATCAGGTCGGCGATCGCGCCGTCCAGGCTTTGGTCGAGGCTGTGCTTGGCCAGCACCTGCAGGCGCTTGTCTTGGTCGTACAAGACATCGATCAGGTTGATGAAGCGCTGCTGTGCGGCGAGCGAACAGTTCGACAGATCGTCCAGCCCGTCGATGATCCAGTCATCGAAACGCTCAGCCAGGGCCAGGTAGTCGATCACCGCCGTGGGCTGCTCGCACAAATCGTCGAAGGCGAACATCACCTGTCGGTCTTGGCTATACAGGGCGCGCAGCGGACGCCGGTTGACCTCCAGCACCTGCGGCTGCACCTCGGGCAGCGCCAGGGCCTGGCGCTGCGCAGCGTCAGCAGGCCAGACGAATCGTCCCTGGGTGAAGCGCTGCTGCTGCCGGTTGGCTGGCAATGTGCGAAAGTCGGTGTCGCCACCCACTTCCAGCACCTGCATGCGCGCGTTGATCACGCGAATCACCGGCTCGAAGCGTTGATGGTACAGCGGGTTTGGCAGCAAGCCTTCGGGCGCGTAGTTGGAGGTGAGCAGCAGGAACACGCCGCGCTCGAACAGAGCGCCGAATAGTCGGGTAAGCAGCATTGCGTCGCCGATATCGTGGACGTGGAACTCATCGAAGCACAGCACCTGGCACTCGCCCAGCAGCGCGTCGAGTGTGGCCGCGAGGGCATCGGGCTGGCTGCGGTGCTCATGCATGCCTTGGTGCAGCCGAGCGAAGAAGTCGTGGAAATGCAGGCGTTTCTTGGCCGCGACAGGCACCGCTTGATAGAAGCCATCGAGGAGCCAGCTCTTGCCGCGGCCTACCGAACCATGCAGGTAGAGGCTGCGAGCCTTGCCGTGGGGCAGTGCGGCAAGCTCAGTGGCCATGCAGTCGATGACCTGGCGTTGGCTATCGCTTAGACGATAACCGCGAGCCTGGGCCAAAGACGTGAAGTGCGAGATCAGGGTCCGATCGGTATCGGATGTTTGCGGGCGCTGAGCCAGTTGACGCAGCGCAGTGGGCATCCAGGCAGGCAATGTGACGGCTCCAAGAGGCGGGTGCAGACGCAGCTTGCGCGAGCCTGCGTCGTTTGACCAGTCGCAAATGGGCGTGGGACCTATCGCATGTCGGGATGACACGCTTCGTTCAGGCTTTACGTTCCAACTGACGCTCGATCATGAACTTGATGCTCAGGCGGCGCTCCTTGAGACGGCGCAGATCGTCGTCCTCGAAGTTGCCGGCTGAAATGGCTTCGGCGGCCAGCACCTGGTTGTCGATGTCCGTGTAGTCGTCAAGCAGACGGTCGAGGTCTTTATCATGCTGGCGGCGTTGCTGAACGATTTCGCGTGGGTAGTGCAGGTCCTGATACAGATCGTGTGAGACTGGCATGGCGCTGTCCTTGTGATGCACAAGTGGGGTTAATTGCTTGGAATCAGCGGCGACCATTGTGTTGAAGCGAAGCGGTAAAAAAGCGACGGATGGTTGTGTAAACGATTGGCTGAGTCAGGCGCAGACGCTGGGAGGGTCGACAAAATGCACGTCGTGCGCTTGTCTGACCAGTAACTTGCTGTTTTCCGACAATTTTTTTTACGCTGGGGCTTCCCAGAGACAAATTTTGTTGGTAAAGTTCGGCCCATTCCAGCACAGCAGCACTCGCAGCTGTCAGTGAATTCTCTACAGGGGCGTCGCCAAGCGGTAAGGCAGCAGGTTTTGATCCTGCCATGCGTTGGTTCGAATCCAGCCGCCCCTGCCATTTCCTTCCAGATTTAAAGTTCTCCAGCCGAAGCTTCGGTCTGGGGATTTTTCGTTTCCGCTCGAAAAGCCTGACGCGCCGAAGCGCGCCGTTTCATGCTTCAGCCGCTTGCCAGCAATTCGTTCAAGGCGCGTGTCAGTTCCTCGGCTTGCACAGGCTTTTGCATCACCAGGCTGCCGGGCAGTTCGAGACCCTCCAGTTCAGCGTAGCCGGTGAGAAAAACCACGGGTAACTGTGGGTAGCGCTCACGCGCGGCCGCGGCCAACTGCGCGCCATTGAATTCGGGCATGGCAAAGTCGGTCAGCAGCAGGTCGATCTGTTCATCGAGCAGCGCCAGGGCCTGCTCGCCACTGTGCGCCTGACGCACTTGGTAGCCGTACAGGCGCAGCACATCGCCGAGCATGTCGCGCACCAGATGATCGTCGTCCACGAGCAGGACCACGCGGTCATGACCGTTGAACGAACTCGTCTGGGGTGTACCAGTGGTTTGTGGCTCGCTCGTCTCGATCTGCTTGACCGCTGGCAGATACACACTGACCCGTGTGCCGACCTCGGGCGTGGTCTCGATGCGCACGCCACCCCCGGACTGCTTGGCGAAGCCGAACACCTGGGCCAGGCCCAGTCCGGAGCCCTTGCCGATGTCCTTGGTGGTGAAGAAGGGTTCGAATACCCGTGCCACCACGTCCTCGCTCATGCCGCAACCCGTGTCGCGGATCGACAGCATCACGTAATCGCCCGGCTCGGGATCTTCGGGACGCTGCGCGCGGCTTTCGACCCGGGTGTTGCGCGTCGTCAGGGTCAGCTGACCACCGGCCGGCATGGCATCGCGAGCGTTGATTGCCAGGTTCAGGATGATCATCTCGGTCTGGGTCGGGTCGGTCATCGCCTGCCACAGGCTGTCGTCCAGATCCAGCCGCACCGAGATGTTGCCGCCCAAGGTACGGCGCAGCAATTCCTCGAGGCCGCCCAGCGTGCGGTTCATGTTCAGCGGCACGGGCTCGAGACGTTGGCGGCGGGAGAAGGACAGCAACTGCGAGGTGAGCTTGGCACCCCGCTCACCGGCTTCGCGCACGTGTTTCAGGCGGCTGCGCGCCTTCTCCAGGTCGCCTTTGTTCAGGTCGCGCTCGACGAAACTGGCGCCTGTGAGGATCACCGTCAGCAAGTTGTTGAAGTCATGCGCCACGCCAGCGGTCAGTTGGCCGACGGCCTCCAGGCGTTGCATCTGCTGCAGCGCCGCCTCGATACGCTCGCGTTCGAGAATCTGGTCGCGCAGGCGACTGTTGGCTTCGGCCAGGCCGAGGGCAGACTCGCGCTCGCTGGTGATATCGCGGGCCACCACATAGAGCAGGGTGTCTTCGGGTACCACGACCCAGGACAGCCAGCGTTGCTGGCCGCCCGCGTGCTGGATGCGGCCGACGAAACGGGCGCTGGTGCGGCCGTGGGCGAGGGCGGCGAGTTCTTCCAGGAAAGCCTCTTGTTCGTGCTCGGGCAGCAGGTGCAGCAGCGAGGTCTGACTCAGGCGTTCGCGGCTGATGCCCAGCACGGCCTCCCAGGCCGGGTTCAGCGCCACCGGTGTGAGGTCTTTATTGAGTACCGCGAGCAAGTCCTGCGACAGTTCCCAGGCGCGGTCGCGTTCGCGGGTGCGTCGCTCCACGCGCTCGCCGAGCATTTCGTTGAGTTGCTTGAGCGCTTGGGTGGCCTGGCGCTGTGTGTGGATGTCCTGTAGCACGCCGGAGAAGCGCACGCAGCGACCGTCGACGAATTGCGTCTGCCCGGTGGACAGCAGCCAATGAGGCTCGGGCCTGCCGGGGGCAATGCTGCGAAACTCGGCGCGGTAGTGACCATCGCTGTCAGGCTGCATCGATTGCATGACGGCCTGCTTTACGAAGGCCACGTCCTCGGGGTGGATGCCGGCGTAGAAGGTCTCCAGGCTCATCTCGGTGTCGATGGGCAAGCCGAACAAAGCCTTGCAGCGGTCGTCCCACAGCAGCAGGTCGTCAGCGGGGCGATAGTCCCAGGTGCCCATGCCGGCAGCATCGATGGCGATGCGCGCGCGGGCCTCGACATCGGCCAGCGCTTCCTCGGCACGGCGTCTGCGCTGACGCTCCTGGACTTCGGCCAGCGCCCGTCGCACCGCTTTGGGCAGCAACGGCAGGTTCTTCTTGAGCACATAGTCGGTGGCGCCCAGGCGGATCATCTCGACCGCGTGTTCTTCGCCATAGATGCCGGACAGGAAGATGAAAGGCACGTCCGGCGCCAGGTGCTGGGCGATGGCCAGTACGTCGGTGCCGGAAGACCCGGGCAACACGCAATCGCAGAGGATCAGGTCAAAGTTGCCCTCGCGCAGGGCTTTTTCGACCCCAGCGTGATCGAATACCACCTGCGCCTTGACATGAAAACCGCTGCGCTCCAAGCGCATCAAGCTCAGCTCGGCATCCATGGAGCTGTCTTCGACCATCAGCAGGTTCAATGCGGTGGGCTGCATCAAGGACGCCTTCAGTTGCTGCTGCGGCGATTCAGACGCAGCGAGCCGGGTGGAGGTTCGTTGAGTACGGCCCAAAAAATCCCCAGGTCGGAGATGGCGGCGACGAACTCCTTGAATTCCACCGGCTTGACCACATAGGCGTTGACGCCGAGTTCATAAGCACGCAGCAGATCGGGCTCCTCGCGCGAAGAGGTCAGCATCACCGTGGGGATGCTGCGCAGTTCTGGCGTATCGCGCACTTCCTTGAGCACTTCAAGTCCGTCGACCTTCGGCAATTTCAGGTCCAAGAGCATGACGGCAGGGTTGCCGTCGTCGCGGTCGGCATAGGCGTTGCGGCGTAGCAGATAATCGAGGGCGTCTGCGCCATCGCGCAGCACGATGACTTCGTTGGCCAACTGGCTGCGTTCCAGGGCCAGGAGGGTCAGCTCCAGGTCACGGGGGTTGTCTTCGACCAGCAAGATCGGTTTGAGCATGATGTGTCAGGTTACCTCAGGTGTTAACGGATGACGGGCAGGGCGAAATGGAAGGTGGCGCCCTTGTCGACTTCCCCCTCGGCCCAGACTCGACCGTCGTGCCGCTCGATGATGCGGCGCACGCTGGCCAGTCCGATGCCGGTCCCTTCGAAGTCCTCCATGCGGTGCAGGCGCTGGAACACTCCGAACAGTTTGCTGGCGTAGGTCATGTCGAAACCCACGCCGTTGTCGCGTACGAACACCTCGACCGTTTCGGGGTGCTGGAGCGCGCCGATCTCGATCCGCGCCGGCTGCCGTCCGCGTGTGTATTTGATTGCGTTACCGATCAGATTCTGCAGGACCAGATTGATGAACGCCGGGTCGGCGATCACTTTGGGCAAGCGCTCGACGTGCCATTCGATCTCGCGGTCGGCGTAGTCCGGGGCCGACTCCTGGAGAATGTTCTCCACCAGGGCATTGAGATCGACATCCGACAAGCGCAATGCCGAGCGCCCCATTTGCGAGAAATTGAGCAGGTTGTCCACCAGCGAGCCGGCGAAGTGCGCGGCCTCGCCAATGTGCTTGAGGAAGCGCTGGCCGCGTTCGGACAGGCCTTGGCCCTCGACTTCGCCGAGCAGCTCGGAGTAGCCGGCGATGTGCCGCAGCGGTGCACGTAGGTCATGCGAGACACTGTAGGAGAAGGCTTCGAGCTCCTTGTTCGAGCGCTGCAGCTCACCGCTCAGTTGCGCCATTTCCTCGGCCTTGCGCAGCACGATGCCCAGCACTGCGGTGCGCAGTTCGCCCGCGCCGTCGATCACCAAAGGATCCCATGGGGCGCTGAAGCCGCGTACCACCTCATGCCAGGCGTCGAAGCTGTGGCGCGGGCTGAGACTACCTTGAACGCTGATTTCCTTGAGTGGTCGGCCGGCCCAATCGACGGTGCGCACCTGCTCTGGACGGAACCACAGCAGGTAATGCGAGTGAATCTGCGAAATCGCGACGGCGAGCAGGCCGCCGGCGTACTTCGTCAGTTCTGGTACCTCGGCGATATCGCGACCCAGGTTGTCGCTACTGAAAACGGCATCGTCGCCACGGCGCGACAACCATTGCACCAGCTCGTTGATCACCGCCTCGCTGGGCGTGCTGCCGATCAGCTCGCACCGTTCGGCACTGATGATGGCCGCGCCCGTGGCGTCGGCGAAGTCCAGGAATACCTCGGGCAGGCTCAGCAGGCCGTCGCTGACGCTGTCATAGTCGGCCATGGCCGAGAGCATGTGGACGATACGCTGGCGCAGGTCGAGCAGGGTGCGCGTGGCGCTGTGCGCCTCGTGCGCTTCGAGTTGCAGCGAGAGCACGCTGCTCAGCAACTCGCAGGCGGCGCGGGTGCGGAAGTCCACCGCGCGCGGCTGCTCATGATGGCAGGAGATCAGGCCCCAGAGCTGACCTTCGACCACGATCGACAGCGACATCGAGGCCAGCGTCCCCATGTTTCGCATGTATTGAAGATGAACGGGGGAGACGCTGCGCAGCGCGGCGAAACTCATGTCCAGGGGTTTGCCTGTGCGCGGATTGAGCGTCGGCAGCAGGGGCGAGGGCGTGTAGTTGGCATCTTCGATCAGGCGAATGCGGTTGATGCGGTACAGCTCGCGAGCCTGACGTGGAATGTCCGAGGCTGGGAAACACAGGCCTTGATAGCGCGGGTAGCCAGCGTCTGCCACTTCGGCGAGCACCTGGCCATTGCCCTCGGCATCGAATCGGTAGGCTTTGACCCGTCCGAAGCCGGTGATGCGCTTGACCTGCTGCACCGACTGCTGCAGCAGTTCCTCGATACTGCTGGCCTGCTGAAGACTGCTGACGAACGCGCGCACCAAGGGGTAGTAGTCGTCTTGATCGCCTTGACCTGCGGACGGCATGCAGGGCTCGAATTCAGCGATCAGCACCTGATCATGGCGATGCACCAACAGGCGCAGACAATCGGTCCAGGGGGCGCCATCATGCAGTTTCACGTCGCCGATGTGGAAGGGAAAGATCTCGTCGACGGGTAGGCGTTCGAGTTGGCGACGGGCATCGAAACCGGCCTCCATCAGCGTAGGCAGGGTCTTGCCAATCAGGTCGGTGGCGGTACTGCCGAGCCACTGGCAGGCATTTTCGCTGATCTGGAGAATGCGCAGATCCTGCTCGTCGAGCACCAGCATGAAGCCGTGGGAACGGATGCTGCCAGGGATCTGGATGGGTTCCTGGGCGCAACGTTCAACGGCTTGATCGAAGGCATTTTCAGCGGTGGTCAAGGAAACTCTCCCGTCATGGCCACACAGGGCGGCCATAGGCGTCTGCGCAACAAGGTGTGTGCTATGCAAGGTATCAGAAAGTGACGGTTTTCGCCGGGAACATGGCCATTTGAGAGTAAGAATTAGGGTAGGTTCTGCTTCACGGCGAAATTTGTATAGCTTTCCCGTGACGCTGTGTCGAGATCACGTCGCGTCTGTGGCGGTGTGCGTTCAACTAATAACGCGGGCGCGAAGACGGCCAGCCCGTTGTTCGATCACAACGCCTACTGCCGACTCCGCCCACCACGTTCTACCGGGACAGCTCGATTCTTGATGTCCAGCGAAGAGACTGGCTCAACGCAGAACCGCGATCATCTGCTCCAGCGTCTGCAACACGGCACCGGCCAGGGCCGCCGAGCGGGCGCCCGACCAGCCGGTGCGTGGGTCGGGGTTGTCATCGTGATCCTTGAACGGCATCTCCAAGGTCAGCGCCAGGCAATCGTGGGTCTGTCCCACCGCATTGCAGGCCAGGGTCATGTTGGCCTGGCCAGGTTGGTCGCGGGTGTAGCCGTGAGTGGTCTGGAAGTCGGGTGTCAGGCTGCACAGCGTGGTGCGGAATTGATCCTCGAGTGCGGCGATGCGCGGCGTATAACCGGGGTTGCCTTCGCAGGCGGCGGTGAACACGTGGGGGATTTCCTCGTCGCCGTGCACGTCGATGAAGGCGTCGACGCCGTGCAGTTTCATCTGGCTCTGGGCGAAGAACACTTCCGGGCTGAGTTCGACGCTGGCGTCCTGCCACGCACGGTTGAGGTCCTTGCCTTTGAAGTTGGTGCGCAGATGGCCGTGGAACGCGCCATCCGGGTTCATGTTGGGGATCAGGTACAGGTCGGCGGCAGCGAGCAGGCGCTGAAGGCTGGGATCCTTGGATTCCAGGCGTTCGATCACGCCTTCCATGAACCATTCGGCCATATGCTCGCCCGGATGCTGCTGGGCGATCAGCCACAGCTTGCGCCGGGTACCCGTCCCCGAGCTGGCGCGCAGCAAGGGAATATCGCGACCTTGCACGCTGCGCCCGCTGGCCAGCAACTCGACGCCGTCGATCTTGAGGGCGCGTTCGATCAACTGGTTGTGGCGAGCGCGAGGGTAGGGCTCGAAGTAGGCGAACCAGGCGATGGGCTGTTCGGCGTCCAAGCTGAAGGTCAGGGCTGTGCCGTCGAAGGTGCTGGGGATGCGAAACCAGTGCTGTTGGTCGTAGGAACCCACCGCGTGATAACCCTCCCAGGCATTGGGATAGGACGAGCCATGGGCATTGTCGAGGCTGAAACTGTGGCGCTGCCCTGGCGTCAGCCCGCTGGCCTTGAAGTGGAACCATTGATAATGGCCGCTGTGGGTGTCGGGGCGAATAGCCAGGTGCACCTGATGCGGGTCGTTGGCATCCAGGACTTGGATATTGCCGGAATCGAAGTCGCAGTCGATCTGCAGGGGGGACAGCGTCACGGTCATTGCCAGGCTCCTATGGCGTTGTTGTGACGCTACTGTACACCCACGAGCGGTTCGGGGCAGGCGCGGGGCAGGTTCGATCTCAGGCCAAGAGTCCGAGCGCCAGTGCGGCAGCAACGCCCAGTACCAGCGCAACAGAGCAGCCGCCCAGGGAGAACGCGGCACGTCCGTGACGGTACCAGCCGTCTGCGCCTAGGTGTCTGGCCGGGGCCAACAGTGCGCGCCAGCGCAGTTCGGTCTGACGGAACGCGTGCAGGTGCTGTGGCGAGGCGTCCAGCCAGCGGCGGAAGTCGATGCGCTCGCACGTCGTGACCTGTGGACTCTGCAAACGCACATACCAGCGTCCGGCGACACCCGCCAGTTGATCGCCTCGCGGGCGAGCACTGTCCAGGGCCTGGAGCAGGTGACGTTCGACCGCCGCCAGGGGTAGGTCCAGGCGCTGGGCGATGTCGGCGATACCGAGCTGATCGAGTCGGCTGAGCAGGAAAATCTGCTGCACTCGGCGTGGCAAGCGTGCGAGGTGCTGTAGCAGCGCATTTTCGGTCGCGCACTGGGGGACATGCGGATCGTGCTCGAAGGGCAACAACAGGCGGCTCATGGACGGCTCCTTGCGCGGAGAGGGAACGAAGGGGGGCATCTTCCCTGATGCGCGGCTCAGCTTAATCTTAACGAGATTGATTCTCAAGTGCTGTTTGCGCAAATTGCTGCGCCACGCATTCACCGATTGCTATGCCTTTGATATCATCGCGGCCATTCAAAGCGGTAACCCTTCTTCATTAGCCTGAAGAGCCAAAAAAAAGACCCGGCAAAAAGCCGGGTCAAAAACCGTGATTAGCCTGATGAGGAGATAATCTGAGCGTCCGACCTGAGGACTCCAGGTTATCCAGCCAGTCTCTCGACCGGCTGAGTGCAATAATAATGGTTATCATTTGCAGGTCAAGTGATATTTCGTCTCATCAGAAAATAATTCTGTTTCAGCGCTGCCTTTGGTGCATGCCCGGTGCACTGCAGCGCGTCATGCACGACCAATCCCCTCCAAACACGGTTATCAAGCCGCCCATTGCAGCGGTGCGCTTGGCGCGCCCATGAGAACTAATTAGAATCACTCGCATTCGTACCCCGTTCTCTTCAGTGTGTCTTCGAATGTCCGAGCCTGCCGTGGCGCCCGATTCCAGCTTCGACACCCTTTACCGTGACCATCGCAGTTGGCTGCAAGGCTGGCTGCAACGGCGGCTGGGCGATACCTGGGCCGCAGCGGATCTGACCCACGACACCTTTCTGCGCGTGCTGGCGGCGCAGCAGACCAGCGCCTTGTCGAGCTTGAGGGAGCCGCGCGCCTACCTACTCACGGTGGGGCGTCGCCTGCTGGTCAATCATTACAAGCGGCGCAGCCTGGAGCAGGCGTACCTGCAGGCCTTGGCCAACCTCCCGCAGGCCTTGGCGCCATCGCCTGAGCAGCGCTGGCTGCTGCTCGAAACCCTGCAGGCGCTGGATGAGTTGCTCGACGGCCTGCCCAGTGCCGTACGCCGCGCCTTTCTCTGGTCGCAATTGGAAGGGCTGGATTACGCCGACATCGCTCAGCGCCTGGCGGTGTCCGAGCGCACGGTCAAGCGCTACATGGCCAAGGCTTACGAACACTGCCTGCTGGCGGACCTGTGACCAGCCCTGGCCGCGGCGATGCCCGCCAGTTGGCCCGCGAGGCTGCGCGATGGTTGTCCTTGCAGGACGCCGGCCCGCTGGATGGCGATCAAGCGCGTGGGCTCCAGCAGTGGCGCGCGCGCAGTGACGCCCATGAGGCCCTGTGGCAGAAGGCGCAAACCCTCAGGCAACGCTTCGCTCAGGTACCGGCGCCTCTGGCGGTAGCCTGTCTGGACCGACCCGATCCTGAGCGTCGGCGGGTGCTGCGGCAGATGTTGGGCGTCGCCATGCTGGCGCCGATCGCCTGGGCCGGCTACCGCCAGTTGCCGCTGTCGAGCTGGCGTGCCGACCTGCGCACGGCCACCGGCGAGCGGCGGGCAGTGGCGTTGGCCGATGGCACCCGCCTGCAGTTGAACACCGCCAGTGCGGTGAACCTGGACTTCGCCGAGGGGCATCATCGACTGCAACTGGTGCAGGGTGAAATCAGCCTGGACTCGCCCGGGCAGCTCTGGGTGCATACGCGCGACGGTGTATTGCAGGCCGAGGCCGCCAGCCTCTGCGTGCGCGAGCAGCCTCAAGGCTGCCTGGTGTCGGTCAGCCGGGGGCGGGTGAGCCTGCAACCGCTGGCCGGACCGAGGCTGCAGCTGCAGGCCGGGCAACGGGCGACCCTTGCGCCTGCCGCCGTGACCGGCGTGCAAGCATTCGATGCGCAACTGCCCGGCTGGCAACAGGGCCTGCTGATCGTCGACGACCGGCCGCTGGGGGAACTGCTGCGTGAACTGGACCGCTATCGCCCAGGGGTGTTGCGTTGGGACCCGGCCGTGGAACGCCTGCCGGTGACCGGCACCTTCCAGCTCGACGACACCGACCGCATCCTCGCACTGTTGGCCGCGAGCCTGCCTGTTCAGGTGCATTACCGTACCCGCTACTGGGTCTCGCTGACGCCAGGCAAGAAAATCGCCTGAGCGCTGTCCCCTTTTACTCACTCGCTTGTCATCACGGGTATCCACCCCTGAGCAGAGAACCTTGCGGATGTCCCGTTCCCCCTCGTTACGCCCTTTGTCCACGCAGTTGCTGCGTGCCGGTCTGCTGCTTGCGCTGGGGCTGCCTGCCAGTGCCTGGGCGGAGGAATCGCCACGGCGCAGCTTCCAGGTCGGCGGCGGCAGTCTCGGCGCAGTGCTGACCCGTTTTGCCGGTCAAGCAGGCGTCAGCCTGTCGGTCGACCCTGCACTGGTCGCCGGACGCAGCAGCTTGGGCCTTGAGGGCGAGTACGCTGTGGAAGAGGGCTTTGCCGCCTTGTTGCGCGGCTCCGGGCTGACGCTGGTGCCGGCCGGTCCAGGCAGCTATACCCTGGTACATCAGATCGAGCCGGTCGAGGGTGTGCAGGTACTGCCCGAGACCACCGTGCACGGCCAGGGACTGGGCATGGTCGACGACAGCTACGCCGGCGGCCAGGTGTCGCGGCGCAGCACCTTGGGCATGCTGGGCGAGCGCGACTACATGGAGACGCCGCTGAGCGTCACCTCCTACACCAGCGAACTGCTGCAGAACCAACAGGCCCGCACCCTGGCCGACGCCGTGGCCAACGACCCTTCGGTGCGCAGCACCAACCCGGCCGGCGGGCGTTTCGAGCAATTCTCCGTGCGCGGCTTCAGCCTCTACAACAGCGATGTCGCTTACGGCGGTTTGTATGGCGTGCTGCCGACCTATTCGATCGACATGGAAATGATCGAGCGGGTCGATATCCTCAAAGGCCCTGGCGCGCTGCTCGGCGGTCTGGCGCCCAACGGCAGCATCGGCGGCGGGGTCAACATCGAGCCCAAGCGCGCGGGCGACACCCCGCTGACCGAGTTCACCGCGTTGTACGCAAGCCCAGGGCAGGGCGGCGGGCACCTGGACATCGGGCGTCGTTTCGGCGAAGGACAGCGCTTCGGCGTGCGCCTGAACGCGCTGCGACAGGCCGGCGACACTGAATGGGATCACCAGCGCATCGAGCGTGAGGCCACGGTGCTGGGCCTGGACATGCAGGGCGATCGCACGCGGCTGTCCCTGGACCTCGGCCATCAGCAGCGCGATGTAGATGCACCGATGGAGCGCGTAGGCTTGGCCGCCGGGCTCAAGGTGCCGGATGCCAAGGACGTGCACCACAACTTCGCCCAGCCATGGAGCTATTCGCGGGCCAAGGACACCTTCGGCGCGGTGCGCGGCGAATATGACCTGAGCGACAACTGGATGCTGCATGGCGCCCTCGGCGCCCGCAAAGGCGACTACGATTTCATGCGCCACGCCGTGCAGGTGGTCAATTCGGCCGGGCGTTTCACCGTCAGTCCGCGCGCCTTCCAACGTGAAGAGGACGTGGTCACCGGCACTGTCGGCGTGCGCGGCTGGTTCGACACCGGGCCGGTCGGCCACACGCTGAATGTCAGCCTCAACCGTTTCGACCTGACCTTCGACAACAACGGCGCGCGCTATGCCAGCGGCATCAGCAACCTGTACCAGCCGGTCGCCTTGCCCGAGCCCGGCGCGCCGCTGGCGCTGGACAGTCCGGTGCACACCCACACCGTGCTGTCGAGCCTGGCCCTGGCCGACACCCTCAGTTTTGTCGACGACACCGTATTGCTGACCCTGGGCGCACGCTTGCAGCGTGTGGAGGTGGACAGTTCCGAACCCGGCGAGCCCGACCAGCGCTACGACGAGCACGCGACCTCGCCGTCGGTAGGCCTGGTATGGCGCAGCACGGATCAGCTATCGCTGTACTTCAACTACATGGAAGGCTTGACCCAGGGCCAGACGGCCCCGGAGACGGCGAACAACGCGGGTAAAGTGTTCGCACCTTATCGCAGCAAGCAATTGGAGGTGGGCGCCAAGTACGACATGGGGCGCTTCAGTACTACTGTCAGCCTGTTCCGCATCGACAAGCCGTCGTACTACACCGATGCGCAGAACAACCTCAGCGCCGACGGTGAGCAGCGCAACCAGGGCCTGGAGATCAGCCTGTTCGGCGAGCCGCTGGAGCGTGTGCGTGTGCTGGGGGGCGCGATGTTCCTCGACGCCGAGCAGACCCGCACCGCCAACGGCCGCAACGATGGCAACCGGGCCATCGGCGCGCCGGTGGTCAACGCCAACCTGGGTGTGGAATGGGACCTGCCCGCTGTCGATGGTCTGACCCTCAGTGCCCGGGTGATCCATACCGGAAATCAGTACCTGGATGCCGCCAACCGGCAGAAAATCGATGCCTGGCAGCGCTACGACCTGGGCGCGCGCTACGCCCTCAAGCTGGGCGACAAAGACCTCACGCTGCGCGCCAGCATCGAGAACATACTGGACAAGACCTACTGGGCTTCGGCCAACGTGCCCGATGGCACCGCCACCGGCCTGACCCTGTCGGCACCGCGCACCTGGCTGCTGTCGGCGACGATGGGCTTCTGACCCGGGTAGGGCTTCTCGCCGAAGTCGGTCAGACCTGTCTCTGTGGCGCCGAGTACCGCACCGCGCGGCCCTCGGCGCCTATGCTTGGGCCTTCATGCGCACTGAGAGGAGACTTGCGATGGACGCACGCCACATGCTGATGGGGGTTGCCTTGGGCCTGAGCGCGCTGGTGCAGGCCGAGGATGGCCCCGCCTCGCACATCAGCGTCAAGGTCGGCAAACCGACTTTCGTTCACCAGCTCAGGTACGAGGTGATATACAGCGAGAAGCCCTTCGAGCTGGCGACCATCTATTACTACGACAATGGCGTCTACAAGATCGTCTCGCCCGGCGAGGATCATTACGGCGTGTACCTGGTCATGGGCTCGATGACCGAACCTTCCTATGCCATCAGCTACCTGTCCCTGCCCTCGGACGACTGGGGTGGCAACGTGGCGCGGCATGACCTGCGGTTCGATGCGCGGCGCCAGGTGTTCGAGCAGCAGGCGCTGAGCTTCCAGGACCAGAACATCCCTGCGCAATCCGGCACATTCGTCCAATCCACCCATGATCAGGCTGATCCGACGCGCATCGTCTGGCAACAGCCATCCGCCCAGCCCGGGACGAACAGTGCCAAGCCGTAGACAGAAGATGGGAAGTCGCCACGGTGACGCGAACTGCCTGTCGAGCGTGATCGCAGTATCTGTCGCGGTCATGCACGGGCAGGCAGCGCGCGGTGGTCGGGCAGGTCCATAGTGCTCAACACAAGCCTTCAGGGTGCTGAAGGGGTTACTTGAGTTTGACGTTGGTGGCGTGATGCTTATCGCCTTTTTTGATCACCTCGAACGATACTTTGTCGCCATTCTTCAAATCCAGCGAACCCACGGCCTCGGATGGGAGGACGACATCGTCCTCATCGATCTCGTAGTCGAGGAAGCCTGCTTTCAGCTTGGTGTTGAACATCTTCACCTTTGCAACTTTTGCCTCGCTCATCATTCAGCTCCTTGTCGAAAAATGCCGGAGTGGCACTAGAACCCTAGCGACCCCGCTTATGTTCGACTACTGGCATTTCTGTCAGGTGCCGGCTGCGCGGACGGCGCAACAGCCGGCGATTTCACGCCTTGTCAGGTCAGCAAGTGCCCACCGCCGCCATGCTCCCAGAGGTTCTGCTCGCTCAACGGAATGGAGAAGCGTCCCCAGGGCGTGATCGGAGTGCTGGCGTCGTTGGCGGCCATGGCAATGAAGGCTTCGATCGATCCGCGTGTGATGTACAGGTCGATCGCGTTGCCGGTGACCCACGCCCCCGTGTTCGCCAGCCGTGAGCGGGTCGCGAAGTTGTTGAGCCTGTGAGCCTGTCGCAGCCCTTTGCCATACAGGCCCATGCGAGCGTAGCGAGGGTTGGCGAGGTCCATCGACGGCACCGCTCCCAGGTAATCGATCAGCCTCAGACCGGCGGACTTGATCGTCGCTCTTGCACCCAGATGGCCGGATTCGGCAACCGGAAGGCTGCCGAGTTCCTGGGTGGCGTACGCCATGGGCGACAGTGCGGGGCGGGGCACTCGAGCACCGGGCCTGATCCGCGAGAGCGTCTGGCCCAATCGACGCGTGGAGCGCATGACGTGCTTGATAAGACTCGGCACCTTCTTGATCAGACCCAGCGCACTTTCGTAAAGAGACAGCACGCCAAAGGCCAGCGACGCATAGCCCAATTTCCTCGACAGCTCGGGATTGACATCTTCGGTCAGGACGGACGCCACCTCGAAGCCGAACGACAGCACCGCGCAGGTCGTCATCGCGACGAAGAACACTGAGGCAGCGCCGCCCGTCATCACCGAAGCGGCGATACCGACAACGGTCAACACGGCGGAGAGTGCCAGACCGCGCCAGCGTCCACCGACGGGCATGGGCTTGGTTTCGCGCAGTACCTGCGCATAGTTGCTCAGTTCCTTGTCCTGACCCCAACGGCTGAGCATGATCGCGCCACTGGGGTCGTGCAGGTTGACCGGGTCGGGGCAGTGGGCGTAGTCGTTGACGCCGCCTTCTCCGAACGGGCTCAGCCAATCGGGCTGGACATGTCGACGCAACGCGGGGTCATAGCAGCGATAGCCATTGCCGACAGGGTACTGCCCCGTCACAGGGTCGCGGCGCATGCCGTTGTAGCCGCTGACCAGGTCCGGCAGGGCCGCGCCTTCGCCAAAAGGCAACAGGGGCGCGAGTTGCAGGTCGGCGTCGCTCACCTGGCCGACGATCCCCGCTTGTGGGTCGTCGATCAGCCAGCGCACCTGGTCGTCATCGTATTGCGCCAGCCCTGGGGAAAGATGGGTGGCGCGGGTGGGTTGGCCTGTCTTGTCGTAGCGGACCAGGCCGATCAGTTCGTCGTCGTCGTAGCGCAGCTCCTGAGTGCTCTGGTCCTGCTCGTCGTATTGCGCCGCCAGCCGTTGGAGCCCGTCGTACTCGTAGCGCGCGAGCAGAGCGCCTTGATCGTCCTTGACGCTGCTGAGCTGACCGGCGGCGGTGTAGGCCAATGCCCGTTGCTGACCGTCCTTTTGCAATTGACCGTTGCTGTTCCACGTCAGGGCCGTCGCCTGTTCGCCCGTCTTCACAGCCGTCAGGCGGGTGGGGTCGGACGCGGTGGCATAGGCGAAGGTTTCGGTGATGGAATCGCCCTCGAAAGGCGTGCTGACGCAGCGGGTCAGATTGTCCAGGCTGTCCCACGTGAACGCCTGGGCCTTGATCGGTACGCCATGGCGGTCCTGCGGACAGAGCTCCGCTCGGGTGGCGTCGCAGGCGTAGGTTTCCAGGCGGTCGAGCACGTCGTAGGTGAAGCGCTCGGTGCGCAGCAGTTCACCGTCCTGGTAGCTGGCCTTGCTTTCTAGCCGACCGTCGCCGCGCCAGGTCATCTGCTGGCTGAAGCAGGGCGCGCCGTTGCGCAGGAAAGTGCGCTCGGTTTCCCGGTCGAAGCTGTCGTGCTCACTGTCAACCTGCCACTGCCCGGCGCCGCTCAAGGCATGCACCTGGCGAGATTGCAGATGACCGAGTTCGTCGTAGCGGTAAAGCACGTCCTCATGCGCCTGGCAGGTGCGCAACAGGCGGCCTTCGCTGTCCGGGAACACGCGGCGCAGGCAGCCGTCGGCACGCAGGGCGGCGATTTGCTGTCCACGCAGGCTCTGCCATACAGCGCCTCTGACCGTGCCTCGGGGTGTCTTCTCGGTGGTGTTACGGCGGCCCGGAACTCGCGCATCTGCAACTACCTGCTGCCAAAGCGCAGTGCTGTCCGAATCCGCAGCGGCGCTCAGCACGGTCGAACCCTCAGCGCTGGCCTGGCTGTACAGCAGTTTGCCGTCAGCCTCGAAGCGCGAGCCCTTGGCGTCTTCTATCCGTTGGAGGCGGGTTTTGTCGGGGAGGGTCACCGAGCTCTCGTCGAACGCATACTCCCGGCTGCCGATCTTGCGTGTACTCAGCTTGCCCAGGTCGCTGAGGGATTGCGTTGCAACCAGCTTGCCATCGACGGTCAGCGTGTGGACCCGGTTGCTGAAGCCTTGGTAGGCGCGCTCCAGGGTCGTGGCGTCGGGGCGAATGACCTTGGTGACGCGGCCGAGGATGTCGCGCTCCAGCGTGTAGGTCTGTGTTTGGCCGCCGAGGGTACGGGTGTGGCTGATCACGCGGCCGTCGGTGTCGTAGTGTTCATCCACCTGCAAGTGCTGCTGGCCGGTTTCGTTGGTCCAATGCACCGCCTGCTGGAAAGACCCATCGGTTTCAGCGGTGCTGGTGGTGGTGCGTTCAGAGAGGCGGTGAGTGCCCAATAATTGTTGTTCGGTAAGTCGTACGGTAGAAGACGATTGCGTCGGCCGATGAAGTGACTTCATGCGTTCGAGTGCTCCAACTTGCGATACTTCAGTGTTGCCCAAGAGCATAAAGAGCTCGAGGATGTCCTGAATCACGGGCGTCAAGTCTATCGGGTATGCACCCAATGCCGAACGCTTACTGTCAAATCGTGCGCTAAACCACCCAACTATTTGCATATCCGTGAGTAAAGGTATGGCTGGAAATATACGGTGGAGGAGCTCACCTGCTTTGGCTCGATTGAATTCGTGGAATTCTTTGAGTAAGTTTTTTGACAGTATGTTGAGCATTGAACGGGTTCTCGATTCGAGACTCCCCTGTGAGGCGCGAAGTTTAAGTTGATCAAAGAACGTCGCAGTTCCACCGTATATAAAAATTCTTTTAACGGCTGCGAGCGGTAGAGTAGTTTCACTATCCACCTCATCACTCTCGGCGTTTTCTCCGATGTTAGCGCCCGACAGCTTCAACCATCGTTGCGAATCTGCGTTGCCCAGACTCCTTGCATCCATGCGTATGGCTTGTCCTCCTGGCAGATAATCCCACGACCAGTTGACTGACGCCGAAGACAGATTCAATGCTGCATAAGAATACGCCTCCAAGGGGACGTATGCCCCTTCAGGCGCTCGGCGCCAATGCATGCACTCTGTCCGCTGCAAGCCGTCAAGATGACAAAGGCTCTGACTGCCGTCCTTATGGCTGTGCTCCACGTGTCTCCCATCGACGCTGAACACCGATGTGATGTGCTCGTCGGCCTTCTGCTTCGCAGTCCTTCCAGTGCTTCCGGCTGCCAGCCTGTAGCGAATTTCTTGAATGACACGCCCCGACGCATCGCGCGTCCAATGCGTTTCGACGCCATTCTCGACCTTTTCCAGCGCGCGCCTGCTGTACCGGGAGCGAACCTCCTTGCTCACCTGGGTCGTGCCCTCGGCCGTGGTCGCGCTGACGATCACTTTAATGCCCGGCAAGGCGGGATTATCGATGAAGGTTTGAACGTTGCTCAGCGTGATGTGCTGGCCGTCAGCGTGCGAGGTTTGTGTGTTGGTGATCGACCACTCGAGCACCTTGCTCTGCTCACTGGGGGTTTTCTTGCTGGTGGGTGCCGAGGTGGACGTGCTGATCTGGTGCCACAGCACCTGCTCTCCCGTCAGTGACCACGTGGCAGTGCCATCGAGCGTATCGTCCGTCAGGGTGCCCGTCAGCCCTTCCACCAACACCACCTCGTCCAGCTCCAGGTAATCGCGGCCTGCACGGGTGACATTCCGATATCCGAACAATTTCAGCCCCTGTGGATTGCCAAAATCGTCACATTGATACTCCGCCATCAACGGCGCATTGGCGTAAGCCGGCATGAACGGACATTTCAGGGTCGGCACCGTGCTCAGGCCTTGCAGATCACCCAGCGCGATCTGGTTTTCTCCCTGGTCTGCGTAGTAGCAGTAGTGGATGGAATGCGAGCCCTTGACACGCAGACGCAGTGGATTGCCTTGAGCATTCGTCACGGCAGTGGTGGCATCCACGGTCTTGCCCAGACGCGCACGCTGGGTTTTCGGCGACAGACTCAACAGTTGCTTGATGTCGCTCGTCAGTTGTTTCCGGTACTTCGTCGAATATGCCCACAGCAGTTGAAGTACCGCCGTCTTGCGCTCCAGCGGCGCGGACGTTGCCACGGCTTCGATCTGTTCACCCTGGATTCTGACGCGTATGCCTTCGATCACGTCGACCAACTCGTCTCCCCAGCCTGAGTAACGGAAGGTGGTCCGGGTGTGCTCATCACCCAGTGAAAACTCCAGCCAATGATCCTGCGCAGAGCCCGAGCCCTGGAGCAGTTGTATGCGGTTGCCATACTCATCCAATCCGAATGCGTACAGGCTGTGCTGCACCGTGGCGTGGGTACCGCTGCGCACGGCGGCGATGAACAACTGATCGCTGGGGTGTTGGAAGCTGCCGGTGTAGGTATAGCGGTCGATATGGTTCTGCTGGCCACCGCTGGGCAGCAGCGCATGCAAGGCCACGCGAGGCAGGGCAGGTGAGCTTTTCAGTTGGGCGTCCTGCTTGACGTACTGGACGCATTCGACGGAGCCGTCCTGTTCCTGCAGGCGGCACAGCACCCTGTCCAAGGTCGGATCGTCGTCGTAGCCACAGTCCACCTGCTGCAAAACGGCGCCGTTCTGCTCACGTTTGAGCGTGCGTAACAGATAGTGTTCGAGCTCCAGTTCGACTTGGAACGCCTCGGCGCTGCCAGGCCACAGTTGCATCTTCACCTGACTGCCCACCTTGGCCTGCGGATTCAGATACTGCGCGCTGAACAACAGCGTTTCACCGCTCTTGATGCTCATCAGCAGAAACTGACCGTCCTGGCGCTTCCATTGCAGGTCCAGCGCTTCGCCGTATTGCGAGACGATACGCGAGGGCAACAGTTGCACGAACGGTCGCTCGTACAGTGCGATACGCCTGTCCAGTTCTCGGGTACTGCCATGCTTGGCCCAGGCCTTCACCGCCTCGCTGTAATCAATGGCCGCTGCGCTGAAATAGCCCGGCGGGCTGAGCACCATCAATACCCACTGTGTCCAGTGATCAGGTACGTCTGGAAATTCAGGCTTGCTCTTTTTCTTGATCGCCCTGAGCGCCGTGAGCACCTTCTGGCGGAAGGTGTCATTGGGTTCGATCTCGTCACTGCCGGGGGCGGAAGGCTTGCTCAGTATCTCCTGGGCACCGGTCGGGTACTCGACGGTGAAGGTGCTGTAGTCCTGGTTGCAGCTTACCCGGCAGGACGGTGTCTTGATGGCTTGACCTTTGCCCAACAGTGCCCATTGATCGTCGCTGAGCATCACTGGCGTGCCATTGGCGAGCGTGAGCAGGCGGTGATCGTTCTCCTGCAGGGAACTGGTGACGATGCGGGAGAAGCGCCAGGCCCAGCCATCGCCCAGGCCCGCCTCGTTGCCGCGCAGCGCCGAGTAATGCAGTGTCAGGTCGCACACCGGTCCCAGCCCATGCACGCCTTGCAGCGTGGCGATCGGATAATGGGCATGGAACAGGCCGCTGCGCTCATCCACGCCCGTGCGGTCGTGATGGCTGGTGTCGAAGACTTCGGAGTGGTTGGTGTTGCCATAGTCTTCGCACAGGAAGCTGATTTCCTCATACGCCCGCATGGCCGCCGGTGGCTTGAACGCCACGGCCTGTACGGCGTGCCAGAAGTGCCTGGGGTGCAGTGCGCCGATGTGGCCCACGGTGAGTGCCTTGGCATCGCGAGCACTTTCCGGATAGGTCAGGTGCAGGTCGTAGAGGCCGTTATCGATCGGCCCTGCCCAGGTAACCCGGGTATCGGTCACTTCCACCGGCCATTGCGGGTGCTCACAGGGACGGGGCACGCAGGCCGCCACTCGATACCCCTTGTCATGGGCCGCCTGGTTCAGGCGAAATTCCAACTCTCCGTTCAACGACTGCACCTCGATCTGCACGGAGCCTTCGCCTGCCTGGACCTTGAACTCGGCCTTTTCGGTCGGCAGGCGCCCAGGCCAGTCGTCGGTCTCGAGCAGGTACTTGACGTAGTCGCCGTCGCTCCAGGTTTCGCCGTCGCCGACGTTCTCCACTAGCACCTGCAGTTCGCTGAAGCGGGGCACGCTCAGCGCTTCGGCGCTGGTCCCCACCTGCAATTCCGGCCAGGCCTGCGCCTTGAGAAAATCGGCCAAGGCCTGGAGCCAGCCCGCACGGTCATCGAGCTTGACGCCGTCCTGAGGCTTGAACAGCGCCCGGTGCAGCAATTTGCGGCTGAACGGATGGCGGACGGTGACCAGCACGGCATGTTGGGGGTCGTTCTTCCAGGCCGAGTCCAGGGTAGGGCCCGCCTGGCGCCCGGCCGCGTCGGGCAGGGTGGTGAAGATGCGCAGCGCATCGCCGCGTTGCCACAGGTACAGTTTGTCGGTCTCATCGACCCGGCCCGCGTCGGGGTCGTGCGTCGCTACCCGCAGATAGGGCGACACAGGCGAGGCGTTCAGGTCGGTGAGCCAATCGCCGAGCCACTTGCCCGAGGCGCACTGGTCGCTGCGGGGTGTCCATTGGTGGTGAGCGAGCAGGCGATGGGAAAACTCATCGTAGACCCAAGCCTGCACGGGCTGACCCTGCTCGAGCGTCAGCCCGTCATCGATCGCCTGGCTCTGCCACCAGCGGGCCTGGGTGAGGGTGACGCACAGCTCGGCGCATTGAGGGACCCAGAACGCGTTGCCAGC
This sequence comes from Pseudomonas boreofloridensis, assembly GCF_030580795.1. Taxonomy (NCBI): domain Bacteria; kingdom Pseudomonadati; phylum Pseudomonadota; class Gammaproteobacteria; order Pseudomonadales; family Pseudomonadaceae; genus Pseudomonas; species Pseudomonas boreofloridensis. The sequence continues at coordinate 58,385 of NZ_JAUQOQ010000001.1, read as the reverse complement.
CTCGGCAGGCGTCACGCGGCAGTCTTTGAGCACACCCCCCCGCAGCAGACGGCTGTCATGGTTGATCTGTTCGCACAAGGCCTTGGCCCAATGACTGCCGGCCTGGGTAGTCGTGGGCGTGAAGAAATGCTGCTCATACAGGGCTTGGCAGGTGAGGTCGCGCACTTGCAGGCACAGCGTATCGCCTGCTTCCGGCTTGAAGGTGCCGTCGCAGGCCAGTGCCTGCACCAGGTTGGCGGCGAAGGGGGCATTGCTGAAGGCACGGTAGCGGGCCGGACTCCAGAGCCGCAGGGGCTCGACATTGGTGGAGAAACTGTTGTCGGCGTTCCAGGCGCCCACGGTCATGGGTTCGCCGGCGGCTACCACGTGGTCGGCAAACGCCTTGGGCCAGTGCTTGGCCGAGCAGGCGTTCTTGGGTACCGGGTAATCGATTCGGCGGATATCGCCATCGAGCCTGTCGATGAGAAAGGCCGTCAGCACCTCGCCTTCGGCCAGCGCGCGCTCGGCTTTGAGGGTGCTGCTGGTGGTCCAGCCACCCTCGATGCTGCCCACCCGTTCGAGCGAGAAATCAGTCATGTCGGGGAGGACGCCATCAGGTTCGGTCGAGATCAGATAAGGTTCGGTCATTGCCCGCCGCACCCTTGAAGGCGTCTTCGTCTTCGTCGGCGTCGCGTGCGCGGCCTTGTGTTCGATCGCGAAGCGCCCGTTTTCAGTGGCGGTGACCGCCCATTCGCTTTCGACATGAAACTCACCCAGCACTCTTTTCAGAAGCGCCTGGTGTGCCGCCAGGTCGGCGTGGTAGTCCGGTACGGGCTGGGAGGGCGGTACGAAGCAAAAGATATGGTCGACATAGCTCCATGGCAACGACACGTTGTTGCGTTGTTGCGCGATGGCCTTGCGAATCAGGCTTGATTGCGCATGGGGGCCAAGCGTGTCGAGATTTCCATCTGCCAACCAAGTGAATTCGCCCAGGGCATAATTGCGTGCGAACGTCCCATAGTTGAGATCGATACCGAAGTTCGATTGCGAGGGGCGTTGCATCATCAGGACTGGGCCAGGCAGTTCGTACAGGGTTTCTCCACTGTTGCGATCGACCAATATCCAACCTTCTTTCAGCAGCGAAGCGAATGCCAGAAGTCGCTGTGTGCGCCGCTCCTTGAGTTGCACGATGTCCTTGACGTCTGTCCACTTCATATGGTGCTGCTTGCCGGTGCTTTGGTCGAGCAGCGTGATGCCATTATCGTCCGCCTTTACCCAAAGGTACTGTTGGCCATTGACCGTCACCTCGTCGTCCTTCGCGAAATAAGGCGCGACGGTGCTGCGGATGTACATTCCCTGGGTTACCGTTGATTTGGTCATGCGCGTAGCCTCGATGGACGGGCCAATGCCCTTGGATCATCTTGGCTATTGGAGAGCCCGCTCCGACCACTGACAACTGACAGATTTATCAGGCGCTCTCAGCGCCTGGCCCTCAGCCTCACGAAGGACCAAGACCAGGGCTGCGGGCAGAGGCGCGGCCCAAAGCAATGCGGCTGCGCTCGCCCGATCATCGCGCGCGCGGGTTCACTGCATGGCCAGGCGCTGCTTGCCTCTGGGCGGGGCGAAGGCCTGGTCGATCTCGCGCAGGTCGGCGTCGCTCAGCCGCAACTGCCCGGCCTCGGCATTGAGCCGCACATGCTCGGGGTTCACCGCCTTGGGAATGGCGATCACACCGTCCTGGCGGATCACCCAAGCCAGGCTCACTTGGGCCGGGGTCGCGTCGTGGCGCTCGGCGATCGTTAGCAGCACTGGATGACGCAGCAACCTCCCGCCCTGGGCCAGCGGGCAGTAGGCCATGGTCGGCAGATGCCGCGCTTGGCTCCAGGGCAACAGGTCGAACTCGATGCCGCGCTCGGCCGGGTTGTATAGCACCTGGTTCACCGCGCAGCGCTCGTCGTCCAGTGCCTGAAGGTCGTCGACATCGAAGTTGGAGACGCCCCAGCGGCGGATCTTGCCTTCGTCGATCAGACGCTCGAAGGCCTCGACGGTTTCCGCAAGGGGATACTGGCCGCGCCAGTGCAGCAGGTACAGGTCGATGCAGTCGGTGCCCAGTCGGCGCAGGCTGCGTTCGCAGGCCTGGGGAATGCCGCGACGGCTGGCATTGTGCGGATACACCTTGCTGACCAGGAACACCTGGTCGCGGCGCCCGGCGATGGCGGCGCCGACCACCTGTTCTGCACCGCCCTCGGCGTACATTTCGGCGGTGTCGATCAGTGTCATGCCCAAGTCGATGCCCTGTTGCAGGGCCGCTACTTCGGCGGCCCGCGACGCGGCGGACTCGCCCATGTACCAGGTGCCTTGGCCAATGGCCGGCACGTCGTGTCCTGCCAGTTTCACGTTACGCATGTCACCTCCGGGGGATGGGTATGGCTGAGCAGCACATCGAGCAGCGCCTGTGCTGCGGTAGACAGCTTGTGGTCGCTCAAGGCGATGACGCCGATGCGCCGCTCCACGGTCGGTTCCACCAGGGCCACGCAGCGTGCACCCAGCTCCTGCATCTGGGTGATGCACAGCGCCGGGACTGCGCTCACGCCCAGGCCCGCGGCAACCATGCGCCCGACCGTCGACAGTTGATGACTCTCGAAGGCCACGGTCAGTCTTCCCTGCTCGGCCGCCAGGTGCTGTTCGAGCAGCAGACGCACCGCCGAGGGGCGCTGCAGGGCGATGAAGTCCTCGGCCAACAGCGCCTCCCAGCTCACTTCGCTCTGCTCGGCCAGCGCTGAGTCGGCGGGCACCACCGCGATGAAGCGGTCCAGGTACAGGGCATGGAATTGCAACGCCTCGCTGCGCTCCGGCTCGAAGCCAATGCCCAGTTCGACGCGGCGGTGGCGCACCAGTTCAAGTACCTGTTCGTTGATCACGTCATGCACCGTGACATTCACCTTCGGGTAGCGCTGGCGAAACACCTTCAGCGACTGCGGCAGCAGGTTGCCGGCAAAGGCCGGCATCGCCGCCACGGACACCCGCCCCAGTTGCAAGGTGAAGCGCTGGCGCAGCAACTCTTCGGTGTCGTCCCAGTCGCCGAGCAGGCGCCGCGCCAGCGGCAGCAGCACCTCGCCCTCGGCGGTCAGGCTGACGCTGCGCGTGGTGCGGGTGAGCAGGGCACCGCCGAGGTTGTCCTCCAGCGCCTTGATGGTCAGGCTCAGGGCCGGCTGGGAGATGTGCAGGTGCTCGCCGGCCTGGGCGAAGCTCTGGTACTTGGCCACGGTGACGAAAGCGCGCAGTTGTTTGACATTCATGGCAATCGCCTGTTGTTTTGCAAAATTTATCAATCGATGACGAAAACAAAATTAACAAATCAGTCGCCAGCGGTGAAGATGGCTGCACTCGCTCCAATAACGATAAAGGCGGATCAGCATGGCCGGACTGGACAAGCGCGTAGCAACCTATGAACAAGCCCTCGAGGGCCTCACCGACGACATGACGGTGCTGGCCGGGGGCTTCGGCCTGTGCGGCATCCCCGAGAACCTGATCGCCGAGATCAAGCGGCGTGGGGTCAAGGGCCTGACCGTGGTCTCCAATAACTGCGGCGTCGATGGCTTCGGTCTGGGCGTGCTGCTCGAAGACCGACAGATCCGCAAGATGATTGCCTCCTACGTGGGCGAAAACGCCGAGTTCGAGCGTCAGTTGCTCAGCGGCGAACTGGAGGTGGAGCTGACGCCCCAAGGCACCTTGGCCGAGAAGATGCGCGCCGGCGGCGCAGGCATTCCGGCGTTCTTCACCGCCACGGGCTACGGCACGCCGGTGGCCGAAGGCAAGGAGGTGCGCGAGTTCGAGGGCCGCCACTACATCCTGGAGCGCGCTATCACCGGCGACTTCGCCATCGTCAAGGGCTGGAAAGCCGACCACTACGGCAACGTGGTGTACCGCCACACCGCGCAGAACTTCAACCCGCTGGCCGCCACGGCCGGGCGCATCACCGTGGTCGAGGTCGAGGAAATCGTCGAGCCCGGCGTGCTGCTGCCCAGCGAAATCCACACCCCGGGCATCTTCGTCGACCGGGTCATCGTCGGCACCTTCGAAAAACGCATCGAGAAGCGCACCGTCAAGGCCTGAGCGCCGCCCACAGAACAACAAAGAGATCCAGACCATGGCATTGACCCGCGAACAGATGGCTCAACGTGTCGCCCGTGAACTGAAGGATGGCTACTACGTCAACCTGGGCATCGGCATCCCGACTTTGGTGGCCAACTACGTACCGGCCGACATGGACGTGATGCTGCAATCGGAGAATGGCCTGCTGGGCATGGGCGAGTTTCCCAGCGAGAGCACGGTCGACGCCGACATGATCAACGCCGGCAAGCAGACCGTCACCGCCCGCGTCGGCGCCTCGATCTTCGATTCGGCGCAGTCCTTCGCCATGATCCGGGGCGGCCATGTCGACCTCACGGTGCTGGGTGCCTTCGAGGTGGACGTGGAGGGCAACATCGCCTCCTGGATGATTCCCGGCAAATTGGTCAAGGGCATGGGCGGTGCCATGGACCTGGTGGCCGGGGCCGAGAACATCATAGTCACCATGACCCACGCGTCCAAGGACGGCGAATCCAAGTTGCTGCCACGCTGCAGCCTGCCGCTGACCGGCGCCGGCTGTATCCGCAAGGTACTCACCGACCTGGCTTATCTGGAGATCGACAACGGCGCCTTCATCCTGCGCGAAACCGCGCCGGGGGTGAGTGTCCAGGAGATCGTCGACAAGACCGCTGGAAAACTGATCGTGCCGGACGATGTGAAAGAAATGACGTTCTAAGGCCGTGCTTCGCCCCCTGCGGCCGCAGCGTGATTTGCGGCCGCAGGGGGCTGTGTCGTTTTTTAGAACGACCTCCACCAATAAAACCAAAAAAGGAAAACACCCCGTGGCCGCTGAAATTCAAGACAGCCGCTCTGCTCGATTCGCCCTGCGTTGCTCCAACTGGGCCGAACGCTGGTTCCCCGACTCCTGGGTGTTCGCTGCCCTGGCGGTGATGCTCGTCTGCCTGGGCGCACTGGCCATGGGGGCCAAACCCACGGCCACCGCCAAGGCCTTCGGCGACGGCTTCTGGAGCCTGATCCCCTTCACCATGCAGATGGCCTTCGTGGTGATCGGCGGCTACGTGGTCGCCAGTTCTCCACCGGCCGCGCGACTCATCGACCGCTTGGCCCGACTGCCGAAGAACGGCCGGTCGGCGGTGTGCTGGGTGGCGTTGATTTCGATGCTCGCTTCCTTGCTCAACTGGGGCCTGTCGCTGGTGTTCGGCGGTCTGCTGGTGCGCGCCCTGGCACGGCGCCAAGACTTGAAGATGGATTATCGCGCTGCAGGCGCTGCCGCCTACCTGGGCTTGGGCGCGGTGTGGGCGCTGGGGCTGTCGTCGTCGGCGGCGCAGTTGCAGGCCAACCCGGCCAGCCTGCCACCGTCGATCCTGTCCATCACCGGGGTGATTCCGTTCACCGAGACCATTTTCCTCTGGCAGTCCGGCGTCATGCTGGCGGCGCTGGTGATCGTCTCATTGGTGATTGCCTACGCTACTGCGCCAGGCCCCAGCAGCGCCCGCAGCGCCCAGGACTGTGGCGTCGACCCCAGCTTCACCGCGCCGCCGCCGGCCCAGCGCACGCGTCCGGGCGAGTGGCTGGAGCACAGCCCGATCCTGATCCTGCTGCTGGTCGCCCTGGCGGCCGGCTGGCTGTACCAGGAGTTCGCCACCAAGCCTGCGATCACCGCCATTTCCGGGCTCAACACCTACAACCTGCTGTTCATCATGCTCGGGGCCTTGCTGCACTGGCGTCCGCGCAGTTTCCTCGATGCCGTGGCCCGCGCCGTGCCGACCACCACCGGGGTGCTGATCCAGTTCCCACTCTACGGTTCGATCGCCGCCATCCTCACCCAAGTCCAGGGCGCCGACGCCCAGACCCTGGCGCATCACATCTCGGTGTTCTTCACCCAGATCGCCACCCACGACACCTATGCCTTGCTGATGGGTGTGTATTCGGCGGTGCTGGGCTTCTTCATCCCCTCCGGGGGCGGCAAGTGGATCATCGAAGCACCCTACGTGATGTTGGTCGCCAACGACCTGCAGTACCACCTGGGTTGGGCGGTGCAGATCTACAACGCCGCCGAGGCGCTGCCGAACCTGATCAACCCGTTCTACATGCTGCCGCTGTTGGGCGTGCTGGGGCTCAAGGCGCGTGACCTGATCGGCTTTTCCTTCGTGCAACTGCTGGTGCACGTGCCGCTGGTGCTGGTGCTGCTGTGGGCGCTGGGCAGTACCTTACAGTACGTTCCGCCCGTGATGCCCTGACCTGCTGCAGGCGATGCAGGTTAGCCTGCATCGCCTGCCCAATGGTTGCGCTGCTTAGCCTCTTGAGTCGTGCTCGGTCCGCCCCCTGACCGCCGTCAGTTGGTTGGACGCCTCCGGCAATCCGGTGACCTTGATCGAGCGCGCGCCTACGGCGAACTTGGCGCCCACCTTGGAGAAGCGTTCGAGCAACTGGAAGTTGATCGCCTGCTGGATGTCCATGTACAGGTTGTAGCCAGGGTCCAGCACGATGTAGACCGCTTCGAACTCCAGCGCTTCCTTGCCGAAGCCGCGCAGGTGAGCACGGTCGAAGCGCACTTGGCTCTGCGCCTTGATCGACTCCTCGACGATGGCCGGGGCCTTTTTCACCGCTTCGGTGGGTGTGTCGTAGGACAGCCCGAACTCGAAGACGATGCGCCGCTCCTGCAAGCGCTTGTAGTTCTGAATGGTGCTGCTGATCATGCCGGCGTTGGCCATGACGATCTGCTCGCCGCCCAGGCTGCGAATGCGCGTGGTCTTCAGGCCGATGTTTTCCACCGTGCCGGCCAGCGAGCCGATGACGATGAAGTCGCCGACTTCGAAGGGTTTGTCCACGGCGATCGACAGCGAGGCGAACAGGTCGCCCAGCACGTTCTGCACCGCCAAGGCCACGGCGATACCGCCCACGCCGAGGCTGGCGACGAAGGCGGTGATGTTCACGCCCAGGTTCGACAGCATCGCCAACAGCACCACCGACCACAACAACACCCGCGCGCCCCAGCCCGACAGAGTGGCCAGGGCGCTGCCACGGTAGGCGCCAGTGGTGTCGTGGCGGGCGAAATAGCGGCCCAGGCCGATGGCGATGGCGCGGTTGGCCCACAGGCCGATCTGCAGCGCCGCGACCACGAACCACAGGCTGCCGACCCGGTCCAGCCAACGTTCGGGCAAGTCCAGCACGCCCAGGCCGACCAGCAGCGACGCGAGCATCAGCAGTGCGTTGCTGGTGCCTTCGAGCACTTCGGTGACCAGCCGCGCGAACTGGCTTTCATGGCTGGACCATTGATGGGCGCGGCGCTTGAGGAAACTCAGCGCCCAGCGGGTGAACAGGAAGGTAGCCACCGTGACGGCCAGCGCCAGCAGCAGGTTGAGGATGGAGATGCCGAATACCGTGGTGGTGGTCAGCAACTGCAGCAATCGTTCGTCCATCGGGTCTCCCTCCGAGGTAAAGAAAAAACAGACCGTGCCGTGAAGGCACAGTCTGTTTAGAAGGGTGCTTGCCTCGAGGGTTTAACTGGATTTGCCATCGATTGCCCTGGCGGCTTCACACGCTGCGGGTCAGCCCACCATCGACGCGCAGGTTCTGCCCGGTGATATAGGCGGCGCCGTCGCTGGCCAGGAAGGCGATGGTGGCGGCGATTTCCTCGGCTGTGCCGTAGCGCTTGAGCGGCACGCTGTCGCGGCGCTGGTCGGTGCCGGGCAGGCTGTCGATCCAGCCTGGCAGCACGTTGTTCATGCGCAGGTTGTGCGCAGCGTAGGTGTCGGCGAAGACCTTGGTGAAGGCCGCCAGCCCTGCGCGGAACACCGCCGAAGTGGGAAACAGGTCGCTGGGTTCGAAGGCCCAGGCGCTGGAGATGTTGATGATTGCGCCGCCGCCTTGCGCCTGCAGGGTCGGCGTCACCAGGCGGGTAGGGCGGATGACATTGAGCAGGTAGGTGTCCAGCCCCTGATGCCAGTCGTCGTCACTGATCGCCAGGATCGGCGCGCGTGGGCCGTGACCGGCGCTGTTGACCAGCACATCGATGCGCCCCCAGCGCTGCAACACGGCATCGACCAGGCGCTGCAGGTCGTCGTTGCTCTGGTTGCTGCCGGTGATTCCGATACCGCCGAGCGCGTGGGCCAGGGCCTCGCCTTTGCCCGAGGATGACAGGATCGCCACCTTGAAGCCGTCGCTGGCCAGACGACGTGCCGCTGCAGCGCCCATGCCACTGCCGCCTGCGGTGATGATCGCTACTTTTTCTACTGACATGCAGCCTCCGTGGGTGCGTTGATCGAATCGACGAATGCCAGGTTAGCAAGGCCTTTCAGTCGCCAGTCAGGCAGCGGTCAGCGGCTGACTCAGTAGAAAAACTATCTCCTCAGGCGTCCCCGATCTGGCGCCGCAACCAGTGGCGCACGGCACCCAGCGCTGTCGGCGCGCCGTCCTTGCGCGGCCAGACCAGATACAAATGCTTGTCCATGGGCAGCGCCTGCTCGAATACCTGCACCAGCCGCCCGGCGTGCAGGTCGTCCTTGACGAACAGTTCGCTGGACAGTGCCAGGCCTTGTCCGGCCAGGGCGGCTTCGATGGCCAAAGCGGTCTGGTTGAAGCGCAGGTTGCGCGGCATGGGCTGCGTCCGCTGGCCGAACAACTGCGCGATGTAGGTCGGCCACAGGTTATGCGCATCGTGCAGCAGCACAAACGGTTGCAACTGTTCGGCACTGCGCGGCGTACCCTGCTGGGCGAGCAGGGCGGGGCTGGCCACGGCCACCATCCGCTGCTCGGTCAGCAGCTCGGCGTTCAGCCCGGGGCCGAAGGGCGGTCGACCGTAGCGCACCGCCAGGTCCACGCCATCGGCCTGGAAACGTGACAGACGTTCGCTGGCCAATACGCGCAGGTCGATGTCGAGGTGGGCCTGGGTGAACGAACCCAGGCGCGGGATGAGCCAGCGCGAGGCGAAGGTGGGCGTGACGCTGACGGTCAGGTGACGGTCGTCCGGGCGCAGCGCGGCGGTCGCCTCACCGATCAACGCCAGGGCGCTGCGGATGCTGTGGCTGTAGGCCAGCCCGCCCTCGGTGAGGCGCAGCCCGCGTGGCAGGCGCTCGAACAGACGCGCTCCGAGATGCGCTTCCAGCCCACGGATCTGCTGGGCGACGGCTGCTTGGGTGACGTCCAGCTCGTCGGCCGCCAGGCGGAAATTGAGGTGGCGGGCGACCACTTCGAAGACGCGCAGGGCGTTGAGCGGCGGCAGCGGGCTGCTCATCGCCGCGCCTTCCCATCGGTCAGTGCTCGCGCCAGGAAGGGCGCGGTGCGGCTGTCGGCGCAGGACGCCACCTCGCGAGGGGTGCCACAGACCACGATCTGCCCGCCTGCCGTGCCGGCGCCCGGGCCGATGTCGATCACCCAGTCGCTTTGCGCCACCACGCGCATGTCATGCTCCACCACCACGACGGTATGGCCCTGATCGACCAGGCGGTTCAACTGCACCAGCAGCCGGTCGACATCCTGCGGGTGCAGGCCGTTGGTGGGCTCGTCCAGCACGTACAGCGTCGCGCCACGGGCACTGCGTTGCAGTTCGGTGGCCAGCTTGATGCGCTGCGCCTCGCCGCCGGAAAGCTCGGTGGCCGGCTGGCCCAGACGCAGGTAGCCCAGGCCGATGTCGGCCAGCACGCGCAGGCTGCGGCGTGGCGCGGGGTGTTCGGCGAACACGTCCAGCGCCTGATCGACGGTGAGCTGCAGCACCTGGGCGATGTTCAGGCCTTGCCAGGTGACGGCCAGGGTAGGCGGGTTGTAGCGCGCGCCATGGCACGTGGGGCAGGGCGCGTAGACGCTGGGCATGAACAGCAGCTCGACGCTGACGAAGCCTTCGCCCTCGCAGGTCTCGCAGCGGCCCTTGGCGACGTTGAAGGAGAAACGTCCGGCATCGAACCCGGCGGCCTGAGCCTGCTCGGTGGCGGCGAACAGCTTGCGCACGTGATCGAACAGGCCGGTGTAGGTGGCCAGGTTCGAGCGCGGGGTGCGGCCGATAGGTTTCTGGTCCACCTGCACCAGGCGCTTGAGCTGCTCGAGACCGGCGCTGATGTGCCCGCTGCTGGGCTGTTCGGGTTCGTCTTCCAGGCTCTGCTCCTGGGATTCATCGGCCCCCGCCTGCTGACCCAGATGGGCGCCTACCAGCTCCAGCAGGGCTTGGCTGACCAGGCTCGACTTCCCGGAACCGGAGATGCCGGTGACGGCGCTGAAACAGCCGAGCGGGAAGCGTGCGTCGAGCTGGTGGAGGTTGTTGCGACTGATGCCTTCCAGGCACAGCCATTGCCGTGCAGGCCGAGGTGCGCGCTGGCTGGGCGCCGGGTCGGCGAACAGGTAGGCGCCGGTGCGCGAGTCGGCCACCTCGGCCAACCCCGCCGGCGGGCCGCTGTAGAGGATGCGTCCACCGTGCTCGCCCGCGGCCGGGCCGACGTCCACCAGCCAGTCGGCGCGGCGCAGGGTGTCCAGGTCGTGTTCGACCACGAACACCGAGTTGCCCGCCTGTTTCAAGCGTTGCAGCGCATCGAACAGCGCCTCGCTATCGGCGGGATGCAGGCCGGCGGAGGGTTCGTCGAGCACGTAGATCACGCCGAACAGCTGCGAGTTGAGCTGGGTGGCCAGGCGCAGGCGCTGTAACTCGCCCGAGGACAGCGTCGGGGTGCTGCGCTCCAGCGCCAGGTAGCCCAGGCCGAGGTCGAGCAGGGTGTCGATGCGCGCCAGCAGTTCACTGGCGATGCGTTGCGCGGCCAAGCGCTTTTCCAGAGAGAGATTGGGCGTGTGGCGCACGTCCTGGCCGCCGGCATGCAGGGGCTCGCCGCGTGCGGCACGCTGCTCGCGGGCACTGCGGGTCTGCGCGTGACTGAGCGTCTCGCCTCCCTCGTCGCGGCACTGCAGGTAGCTGGGCGCGGCGACGTCGCGCAACACCTGGGCCAAGTCCTGCAGGGGCAGGCGCGACAGCTCGGCGATGTCCAGCCCGGCGAAGGTCACGCTCAAGGCTTCGTGCTTGAGGCGCCTGCCGGCGCACGCTGGGCACGGGCTGGGGCGCATGTACTGGGCCACGCGCTTGCGCATCTGTGCGCTCTGCGAGTGCATGAAGGTGTGCAGTACGTAGCGGCGGGCACCGCTGAAGGTGCCTTGGTAGCTCGGCTCGAGCTGCTTCTTTAGCGCTGCGCGGGTCTGTGCCGGGGTGAGGCCCGCGTAGACCGGCACGGTGGGCGTTTCATCGGTGAACAGGATCCAGTCGCGCTGTTGCTGGGGCAGGTCGCGCCAGGGCACATCGACGTCATAGCCCAGGGTGACGAGAATGTCGCGCAGGTTCTGGCCCTGCCAAGCCATGGGCCAGGCGGCAACGGCGCGTTCGCGGATGGTCAGCGACGGATCGGGCACCAAGGTGGCCTCGGTCACTTCGAACACTCGGCCGATGCCATGGCATTGCGGGCAGGCGCCTTGCGGCGTGTTGGGCGAAAAATCCTCGGCGTACAGCATCGGCTGCCCTGGTGGGTAACTGCCGGCGCGCGAGTAGAGCATGCGGATCGAACTCGACAGGGTGGTGACACTGCCCACCGACGACCGTGCGCTCGGCGTGCCGCGCTGCTGCTGCAAGGCGACCGCCGGGGGCAGGCCTTCGATCGAATCGACGTCGGGCACGCCGACCTGGTCGATCAGGCGCCTCGCGTAGGGCGCCACCGACTCGAAATAGCGGCGCTGCGCCTCGGCATACAGGGTAGAGAACGCCAGCGACGACTTGCCCGAGCCGGACACGCCGCTGAACACCACCAGGGCATCGCGGGGCACATCGACGTCGATGTTCTTGAGGTTGTGTTCGCGCGCGCCACGGACGCGGACGAAGCCCTGTGCGGCGGGCGGGGAAGTCTTGGGCATGGGCGTTCCTTGTCGACGTGCGCAGGCTATTTCAGCTCATTATCTGGGTCCAGACAAAGCCTAGGACAAGCGCGAGCCGTGGCAGGTCCATGCAGTTGCCCTGTATCAAGCGCGGCGCGCTCGCGGCAGCTACAGTACGGGATGTCGATACCACCCTGCGCAGGTGCCCATGTCCGATTGGTCCATTCAGAGCGTCACTGCCGATACCGTTGACGAAGTGGTCGCCTTCGTCGACCGGGCGCGCCGCGAGCTGTTTCCCATGCTCGCCCAGGCGCCGTTGCCGGACGATTTGGCGCGCTTCACCGAGACGTACCTGAACGGTGCCGGTCGCTTCCTGGTCGCGCGTGACCAGGGCCGGCTGATCGGCGCGATCGGTTATTTGCCCTACGACCACCGCTTCGCGCAGCTCGACTACCGGCACCTGCGCACCGTGGAAGTGGTGCGCTTGTTCGTGCTCCCCGAGTATCGCCAGCAGGGCATGGCCCGAGCGCTGTACCAGGCATTGCGCGACCAGGCCAGGCAGGCACACGTGCAGTGCCTCTATCTGCATACCCATCCATTCCTGCCCGGCGCCATCGAGTTCTGGCAGCGCCAGGGTTTCGTGATCGTCGATGTCGAGCACGATCCGCTATGGCGCACCACGCACATGCACGCGCTGCCCGAGCACGGCTGAAACGCAGACGGTATACTGCGCGCCCTTTGTCTACTCGCGCAGACCCCTATATGCGGCAGGCCTTGCTGATCGTCGATGTGCAGTCCACCTTCAGTCCACCGGAGTGGCTGGTCGACGGCATCCGTGCACTGGCTGCACGGTTGCCGGCCATCGCTTCGGTCGAGCTGCACGACGAGCAGGTCACCCCGTTCGAGCGCCAGCTCGGTTGGCACCCGGCGGCCGAGGACGAAAGTCTGGTCGAGGCCGACGCGGTGTTCATCAAGCATGGCTACGGGCAGCGTGCAGAGGCCATCGACTACCTCAAGCGTCTGCAGGTCGAGCGGGTACTGGTGTGCGGGCTGCAAACCGAGACCTGCGTGCTCGCCGCCGGTTTCGCGCTGTTCGATGCCGGGCTCGCGCCGACCTTGCTCACCGACCTGACGATAGGGTCCTCGCTGGACCGCTCGGGCAAATTGGGCATTGCGCTGTGGACCCACCATTTCCGTCAGGTGACCACCGCGGCGCAGGTGATTGCGACACTCGCGTAATCGATCGCGGTCACCACCGCCTCAACGCGCCTGGCCGTGACCACGATCACACTTTCTCCACGCCGCGCCTGGCATCATCGCCCGCGCGCCACAGGGCGGAATTCGCCGTCCTGGCGCGGGTGTCGCGTCCTCGTTGGAATTTGCTGAACCAAGTGCCTTCTGGCAGCACCTACACCTTGACGATCGCTGTTGCGTCGCTGTTCAGCCCAGAAGAGGGACTTCCCATGATCGCGTGCCATTTATGCAGGGCGTTGCTGCTGTTTTTCACGTTCGCGCTGCCGGGGCTGTCGTGCGCTGGCGACGACTGCTCACGCTTGACCGCCACCGGCAACCCGGAATATCCGCCGTATCTGTGGCGCGATCCGCAAGACCCTCAGCGGCTGATCGGCGCCAATGCCGACCTGCTCCAGCATCTGGCCAGCGAGCTGGGCCTTGAGGTGCAGATCACCTACGCCGGGCCTTGGGGCCGCGCCCAGGAGGAAGTGCGCCTGGGGCGGGTCGATCTGCTGGCCGGCTATTTTCTCACCCGGGCGCGGGAGAACGAGGTGGACTTCATCCAGCCGCCGTTCCTGCACACCCCGAGCGTGGTCTGGGTGCGCAGCGAGCAGGCGATGACCTACCAAGGCTGGGACGACTTGCGCGGGCTCAAGGGTGGCGTGCTGGTCAACAACAGCCATGGCGAGCGTTTCGACGAGTACGCGCGCACCAACCTCAACCTCGAAGCCGTGCCGGGCGCCCGCCAGGCGTTCGACAAGTTGCTGCACAAACGCAGCGACTACGTGATCTTCGAGCGCTTTCCTGGCATGGCCCTGACCCGTGTGATGGACATCGAGGCCAAGGTGCAGGGTCTGGAACCGCCGATCTCCAGCGAAGGGCTGTACCTGGCGATGTCCCGCGACTCGCCCTGCAACCTGCCGGCACTGCGCGCAAAGCTGGAGGCGAAGATGAAGGACATCGTCGCCAGCGACCTGCCCGAGCGCCTGGTCACGCAGAACTTGGCGCGTTGGAAGGCCCAGCAAGACGCCGCGAAGTCGCCCTGAGGCAGCGGCTGCGCGGCTCGGTCGCCTCGGCAAGACTTCACCCCGGAAAATCCGGATAATGGCGCCCATTTCGTTTTACGCGCTGGTGCCCCCGCATGGAAATCAAGGTCAATTTTCTCGACAACCTCCGACTCGAAGCCAAGTTCGACGACTTCACGGTGATCGCCGATCAGCCGATCCGCTACAAAGGCGACGGCTCGGCGCCTGGGCCGTTCGACTATTTCCTGGCTTCCTCGGCGCTGTGCGCGGCGTACTTCGTCAAGCTGTACTGCCAGACCCGCGACATCCCGACGGAAAACATTCGCCTGTCGCAGAACAACATCGTCGACCCGGAGAATCGCTACAACCAGATCTTCAAGATCCAGGTCGAGCTGCCCGAAGATATTTCCGAGAAGGACCGCCAGGGCATCCTGCGCTCGATCGACCGCTGCACGGTGAAGAAGGTGGTGCAGACCGGTCCCGAGTTCATCATCGAGCAGGTCGACAACCTCGATGCCGACGCCCAGGGCCTGCTGATGCCGGTAGCCGATTCCAGCACCACCATCGCGGGCAAGGATTTGCCGCTGGAGCGCACCATCGAGAACTTGTCCGGGTTGCTGGCCGACCTGGGCATGAAGATCGAAATCGCTTCGTGGCGCAACATCGTGCCCAACGTCTGGTCGCTGCACCTGCGCGACGCCCAGTCGCCGATGTGCTTCACCAACGGCAAGGGCGCCACCAAGGAAGCCGCGCTGGCCTCGGCCTTGGGTGAGTTCATCGAGCGGCTGAACTGCAACTTCTTCTACAACGATCAGTTCTGGGGCGAGGAGATCGCCAACGCAGCGTTCGTGCATTACCCCAACGAGCAGTGGTTCAAGCCTGGGCCGAAGGATGCGCTGCCGGCGGAAATACTCGACGCGCACTGTCTGGAGATCTACAACCCGGACGGCGAACTGCGCGGCTCACATCTGTACGACACCAACTCGGGCAACAAGGCGCGTGGGATCTGCTCGTTGCCGTTCGTGCGCCAGTCCGATGGGCAGACGGTGTACTTCCCCTCCAACCTCATCGAGAACCTGTACCTGAGCAACGGCATGAGCGCGGGTAACACCCTGGCCGAAGCGCAGGTGCAGTGCTTGTCGGAGATCTTCGAGCGGGCGGTCAAGCGCGAGATCCTCGAAGGCGAGTTGTGCCTGCCGGACGTGCCGGCGCAGGTGCTGGCCAAGTACCCGAGCATCCTGGCCGGTATCCAGGCCCTGGAGGACCAGGGCTTCCCGGTGCTGGTCAAGGACGCGTCGCTGGGCGGCGAATTCCCGGTCATGTGCGTGACCTTGATGAACCCGCGTACCGGTGGGGTGTTCGCCTCCTTCGGTGCCCATCCGAGCTTCGAAGTGGCGCTGGAGCGCAGCCTCACCGAGTTGCTCCAGGGGCGCAGCTTCGAGGGCTTGAACGACCTGCCGCAGCCCACCTTCGAGAGCCACGCGCTGATGGAGCCGAACAACTTCGTCGAACACTTCATCGACTCCAGCGGCGTGGTGTCCTGGCGCTTCTTCAGCGCCAAGGCCGACTTCGAGTTCGTCGAGTGGGAGTGGGCCGGTGACGACAGCACCGAGCTGCAGGCGCGCACCCTGTTCTCGTTGCTCCAGGGCATGGGCAAGGAGGTCTACATGGCGGTGTACGACGACCTCGGTGCCACCGCCTGCCGCATCCTGGTGCCGGGTTACTCGGAAATCTATCCGGTGGAAGACCTCATTTGGGACAATACCAACCGTGCCCTGGGCGTGCGTGCCGACATCCTCAACCTGCACAGCCTCGACAACCGCGCCTTGAAACTGCTGTTCAAGCGTCTGGACCAGTTGGAGGTGGACGAGTACACCACCATCACCACGCTGATCGGCGTGGAGTTCGACGACAACACGGTGTGGGGCCAATTGACCCTCCTCGAACTCAAGCTGCTGATCCAGCTGGCCTTGGAGCGTTTCGAGGACGCCAAGGAACTGGTGGAGATGTTCCTGCAGTTCAACGACAACACCGTCGAGCGCGGGCTGTTCTACCAGGCGCTGAACGTGGTGCTGGAAGTGGTGCTGGACGAGGACTTGGCGATGGCCGACTACGAGGCCAATTTCCGCCGCATGTTCGGCGACGCGCGCATGGATGCCGCGCTCGGCTCGGTGGACGGCAGCGTGCGCTTCCACGGCCTGACCCCGACCAGCCTCAAACTCGAGGGCCTTGAGCGTCACCAGCGCCTGATCGACAGCTATCGCAAATTGCACGCGGCGCGGGCGCGGGCGGCGAACTGAGGCGGATACGGGGAGGGCGCCACAGCGTTCTCCCCGGTGCTGGCGCGCCAATCATCGGCGCTGTGTGTCTTCAGTGGTGAACTTGGCGTCAGACTTGCCGGTCAAACTATGTAACAAAACTGTCACACAGTGATTTCCGGTCATGAGCAGGTCCGATGCCCCACGCCAATCTTCCTGAAAAATACAGAGCTACCGTCATTTGTTTCCACGAGGGGCAGGTGTTGCTCGTGCGCAAGAAAGGCGGACGCTGGAATTTCCCCGGGGGCACCGTCGAGCGCGGCGAGTCGCCGCGCGTGGCGGCAGCTCGGGAGCTTTACGAGGAAACCGGCCTGAGCGGCAAGGAACTGCTGCAGCTGTGCAGCCTGGAAATTGCCGGTGTGTGCCATTACCTGTTCATCACCCACTTGTATCCCGGCGACAAGCCCGCCGCGCGCAGCGAGATCGCGGCCTGCACCTGGGTGGCGCGCAAGGCCTTGCAACGGGCATCGCTCAACCCCACCGCCCAGGCGCTGCTGGCCAGCGGTATTCCGGCGCTGTCGCCCTGGGCAGCCTGAATAGTTGCGTGGGTTAGTTTGCCAAGCAGCCCTACTTGGCCAGTCGCGCCCGCGCCACCCGTGAGCCGTTGTCACGGCCCAGCACCTGACTGATCCGCTGACCGGCCATGATCAGCGTGTCCAGATCGACGCCGGTCTCGATACCCAGTCCTTGCAGCAGATACAGCACGTCTTCGGTGGCGATATTGCCGGTGGCGCCCTTGGCGTATGGACAGCCCCCCAGCCCCGCTACCGAACTGTCGAACACGCTGATGCCTTCGAGCAGGCTGGCATAGACATTGGCCAGTGCCTGTCCGTAGGTGTCGTGGAAGTGACCGGCCAACTGCTCGCGCGGCACCTGCGCCGACACCACCTCGAACAGGCGCCGAGTGTCGCCCGCAGTGCCGGTGCCGAGGGTGTCGCCCAGCGACACTTCGTAGCAGCCCATGTCGTACAGCGCTCGCGCCACTGCTGCCACTTGCGCAGGGTCCACCCGGCCCTCGTACGGGCAGCCCAGCACGCAGGAGACATAGCCGCGTACCCGCACCTGCTGCTGGCGCGCGGCGTCCATGATTGGCTCAAAGCGCTGCAGGCTCTCGCTGATCGAGCAATTGATGTTGCGTTGGGAAAAGGCTTCGGAGGCAGCGGCGAACACGGCCACCTCGCGCACACCCGCCGCCACGGCGTCCTCGAAGCCGCGCAGGTTCGGCGCCAGGGCAGCATAGGTGACGCCAGGCTGCTGGCGGATGCCGGCGAACACCTCGGCCGAGCCGGCCATCTGCGGCACCCACTTGGGCGAGACGAAACTGCCCACTTCGATGTAGCGCAGCCCGGCATCGCTGAGATCGTCCACCAGGCGCACCTTGTCGGCGACGCTGATCGGGCGGGATTCGTTCTGCAGGCCGTCGCGCGGGCCGACTTCGACCAGGCGGACCTGTGCGGGTAATGACATGGTGATGCTCCTATGGCGGTGCAGCGGTGGCGACTCCGGGCGTGCACGGTGCGGCTAAACTACTGGCAGCTTGACGTTTACGTCAAGGCACATCCTCGCTGGCGGTCCGTCGATAGGCATTGGGCGTCTGCCCGCTCAGGCGCTTGAAGAAGCGCGCGAAGTAGGTGGGATCGCTGAAGCCCAGGCGGTCGGACAACTGGCCAATGCTCATGCGCGTGTACACCAGGCTGCGCCGGGCTTCGAGCAACAGCCGCTGATGGATCACCTGCAACGCGCTCTGGGCGCTGAGGGCGCGGCACAGCTGGTTCAGTTGCAGGCTGGTAATGCCCAGGCGGGCGGCGTAGGTCTCGATCGGCAGGTGCTCGCGATAGTGCGCCTCGACCAAACGCAGGTACTGCCCGAGCAGATGGCGGTCGCGTTCATCGCGATTGCGCGGGGCCAGGCCCAGTTGCTGGCGTCGGCTGATCCACACCATCAAGGCGCTCACCAGTGCGTCGAGCATGGCCGCACGCCCTGGGGCGCTGCCGTCGTATTCCTGTTGCAGCGTTTCGATCAGGCCACGCAGACGCGCCCGGTCGCGGCCCAAGGCGTAGCATCCGGGCGAGGTCAGCACTGCCAGCGGCGCGCCCAGGCGCTGCTCGAGTTCGGCCACCAGCGCGGGGCCGAAGGTCAGTACATGCCCCTGGATATCGGCGCTGAAGTGAAAGCCATGCACGGTCAGTGGCGGTACCACCTGAATCGCCGCCTCGCCGATTTCGCGGCGGCGTCCCTCGATTTCCACCACCGCCCGGCCACGTTGCACGTAGAGCAACTGGAACAGCTCGGCATGCCGGTGCGGCTTGATTTCCCAGTGATGCAGGCGGCTACGGGCCGGAATCGATTCGCAGTGCAGCAGGTCGGTGCCAGGCCAGGTGTGGTTTTCGCCGTAGAGCTGGAACAGCGGCACGCCGGGAAGCGAGGATTTCATCGTGGGAACCTGTTCGCTGATCGCACAAGATTTTCGAAAGTGCAGTTTTTCTATTGGATAACACAGCTTTTCAGCAGATTTCGCCAGTAAAAATACAGGGGCATACCCTAATCATCCGTGCCGGCTATTGCCAGTCCGGCACCGACAAGGCGAGACAACAACAATGAAAACTCAGGTTGCAATCATTGGTGCCGGTCCTTCTGGCCTGCTGCTCGGCCAACTGCTGCACCAGGCCGGTATCGACACGCTGATCCTCGAACGGCAGACGCCGGACTACGTGCTCGGGCGCATCCGTGCCGGCGTGCTCGAACAAGGCACGGTCGATCTGCTGCGCGAGGCAGGCGTCTCGGCGCGCATGGACCGCGAAGGGCTGGTGCACGAAGGCGTTGAACTGCTGTTCGGTGGTCGTCGCCAGCGGCTGGACCTCAAGGCCCTGACCGGCGGCAAGACCGTGATGGTCTACGGCCAGACCGAAGTGACCCGCGACCTCATGCAGGCCCGCGAGCAGAGCGGGGCGCCGATCTTCTACGGCGTCAGTAACGTTCAGCCCCATGGCCTGAAGGATGAGCAGCCCTACGTCACGTTCGAGCACGAAGGCCAGGTGCAGCGTGTGGACTGCGACTATATCGCCGGCTGCGACGGCTTCCATGGCGTTTCGCGCCAGAGCATTCCCGAGGGCGTGCTCAAGCAGTACGAGCGGGTCTATCCATTCGGCTGGCTGGGGCTGCTGTCCGATACTCCGCCGGTCAACCACGAGCTGATCTACGCCCACCACGACCGTGGCTTCGTGCTGTGCAGTCAACGTTCTGCCACCCGCAGCCGCTACTACTTGCAGGTACCGCTGCAGGAGCGGGTCGAGGACTGGTCGGACGATCGCTTCTGGGACGAGCTCAAGGCGCGGCTGCCCGAAGAGGTCGCCGAGCGCCTGGTCACCGGACCTGCGCTGGAGAAGAGCATCGCCCCGCTGCGCAGCCTGGTGGTGGAGCCGATGCAGTACGGCCACCTGTTCCTGGTCGGCGATGCGGCGCACATCGTCCCGCCGACCGGGGCCAAGGGGCTCAACCTGGCCGCCTCCGACGTCAATTACCTGTACCGCATCCTGCTCAAGGTCTACCGCGAAGGCCGCACCGATCTGTTGCAGCGCTACTCCGAGCTGGCGTTGCGGCGAGTGTGGAAAGGCGAGCGCTTCAGCTGGTTCATGACGCAGTTGCTGCACGATTTCGGCGAGCACAAAGATGCCTGGGACCAAAAGATGCAGGAGGCCGACCGCGAGTACTTCCTGAACTCGCCAGCCGGCCTGGTGAACATCGCCGAGAACTACGTGGGCCTGCCGTACGAGGCCGTGTAGGGGGCGGCGTCAGGGTTCGAGCAGCGCCACCATCTGCGCATAGCCGCGCGCCTTGGCATGGGCCAGCGCGGTGACGCCGTCCTTGTCGGCGATCGTTGGGTCGGCGCCGGCGGCCAGCAGCCGTTCCACGATCTCGACATGCCGAGGGCCGCCATCGCCGAGAATCACCGCCTCCAGCAGGGCGGTCCAATGCAGGCGGTTGAGGTGGTTCACCTCGACCCCGGCGTCGATCAGCATCTGCACCGTGTCCACATGGCCGCGCTCGGCAGCCGGGATCAGCGCCGTGCCGCCATAGCGGTTGGTGCTGGCCAGGTCGGCGCCGTGGTCCAGGGTCAGGCGCAGGATCTGGTTCAGGCCCCGCGCGCCGGCATACAGGTAGGGGCTGTCGTGGATGGCGTCCTTGGCGTTGACGTCCGCCCCGGCCTCGATCAATACCCGGGCCGCCTCGACATGGTTGCCATGGGTTGCCAGCATCAACGGTGTGCGACCTTGCGCATCGCGACGCTCAAGATCCACCGACTCTTTGAGCAGGCGGCCGATGGCGGGAGCATCGCCGCGCTGGGCGGCGTACAGCAGGCGGGTGTCCATGGGCGAGGTCTCGGCGTGGGCCATAGGGCAGGTGAGCGCAGCCAGCAGGCAGGCGATGAGGGGCATACGCATGAGGCGGTCTCCTGGTTACGAAGGTTCATCCTAGGAGATCAGGCGCAGCGGACTGAAACGAATTATCTGGATGACGCGCAGTGGCTTTGCGAATACCTGCGCGATTGCCGGGGCGGCGGGGCTGTGTTAGAACGCCGTTCTTCCATTCGCGAATCGAATACTGCGATGCACACCAGCGTCAAACCGAATAGAGCGCTGTTCGACCTCGACTTGCTCCGCGCCATCGTCGTGGTGGCCGATTGCGGCAGTTTCACCACCGCCGCTGCTCGCCTGCACTCGACCCAGTCGACCATCAGCCAGAAGGTCCGCCGCCTGGAAGAGATGGTCGGCCATCGCCTGCTGGTGCGCGGTCACCGCGACGTGCTGCCCACCGACGCCGGCCAGACCCTGCTCGGCTACGCCCGGCACATGCTTGCGCTCAACGACCAGATGCTCGAGGCCCTGGCCGGGGCCTCGGTCGGCGTGACCGTGCGCCTGGGTGTACCCGAAGACTTCGTCGGCGGCCGTACCACCCATGCACTGTCAGCCTTCAGCCGCCAGTACCCGCAGGTCAAGCTGGAGGTCACCAGTGGTCTGTGCCGCGACTTGAGCCAGGCCTACGACAACGGCGAACTGGACCTGGTGCTGCTCAAACAACGGCGCAACAGCCGCGAGGGCCTGGCTTGCTGGCCGGAGCCGCTGCAATGGATCGACAGCCTGCAGCTGCCCACCTTCGAGCTGGACCCGGTGCCACTGGTGACGTTCCCGCCGCGCGGCCTGTACCGCGAAGACATGATCCAGGCCATCGAGGGCATGGGCCGCCGCTGGCGCATCAGCTTCACCAGCTCCAGCCTGTCCGGCATCCAGGCGGCAGTCGCCAACGGCATGGGCGTGAGCCTCCTGCCACCGCGCGCAGCCACCGCCGAGCACCGCGTACTGGGCGCAGCGCAGGGGCTGCCGGAGGTGGACAGCTACGAGATCGTCATCGTCCATCGGCCCAGCGCCGACGGTATGGTCAAGGCCCTGGCCGATACGCTCAAGCAGCTTCTGGCCGGGGAAGGGTGGTAGTGGCCGCCTGTCGGCGCGAGACGGTTGACCACCTGCGCCCCACTGCGTAGCCTTGCCGGTTCGAGGTTCTCCGGCCCGACCGGAGCTTGGGTCTGTCTGAAATGTGTCTGCGCGAAGGCCAGACAAGGCGAAACGGGGTGAGAAACGGCCGGGGTCGCGCCCGACTGTACTGGAGTACATGAGCATTTCGAGCCCCGTTTCAACGCCGTATGGGCGAGTGCAGACACATTTCAGGCAGAGCCTAAGACGGGAACGCGGTCCAAGCCGCGGCTGCCCCCGCAACTGTAAGCACTGAACAGGTTCGACACAGCCACTGCACGTGCGGGAAGGCGTCGAACTAACGGCCCGCAGCCGTGCAGTGCAAGCCAGGAGACCTGCCTCGTGACGTTTTCGACCTTCAACCGGGCGGGGTGATCCGGTGGCGAACGTGCCCGGCCGCTCGGCCGAGGCGCTCGTCCCGCATGCCCGCACCATTGCTGCCAAGGGCATTGCCACATGAAAACACTGGCCAAACTTCCGGTCACCATCGTCACCGGCTTCCTCGGCTCGGGCAAGACTACCTTGCTCCGGCACATGCTCGACAACGCCCAAGGCCGGCGCATCGCGGTCATCGTCAACGAATTCGGCGAGCTGGGCATCGACGGCGAGATCCTCAAGCAGTGCAGCATCGGCTGTAGCGAGGAAGAAGCCAACGGCCGCGTCTACGAGCTGGCCAACGGCTGCCTGTGCTGCACGGTGCAGGAAGAGTTCTTCCCGGTGATGCGCGAGTTGGTGGCGCGCCGTGGCGACCTGGACCACATCCTCATCGAGACCAGCGGCCTGGCGCTGCCCAAACCCTTGGTGCAAGCCTTCCAGTGGCCGGAAATCCGCAACGCCTGCACCGTCGATGCAGTGATTACCGTGGTCGACAGCCCGGCCGTGGCTGCCGGCACCTTCGCCGCCTATCCCGAGCAAGTCGATGCCCAGCGCAAACTCGACCCTAATCTGGATCACGAGTCGCCCCTGCACGAGCTGTTCGCCGACCAGTTGGCCAGCGCCGATCTGGTGGTGCTGAACAAAGCCGACCTGATCGACGCCGAGGGCCTGGCCAAGGTCCGTGCCGAGGTGGCCGAAGAACTGCCACCGGCGGTCAAGGTGATCGAGGCCAGCAGCGGTCGTCTGCCGCTGGACGTGCTGCTGGGCCTGGACGCGCAAGCCGAAGCGCACATCGATGCGCGCCGCACCCATCACGATTCGCACCATGACGGCGAAGAGGACGACCACGATCACGACGCCTTCGACTCCATCTCCATCGACCTGCCCGAAGCCGACGAGCGCCTGCTGCTCGACGCGCTGGCGCAGTTGGTGGGCGAGTTCGGCATCTTGCGTGCCAAGGGCTTTGCCGCAATTCCCGGCAAACCGATGCGCCTGCTGATCCAGGGCGTCGGCACGCGCTTCGACAAGCACTTCGACCGTGCCTGGCGCGCCGACGAGCCGCGCATCACCCGGCTGGTGCTGATCGGTCAGGACCTCGATGCCGCCCAGCTCGAAGCGCGCCTGCGCCAGGCCCTGGGCGCCTGATCGATGCACCTGCTGCGGACCCAGCCCGGCGGCTTCGTGCCGGACGACAGCATTGCCGACCTCGGCCAGACCCCCGCCGACCTGGTGATTCTCTGCAGCGGTGATTCGCACCTGGCGCTGCTCGCCGACACCGCCGAGCAGTTGCCGGACGACTTTCCCAGCCTGCGCCTGGCCAATCCCATGCAGGTGCAGAACCATGCCTCGGTGGACCTCTACTTCGATCAGGTGCTGCGCCACGCCAAGGTGATCCTGCTGTCGCTGCACGGCGGCGTCGGCTACTGGCGCTATGGCGTGGAGCAACTGGTCGAACTGGCCGCCAGCGGTGTGCAACTGATTCTCGTACCAGGCGACGACCGACCCGACCCCGAGCTGAGCCGCCTGGGCACGGTGCCCGACGCTCAGGCCGAGCGGCTCTGGCACTTTCTGCGCCAGGGCGGTCGGGCCAATGCCCTGAACCTGTTCAAGTGCCTGGCCAACCTATGGTTGGGCCGCGACTACAGCTGGGACGCGCCGCAGCCGCTGCCGCGTACCAGCGTCTACCATCCCGACAAACCCGCCGCGCAGTTGCAGGACTGGTATGGCCACTGGAAGCCCGAGCAGCCGGTCGCCCCGATCCTGTTCTACCGCTCGCACCTGCAGGCGGCCAATACCGGTTTCATCGACGTGTTCTGCCAGCGCTTGCAAGCCGCCGGGTTGAATCCGTTGCCGATCGCGGTTGCCAGCCTCAAGGAAATGGCGTGCCTGGAGCAGGTCGAAGCCTGGCTCGATGAGGTCGGCGCCGAGGTGGTGATCAACACCACCGGTTTTGCCCTGTCCAGTCCCGAGCGTCCTAATCTGCGACCGCTGCGCCGCGACGTGCCGGTGTTGCAGGCTATCTGCGCCCAGGACAATCAGCCCGGCTGGGAAGCCAGCGAGCAGGGCTTGGGGGCGCGCGACCTGGCGATGCATATCGTGCTGCCGGAGCTCGATGGGCGCATCATCACGCGTCCCGTGAGCTTCAAGGACCTGGCCTGGCGCAGCGAACGCAGCCAGTCCGATGTGGTGTGCTACAAGGCCCACCCCGAGCGCATGGATTTCGTCGCCGAACTGGCGCGGCGCTGGGTCGAGCTGGCGCGCCTGCCCAATGCGCAAAAGCGCGTGGCGCTGGTGCTGGCCAATTACCCCACCCGTGACGGCCGTATCGGCAACGGCGTCGGCCTGGACACGCCAGGCGCGGCCCTGAACATCCTCAAGGCCCTGCAAGCTCAGGGCTATCCGGTGGCCGACCTGCCGTCGAGCGGCACCGCACTGATCCACCGCCTGCTCGGCGGCGTGACCAACGACCTGGACCATCTCGACCAGCGCCCGTGTGCCCAGAGCCTGGTCCTGGACGATTATCTGGCGGCTTTCTCCCGACTGCCCGAAGCCAACCAGCGGGCAGTGCGCGAGCGCTGGGGCGCACCCGAGCAGGACCCCATGTTCCGCAGCGGGCGGATGATGGTGGCAGGACTGCGCCTGGGCCTGACCTTCGTTGGAATCCAGCCGGCGCGCGGCTACCAGGTGGACCCCAGCGCGGTCTACCACGATCCGGACCTGGTGCCCCCGCATGGTTACCTGGCGTTCTATTTCTGGTTGCGCACGGTCTACGCTGCCGATGCGCTGATCCATGTCGGCAAGCATGGCAACCTGGAATGGCTGCCCGGCAAGGGCGTCGGCCTGTCCGCCGAGTGCTGGCCGGATGCACTGCTCGGCCCGTTGCCGAACATCTATCCATTCATCGTCAACGACCCAGGCGAGGGCGCCCAGGCCAAGCGCCGGACCCAGGCGGTGATCATCGATCACTTGATGCCACCGTTGACCCGCGCCGAAACCTACGGGCCTTTGCGCCATTTGGAGCAACTGGCCGACGAATACTATGAAGCGCAGTTGCTCGACCCACGGCGAGCCCGCGAGCTTCAGCGCGACATCGTCGAGTTGGTGAAGGCCAACCACATTGACCGCGACCTGCAGCTCGAAGGTCAACTGGACGATGCTGCGGTGTGGCTGCCGCGCCTGGACACCTACCTGTGCGACCTCAAGGAATCGCAGATTCGCGACGGCCTGCACGTGTTCGGCCAGTCGCCCCAGGGGCGCCTGCGCAGCGACACGCTGCTGGCGTTGCTGCGGGTCGACCGTGGCGACGGTCGCGACGGCAATGCCAGCCTGTTGCGGGCGTTGGCGCGGGCGCTGCAACTGGACTTCGATCCGTTGGATTGCGACCTGGGTCAGGCCTGGGACGGACCACGTCCGGCGCTGCTGCAGGACGTGGTGACGAGTGCCTGGCGCACCCAGGGCGACACCCGCGAGCGTCTGGAGCTGCTTGCCCTGGCGTTGATCGAAACGCGCCAGCGCGCGCCCGATACCCCGAGCTGGCAGGGTGTGCAGGCGGTGCTGCATGCGCTGCACGAGCAGGTCGCACCGAGCCTGGATGCCTGTGGCGATGCCGAGATCGACGGCCTGCTGGCGGCCCTGGCCGGGCGCTTCGTGCCTGCCGGGCCGAGTGGTGCGCCAAGTCGCGGGCGTCTGGACGTGCTGCCCACCGGGCGCAACTTCTATACCGTGGATGTGCGCAACCTGCCCACCACCACGGCCTGGAGGCTGGGCTTCGCCTCGGCCAACCTGATTCTGGAGCGTCACCTGCAAGAGCATGGCGATCACCTGCGCCAGTTGGGCTTGTCGGTGTGGGGGACGGCGACCATGCGCACCGGCGGCGACGATATCGCCCAGGCCATGGCCCTGATGGGCGTGCGGCCGGTTTGGGCCACGGGCAGCCAGCGGGTCGATGACTTCGAGATCCTGCCGCTGAGTGTGCTCGACCGGCCACGGGTGGATGTGACCTTGCGCGTCTCCGGCTTTTTCCGCGATGCCTTCGGCAACCTCATCCGCCTCTTCGACGCAGCGGTGCAAGCGGTGGCGGCACTGGACGAGCCGGACGACCTCAACCCGCTGGCGGCTCGCGTTCGTGCCGAGCGTGAAACCCTATTGGCGCAAGGCATGGCGGCCGAACAGGCGCAGCGCCAGGCCGGCTGGCGGGTGTTCGGTGCCAAACCCGGCGCCTATGGTGCTGGGGTGCAGAACGCCATCGACGGGCGCCTGTGGCAGGCCCGCGCGGACCTCGCCGAGGTCTACCTCAACCATGGCGGCTATGCCTATGGCGGCGCCGACGAGGGGACTCCGGCACGCGCCCAGTTCGCCCAGCGCCTGGGCCAGGTCCAGGCGGTGTTGCAGAACCAGGACAACCATGAGCATGACCTGCTCGACTCCAACGACTACTACCAGTTCCAGGGCGGCATGCTGGCGGCTGCCGAAACCCTGGCGGGGGAGACCGTGGCCAGTTACCACGGCGATCACAGCCAGGTCGATCGACCGCGCATCCGCACCCTGAAAGAAGAGCTGAACCGGGTGATCCGCGCCCGAGCGCTGAACCCCAAGTGGATCGACGGGGTCAAGCGTCATGGCTACAAGGGCGCCTTCGAGTTGGCCGCGACCGTGGACAACCTGTTCGCCTTCGACGCCACCACGCATCTGATCGACGATCACCATTACCAGGCGCTGGCCGATGCCTATGTGCTCGATCCTGGTACCCGCGATTTCATGCGCCAACACAACCCGCATGCCCTGCATGACCTGACCGAACGCCTGCTCGAAGCCCAGCAGCGCGGTTTGTGGCAGGCGCCGGGCGACTACCGCGAAGCCCTCGAGCAGCACTTGCTCGACGGTGAGGAACACGCCTGAGATGAGCGAACCTATGCAGTTTCCGCTGGCCGCCGTGGTCGGCGCCGACGACCTCAAGTTGGCCCTGTGCCTGACGGCCATCGATCCGAAGATCGGCGGTGTGCTGATCGAAGGCCCACGTGGCATGGCCAAGAGCACCTTGGCCCGAGGGCTGGCCGACCTGCTGGGTGACGGCCCTTTCGTGACCCTGCCGCTGGGCGCCACCGAGGAGCGCCTGGTCGGCACCCTCGATCTGGACGCCGCGCTGGGCCAGGGCCAGGCGCGCTTCTCGCCGGGGGTGCTGGCCCACGCCGACGGGGGCGTGCTCTATGTGGACGAGGTCAACCTGTTGCCTGACCCGCTGGTGGACCTGTTGCTCGATGTGGCCGCCAGCGGCACCAACCGCATCGAACGCGACGGCATTTCCCACCGCCATGCGGCGCGCTTCGTGTTGATCGGCACCATGAATCCCGAAGAAGGCGAGCTGCGTCCGCAGTTGCTCGACCGTTTCGGCCTGAACATTGCCCTGGAAGGGGTGCCGGCGCCGGCTGAGCGGCAGCAGATCATCCGCCGCCGCCTGGCCTTCGACAGCGACCCGCAGGCGTTCTGTGCGCAGTGGGCCCAGGCTCAGGCGCAGTTGCGCGACCGCTGCCGCGCGGCGCGCGAGCGTCTGTCCGACATTGCCCTGGACGACCAGACGCTGGCCTGGATCACCGAGCGTTGCTTCGCGGCGGGTGTCGATGGTCTGCGTGCCGACCTGGTCTGGCTGCGTGCCGCGCGTGCCCATGCCGTCTGGCGCGGCGCCGAGGCCATCGCCGAGGAGGACGTGGAGGCGGTGGCCGAATTTGCCCTGCGCCATCGCCGTCGTCAGACCCCGTCGCCAGAGAACGAAACACCGCCTTCGACAGGCAGTTCGGCAGCGCCGGGGCAGGGCGGTCAGGGCGATTGGGGAGCGTTGGCGGCGGAACCGGTGGCGGCCGAGGCGCGGCGTGAGGTGCCGAACTGGGCAAAAAAGCCCTGAGCATCCGCGCCCGCGCCGCTGCGGTCGCGGATGCCAGCCCGCGCAGCGACAAGCGCGTCGGTGCCCACCGTGGGCGCGCCCAGGCGGCTTCGCGCGGCCGTGTGGCGTGGGTGCCGACCTTGCTCAAAGGCAAGCCGCGGCGGCTCGACCAACTGTGTTGGCAGCAGCGCCTTGGGCAGGCGCCGCAGTTGTGGCTGGTGATCGTCGACGCCTCGGCCTCGACGCGCCGTCATCGCGCGTTGGCCCAGGCTAAAGGTTTGCTGGAGAGTTTCTTCGACCAGGCCTACCGCCAGCGTGCGCGTCTGACGCTGCTGACCGCCAGTGGCAAAGCGCCGCGCTGGCAACGCCATGGCCTGAAAGCGTCCGCCGCGTTGCAGCCGTGGCTGCGTGAGCTGGGCGCCGGTGGCGGCACGCCGCTGCTGGCGGCGCTGGAGCAGGCACGACAATGGTTGCAGCGCCGCGCCAAAGCCTATCCGCACGAGGTGCAGCGTTGCCTGGTGCTCACCGATGGCCGTCTGCAGCGCTGGCAAGCCCTCGCGCCCTGGCCATGCCCGTGCGAGTTGGTGGATATCGAGATGACGCCGGTGCGTCTGGGTCGCGCACGACAACTCGCCGCGCAACTAAAAGCGAACTATCAGCATATCGAGCAGTTCAAGCTGTGTTGAACAATTGACCGGCGCGGCAATAAACCGCACCGTTTTAAAGTTGCCAGCCAGGCCATTGAAAGTTGCCCGCCTGACACAGGTCGATGTCAGGCGGGCGGGTAACACGGATTACTTGGGCATCGACCAGGGTTGCAGGTCATAGCCTTTGTGGAACAATTCGGCACGCACTTCCTCGATCAGGTTCACCCATTGCCGGCGGTCGGAATAGATGCGCGAGGACACTTGTTTGCTGCCGATGCGGGTGCTGGTCCGGTCGATCACTGCCAGGCTCAACTCACCAGTACCGTTGGGTGCATCCCAGGCAACGCACTGGAAAGGTTCGAAGGCGTGGTCGGCGATCAGCAGTGCTTCGTTGACACGGAGCGGGGCATTCATGGTTCGGTCTCTCTTTGGTCCCAAACAGCGAAGTGTAAGTCCGCGGTGCGTGAATGTATGAGTGCGTGCAGCGCGGGGTTATGGGTACTGATGCTCCAGGTTGCAGGTGAAGTCACATGACAATGGAAAAATTTTAAACAGCGCCATGTCTGCATCCATGCCGTACGCCGCGTGTGACGACAGTTGTTCAAATAAATTCCCCAGCGCTCTTTTTTGGCGGCCATTGGCAGACCAACGGTAGTGGGCAGCGTCAAGTTCATTGCTACTGTTAATCCGGGCGCCGCAAGTCACTGTTTCTAGTCGGAAAACGGATAATTGGCGCCAAGGATAGGTCATGCCCGAACCCGCCACGCCACGCCGTTTGCTGATCGTCGATCCGTGTGATGAGTGTCATCGTCTGCTTCCTGGCCTCAAAAGCGCCGGTTGGGCGGTGCGCAGTTCTACCCTGGGCGCTGCACTGGAGCATCCCTGCGACATCGGCCTGTTGCGTCTGCAGGCCTCTCACCTGCGTCACCCCGATGCCGTCAAAGACTTGATCAAGCGCAGCAATACCGAATGGATCGCGGTGCTCAGCGCCGAAGAATTGCGTTTGCAGAATGTCGGCGATTTCGTCTGTGAGTGGTTTTTCGACTTCCACACCTTGCCCTTCGACGTGTCGCGCGTGCAGGTGACCTTGGGGCGCGCGTTCGGTATGGCGCGCCTGCGCGGGAAACAGACACTGCCGCTGGAGCAGCCCGAGCATGAACTGCTGGGCGAGAGCCGTCCGGTGCGCGAACTGCGCAAGCTGCTCGGCAAGCTGGCGCCGACCGAGTCACCGGTGCTGATCCGTGGCGAAAGTGGCACCGGCAAGGAACTGGTGGCGCGCACGCTGCACCGCCAGTCGCAGCGACACAACAAACCGTTCATTGCCATCAACTGCGGCGCGATCCCTGAACACCTGATCCAGTCCGAGCTGTTCGGACACGAAAAGGGTGCCTTTACCGGTGCCCATCAGCGCAAGGTCGGGCGGATCGAAGCGGCCAACGGCGGCACCCTGTTTCTCGACGAAATTGGCGACCTGCCTCTGGAGCTGCAAGCCAATCTGCTGCGCTTCCTGCAGGAAAAGCACATCGAACGGGTCGGCGGCAGCCAGCCCATTGCGGTGGATGCGCGGGTGCTGGCAGCCACCCACGTGGACCTGGAGCAGGCGATCGAGCGCGGGCGCTTTCGTGAAGACCTGTACTACCGGCTCAACGTCCTCCAAGTGGTGACCGCCCCGCTGCGCGAGCGGCATGGTGACCTGTCGATGCTGGCTCATCATTTCTCGCATTTCTACAGCCTGGAAACCGGACGACGGCCGCGTTCGTTCAGCGACAACGCGCTGGCGGCCATGGGCCGGCATGAGTGGCCGGGTAATGTGCGTGAGCTGGCCAACCGAGTCAGGCGCGGGTTGGTGCTGGCCGAGGGCCGGCAGATCGAAGCCCACGACCTGGGCCTGCAAGACCTCGACGATGCGCAGGCGCCGCTGGGCACGTTGGAGGACTACAAGCACCGGGCCGAGCGCCAGGCGCTGTGCGATGTGCTCAACCGGCACAGCGACAACATGAGCATCGCCGCGAAGGTGTTAGGGGTTTCGCGGCCCACGTTCTATCGGTTGTTGCACAAGCACCAGATCCGTTAGCCGTCAATAGCGCGCCGCTCGGTCGATCAGCTCGACTGGGCGATGTGCCCATCGTCCTGCAACTCTTCGATCACTTCATCTTCGCTGGGCACGGCGGTGATCACGCTGAAATCGCTGACCTCGACTTCGCCGCCACCATAGCCCAGCAGATGGAAGGAAAACGCCTTGCGCTCGATCGGATTGTCGAAACCGAACTCCAGCTCCATGGGCTGATCGGCAGTCACCAGGATTTCCTCGGGCAGGCCCAGCGGTACGTCCTGTTCCTGCTGTTTGGCCTTGAGCTGGATGTGCGCGCGGTGGTCGGGGTCGAGCGAGCGCACCTTGACCCGCACCCGGGTGTGGGTGCCTTCGGGCATCTCCAGGTATTGCGCGCCGATCAGGTTGTCGGCCCAGTCGTCACGAATGTCCTGATTCAGTGCGATCGCTGCCGGCCCGCCGAACTGATAACGCAGGTTCAGTGGCGTGTGCAGCAGCGATTGATCGAGCACCCCGGCCAGCGCGCCGATCTGTCGGCCCAGCGCGCTTTCGCCACGCCCGAGCGGGCGCGCCTGGTCGGCGATGAAACCGTCGCTGGCGTAGCGTCGGCAGCGTTGCTGGAAATCGCACTCGCTGAAGGTGCCCTGGCCGTCGTGGTAGCGCAGCAGGCCATTGGTGAAGGAGATCATTTCCCGGCCGCTGTCATAGTCACGCAGCAGCGAGCGCCCGGCCAGCGCGGCGGGGATGGGCAGGGCGAAGTAATCGAGCACCGAAGTGGCCAGGTCGACATGACCGTAGGTGCCTTGCTTGAGGCGAGGCAGGGCTTTGTGCTCGGGCGCCAGGGTCAGGTTGAAGCCCCAGGCCGAGGCCAGGCGCACGCCATCGATGCCGTGCGATTCGTCTGAAGTGACGACCACCAGGGTATCTTCGAGCACGCCTTGGCGTTCGAGGTTGTCGAGGAACTGCCCGAGCGCATCGTCCAGATAGGCCACAGCCGCCTGTTTCGGTGTGTCGTAGCGCTCCAGGTAGTCCTGCGGTGCGGAATAGGGCTGATGAGTACCGACCGTCAACAAGGTAAGCATCCACGGCTGGCGCTGTTTGCGCAGTTCACCGACGTAGCTCAGCGCACCGTCGAAGAAGGCGCGGTCATCCTTGCCCCAGGGGAACTCCAGGTAGTTGGCATTGGTGAACCACTCGACACCGTGCACCGCCTCGAAGCCCACGTGCGGCATGATCCGGTCCTTGGCCATGAAGCGCAGTCCGGCGCCTTGCAGGTAATGAGTGGTGAAGCCGGCCTGGCGCAATTGCGCCGGCAGGCAGGCCTGATTGCGCACGTCTTGAGTAAGCAGTTCGACGCCCTTGGGCGTGCCATTGGCGAGCTTGTCGTAGTCGCCGCAGAGCATGGCGTACAGGCCGCGAATGGTTTGATGGGTGTGCAGGACATAGTCCGGCGTGTTCATCCCGCGTTCGGCCCAGCGGCTGAGATTGGGCATCAGCTCGTCGTCGAAACCGCTGTGCAGTGCCTGCCGATTGGCACGCAGGTAGGCGCCGGGAATACCTTCGAGGGTGATCAGCAACAGATTGCGCGCTCGACCGGGGGCGTCCAGCAGCCTGTGCCCGTTCAGGTCGCTCTGGGTCAGGCCGGCGCTGGGCAGTGGCGTCACGCTGAGGTCGTGGCCCAACCAGCCTTGGGCCTTGAGCTGCAGGTCGGCGCCAGCGGTGCTGAGCAACTGGTGGGAGAGGCTGTATTGACGCCAAGGGTCGGCGTCCGAGGGCAGCAGGTGCTCGCTGCCCCAGTGGGCGGCGAACAGCACCATTGGCGCCACCCAGGCGGCGTGGGGCAGCGCCGGACGGGGCTGGCGTCGCAGCCGCCAGTGCACGAGCAGCCAGCCAAGGATGCCGGCGCCCAAGGTCCAGGGTAGCCAGGGGTGGGCGAGGGCGCCCGAGGTGGAGTTCTCCATGAACTGCGGGTCGAACAGGTAGGTCAGGTCGCCGCTGTCGGGCAGGCGGCCAACGGCGTTGACCAGTTCTGCCGAGGCCACCAGCAATCCAGCCCAGGCCAGCAGCAGCGGCAGCGCCAGCCACCAGGGGCTGCGTTGCAGGAGCAGCAGCAACAGGCTGCCGAGCGCCAGATCGGAAAGGTAGCCCTGCGGGGCGGACCAGCCCAGGCAGGCGCGGATGGCCAGAGGTAGACCCACCACCAGCAATGCCAGGGCGGCAAGGCGTGCGTGGGGGTGGCCGAGAATCTTGTTCACGAAGCGGGGTTCCTTGCCATGAAGACGTCACAAAAATGTGCTGCATCATACCAGCGCGTCGGGCTCGAAGCCGGCAGTGACAAGGATGGTTACCATTGCGCCACAGGCCCACGGTGATCTTGCACAGCACACCGGCTCGGCTTTCAAGGCGCTTTCTGCTATCAATGGCGATCCATCGTTTTCACGGACGACGACCCTGCACATTCGCGCGCTTCTTCCCTCCGACCTGCCCGACGCCAGTGCCGTGTGCCTGGCTGCATTCACCCAGGCCGTCGCCCCTGCGCTGTCGGCGCAAGGCGTGGACACCTTCGCCAAACTGGTCACCGAGCAGGCGCTGGCCGAACGCATGCACGGCGACAACCTGCTGCTGGTGTGCCTCTCGGACGCGACCATCAATGGCGTGGTGGAGCTCAAGGAAGGCCGCCATGTGGCACTGCTGTTCGTCGAGCCAGGCTGCCAGCGTCAAGGCATTGGCCAGCGTTTGATGAGCGCGGCGCTGGCTCACGCGCGCGTTGAGACCGTCACGGTGAATGCCTCACTGCCCTCGGTGCCGGCTTATCGACGTTTCGGCTTCGTGCAGGCCGAGGAGATCGGTGAGCATCTGGGGTTGGTCTATCAGCCTATGGTCAAGTCGTTGTCGTAGGGCTGGGCTAAATGTGGCTTGCTGAAACGGCTGACGTGAAAGGCCGAAGTTGCTTGCCGATTGAGGACGGAGTGGATCGGTAGGGTGCGTGGTGCGATTGCTACACACCCTTGTATTGGCTAGGTTTGAACTTAGGCCTGTTATCCGTCATGGCGGTGGGAATAGGGGGCGCACTGATGGCGAGGCGGCGCAGGTTCGCCAAGCAAGGGTAAGTGCACTTCCCGCGTGAACTCGCCTCCGTGCTCGCCCGGCATCGCGGTTGGCAACCGTAACGGTGCTACCGCTCACCGCTACAGTTGCGAAACATCCCCTCAGATCCACACGTCATTCAACGCCGTGCGCTCACCGCCTTCCTGGCCGGTATTCAATACACCCTGCGGCTCGATCATCATCAGCTTGGCCTCGCCTTCAGCCGCCGTTCGGTGCTTCACGCCTTTGGGCACCACATAGAGCTCACCGGCGGCGACGTGCACTGACCGCTCTGGCAGGTCGATGCGCAGGATGCCTTCGAGCACGATGAAGGCTTCGTCGGTTTCGGGGTGCGAATGCCAGATGAATTCGCCTTCGATGCGCACGACCTTGAACTGGTAATCGTTCATCTGCGCCACGACCCTGGGACTCCACTGTTGGTCGATCAGGTCGATTTTCTGCAACAGGTTCACCGGTTGCGTGGCGTATGGATTCTGCGAAGGGGACATGAGCGTTCCTCATTGAATGGAGCGCTCAGCCTAGAGTGGGGAGATCGGTCGTTTCTTGTACGATCCTGCAACGTGGTGGCTCGCATGCAGCCGCTCCAGCCAGCGCATCGGCGGCACCCCATAACAACGGGTGAAATGCCGGGTCATGTGGCTCTGGTCATGGAAGCCGGCGGCCAGGGCGGCATCGACCAAGCTGAACCCATCGAGGATCAGGCGCCGGGCGTTGTCCAGTCGGCGCAGGGTGACGAAGCGGTAGGGGCTGGTGCCGTAGAGCGTGCGAAAGTCCCGCGACAGGCTCCAGCGCTCGCGCCCGCTGGCCTGTTCGAGCATGTCCAAGGTGATGCCCTGGTGCAGGTGTTCGAGGATGAACGCCCGGGCGCGCTCGGCCGACACAAAGTCCAGGCGCTTGCGACCGCGCGGTTTGCCGGCCACGGCGCGCATGGCCATGGCCAGGTCGTACAGCGCATCCTGTTCCTCCAGCGCGTCGAGCGGATGGTCCAGTGCCTGCACGAAGGTTTCGCTGGCCCGGTAGAGACGCGGATCCTCCGACAGCCCGGCGCCAATGAAAGGCAACGGCTCGCCACCGAGCACGTTCTGGATCAGTGCCGGATCGATGTAGGCCATGCGATAGCGAAAACCGGCCTCGGTACCGGCCATGCCGTCATGCACCTCGTCCGGGTGCAGCACCAAGGTGTTGCCAGGCAGGCCGTGGCGCAGCGAACCCTTGTAGTGGAAGCTCTGCACACCGGCCAGGGTGCGGCCGATGGAATAGGTGTCGTGGCGGTGCGGGTCGTAGCCATGACTGCCGAACCACGCCTCGATTCGCTCGACGCTGCCGGGTTGAGCCGTGCGAATCACCCAGTCGGCGACGGGAGGCTGGGGGCGCTGACGACTCATGCACACAGTCCCACGATATCCCCTGTCCCAGCCCGCGAGTCGTAGATCACCAGCGCCTCTTCCTCCCCGTCGGCCTGGACAATCAGTTCCCCGCTGGCATCCCACGCCGCCGAGCCACCGGCACCGACGTAGTCGGCCGTCGCGCCCACGCAGTTGGCCATGACCACCGCCATGCCGAATGTGCGGGCGATCTCGGGGTAGTGGCTGTAGGCGGCAGCGACACCGCGTGACGACTTGGCCACGCTGGTGAAATACAGCGTCGCACCGGCCGCGGCGGCCTGCTGCGCGTGGCACGACTGCAGCGATTCGTAGCAGATGGCAGGCGCCAGCACCTGGTCGGCGCAGGCATAGGTGCGCAGCCCATGACCTGGCGTAAACACGCTCCGTTCGTCTTCGTGCAGGTGCTGTTTGGCGTACGTGGTACGCGGCCTGTGCGGCTGGAACACGAACAGCGCGATCGCCACACTATGGGCCACGCGCAGAGGCGCGCTGGTGGCAATCAGCAGGCCGAATCGATCGCTCAATGACTGGAACACGTCCAGTCGAGCGTCGTCTGTCTCGATGGCCAGACGCGCGGCGAGCGCGGGCTGGTAGCCGGTCAGTGACAGTTCCGGGAAGAACACCGCCTGCACCTGCGCGTCGGCCGCCTGGCGGATCGCCGCGACCTGCCGGGCGATGTTGTGGCCGATCAGGCCGCAGGCGGAGGCGATTTGTGCGGCAGCGATTTTCATGGTCACGGCTCTGCAACAGAGGGAACACGCATCTTATACGCTCCCCAGTCAGTCGCCCCAGGACAGCCAAGGCCGGGAGCACGACTAATTTGCTCCGGGTGCGATCCGTCTCCTACAGCAATACCGATCCGCGGGCCCTGGCGACCTGCGCGAACCTGCCATGAAAGTGTGTACAAGGAGGCCCGTCATGGGTGTTGCCGTGGGATTCAACGTGCGTCCGTTGCTGCCGGCGCAGGGGCGTTTGCCGCTGCTGGTCGAAGCGACCGAGGAGGGCGTCGGGCTGCTGGAGGTGTTCGATGAACTCAAGGCGCTGGTGGACGAGCACCTGCTGCGCGATGGCGGCGTGCTGTTCCGCGGTTTCCAGCTCGACGGCGCCGAAGCGTTCCGCCAGTTCGCCGCGCGCTTCGGCCATCCGCTGCTCAACTACGAGTTCGGCTCCACGCCGCGCACCAACGTGACCCAGGGCGTGTACACCTCCACCGAGTACCCGGCGCACCAGAGCATCCCGCTGCACAACGAGCAGGCCTACTCGCGCGACTGGCCGATGAAGATCTGGTTCTACAGCATGATCGCCGCACGCTCCGGCGGCGAAACGCCGATCGCCGACAGCCGTGAAGTCTACCGCCGCGTGCCGGCGCACATCCGCGAGCGTTTCGTCAGCAAGGGGCTGATGTACGTGCGCAACTTCGGCAACGGCCTGGACGTGTCCTGGGAGCAGGTGTTCAACACCGAGGACCAGGACGAGGTCGAGGCCTACTGCCGCGCCCACGGCATCACCTGCGAATGGAAAGACGACGGTGAACTGCGCACCCGCCAGGTGTGCCAGGCGGTGGCGCGCCACCCCACCACCGGCGACATGGTCTGGTTCAACCAGGCGCACCTGTTCCACATTTCCAACTTGCCGCCAGAGGTGCGCGAAAGCCTGCTGGACATCGTCGATGAAGAGGACCTGCCGCGTAACGTCTACTACGGTGACGGCACGCCCATCGAAGATGAGGTGCTCGAGCAGATTCGCGCCGTGCTGGACGACTGCATGATCAGTTTCCCCTGGCAGGAAGGCGACGTGATGATGCTCGACAACATGCTCGCTGCCCACGCTCGTTCGCCGTTCGAAGGCAGCCGCAAAGTGATCGTGGCCATGGCCGAGGGCCATTCGGCCGACCTGGCCTGAAGCCTGCAATGCCCCTTCGCCCGAGCACTGCGTCTCGGGCGAAGTCATGTCTGCGCCGGTGTCGCGCAGCCTCGCAAACACGGGTCATTGCTCGCTAAATCAGGCCCAGGGCCATTCGTTCTTGTTGATGCGAGCGGACCTTCCGCTCGCGCCGCCGACCAGCAAGGACCGAAGACATGAATGCCGCAGACGCCCAGACCCTCTCCCGTCGTTTCATCGAGCTGCCCGAGGACAAGCGCCGCCTGTTTCTCGACGGGATGCGGCGCGAGGGCATCGACTTCGCGCAACTGCCCATGCCGTCCTGCGAGGGGCTGGCCGAGCGCGATGGCCTGTCCTATGCCCAGCAGCGCATGTGGTTCCTCTGGCAACTGGAACCGCACAGTGCCGCCTACAACCTGCCGATGGCGGTACGCCTGGACGGCGAGCTGCAGGTGGCGGCGCTGGAGCAGGCCTTCAGCGTGCTGGTCGAGCGCCACGAGTGCCTGCGTACCACCTTCGCCCAGGACGGCGAGCGCGCGGTGCAGCGGGTGGCGCCTGCCGCGCCGCTGCGCCTGCAACTGATCGACCTCAGCGACTGGCCCGAAGCCTCGCGCTGGACGCAGGCGCAGCAGCAGATGGCGGCCCAGGCCAACCAGTCCTTCGACCTGGAGCGCGGGCCGCTGCTGAGCATCGTGCTGCTGCGCCTGGGCGCGCAGGAGCACGTGCTGCTGCTGACCTTGCACCACATCATCGCCGACGGCTGGTCGATGAATATCCTGATCGATGAATTCATGCGCAGCTACGACGCCCTGGTGGCCGGCCAGTCGCCGTCGTTGCCGGCGCTCAAGGTGCACTACCGCGACTACGCCCTGTGGCAGCGCAGTTGGCTGCAGGCCGGCGAGCGCGAGCGCCAGCTTGACTACTGGCGCGATCAATTGGGCGATGAGCACCCACTGCTGGAACTGCCCACCGACCGCCCGTACCCGGCGCAACCCAGTCATCAGGGCGAGCGCCTTGAGCGCGTGCTCGACAGCACGCTGCGCCAACAGCTCAGGCAACTGGCGCAGGCCCACGGCGTGACCCTGTCCACGGTCCTGCTGGCGGCCTTCAAGACCCTGCTTTTGCGCTACAGCGGCCAGACCGACATTCGCGTCGGCGGTCTGATCGCCAACCGCACCCGCAGCGAAACCGAGGGGCTGGTCGGCTTCTTCGTCAACACCCAGGTGCTGCGCAGCCAGCTCGACGCGCAACTGCCGTTCGATGCGCTGCTGGCGCGGCTGCATCAGGCCGTGGTCGGTGCCCAGGCCCATCAGGACCTGCCGTTCGATGCGCTGATCGAAGCCCTGCAACCCAACCGCAGCCAGAGCCACACACCGCTGTTCCAGGTGATGTTCAACCATCAGCCGCTGGTCACCGACCTGCACAGCGTGCAGTTGCAGTCAGGTTTGCGGGTCGGTTACCTGAGCGAGCAGCAGCTGGCCGGCAGCGGTCGTCGTCATGCCGCCACCAGCGACCTGATGCTCGATACCCGCGAGGAAGGCGAGCAGGTGTTCGCCGCCTTCACCTACGCCACCGACATTTTCGACCACGCCACCATCGCGGCGCTGGCTGATCACTGGCAGCAGGTGCTCCAGGCGGTGTGCCGCGATGCCGGCCAGCGCCTGGGCGAACTGGCGCTGATGAGCGACGCCCAGCGCCAGGCGCTGCTGTACCCGGTCGTGCCGAGCGAGGCACTGCTGCCGGCCCACCGCTTGTTCCAGGCCCAGGCCGCGCGCACGCCCCAGGCTCAGGCGCTGGTGCTGGCCGGCGTCGACCAGGCGCCGTCGATGAGCTACGCCGAGCTCGACGCCCGCAGCAACCGCCTGGCCCATCACCTGCGTCAGTGCGGTGTCGGTCCTGACCGACTGGTCGGGGTCGCGCTGGAGCGCTCGCTGGAACTGGCCGTGGCCTTGCTGGCCGTGCTCAAGGCCGGCGGCGCCTACGTGCCGCTGGACGTGCAAGCCCCGGCCGAGCGCCTGGCTCAGGTCTGCGAGGACAGCGGCTTGCAGTGGCTGCTCAGCGACAGCACCGTGTTGCCTGCGTTGCCGACCCAGGCGGGCCTGACCTGCCTGTGCCTGGATCGCCTGGCCCTGGACGCGCTGCCCGCCGAGCCACTGCCGTGCAGCGTCGAGCCGCAGCACCTGGCCTACGTCATCTACACCTCCGGCTCCACCGGACGCCCCAAGGGCGTGGCGGTGAGCCATGGCGCCCTGAGCGAATTCATCGCCCGCGCCATCGACTACAGCGACCTGCGTGAAGGCGACCGCGTATTGCAATTCGCCACCAGCAGCTTCGACGGCTTCATCGAGCAGTTCTTCCCACCGCTGTGTCACGGCGCCTGCGTGGTCATGCGCGATGGCCGGCTGTGGGACAGTGCGGCGCTGCACCAGGTGCTGATCGAACACGGCGTGACCCTCGCCGACCTGCCTGCGGCCTATTGGCACTGGCTGGTGCAGGACTTCGCCGCGCAGCCGCCGGCCAGCTACGGCGCGCTGCGCCAGGTCCACGTCGGCGGCGAGGCCATGGCGGTGGACGGTCTGCGCCTGTGGCACCTGGCCGGGCTGGGTCACGTGCGCCTGCTCAACACCTACGGCCCCACCGAAGCCACGGTGGTCAGCACCGTGCACGACTGCAGCGCGCTGCGCCACGACGCGGTGTCCTGGCGTGGCATCCCCATCGGCCGTGGCTTGGCGGCCCGTCGCCTGTACCTCCTGGACGACGATCTCAACCTGCTGCCGCCAGGCGCGGTGGGCGAGCTGTACATCGGCGGTCCGGGCCTGGCGCGCGGCTACCACCGCCAGAGCGCACTGACCGCGCAGCGCTTCGTCGCCGATCCGTTCGCCAGCGGGGAGCGGCTCTACCGCACGGGCGACCGCGCCCGGCTGAATGCCGAGGGCGCGATCGAGTACGTCGGCCGGGTCGATCACCAGGTCAAGGTGCGCGGTTTCCGCATCGAGTTGGGCGAGATCGAGGCGCGCCTGCAGCACTGCCCGGGCGTGCGCGAGGCCGTGGTGCTGGCGTTGCCACTGCACGGCGGCCTGCAGTTGGTGGCCTACGTGGTGCCGGAGGGCGCGGTGCTGGATGAGGCGGCCGAGCAGACGCGCGTGCGCCAGCAGGTGCGCAGTCTGCTGAAGGCGCAATTGCCCGAGTACATGGTGCCGGGCCATCTGCTGCTGCTGCCGCGCCTGCCGCTGACCGCCAGCGGCAAGCTCGACCGCAAGGCATTGCCGATCCCGGACCCCGGTCAGTTGCAGGCCCAGTACCGGGCGCCGCAGAGCGACCTGGAGCAGCAATTGGCGCAGATCTGGTGCGAGGTGCTGCAGGTCGAGCGGGTCGGGCTGGACGATCACTTCTTCGAGTTGGGCGGGCACTCGTTGCTGGCCGCCCAGGTATTGGCCCGGATCAAGGATCGTCTGGGCCAGGTGGTGGCGCTGCGCAGCCTGTTCGAACGGCCGACGCTGGGCGAGCTGGCTGCTGAGCTGACGCAACAGGCGGCAGGCGGCGCCGACGCCGACGATTGGTCGGAAATGGACGCGTTTCTGGGTTCCTTGGAAGGGGTTGAAGCATGAGCGGCAGCACGGCGGTACGTATTGCACAACGGTTCGTCGGCTTGCCCCTGGAGCAACGCCGGCAATTCCTGGCCAAGCTGCTCGAGCAGGGCAAGGACTTCAGCCTGTTGCCGGTGGTGGAGTCGCGCCACGGCGTCGACAGCCTGCCGCTGTCGTTCGCCCAGCAGCGCCTGCTGTTCCTCTGGCAGTTGGAGCCGCACAGCGCGGCGTACAACATGGCGGCCGCCCTGCGCCTGCGCGGGCGACTCGACGAACAGGCGCTGCAACGCGCCTTCGACCACCTGTTGGCGCGTCACGAAGTGCTGCGCACCGTGTTCGTCACCGAGGGCGAGCAACCGCGTCAAATGGTCCTGCCGCCATCGCCACTGCCGTTGCAGCGCATCGACCTGAGTACCGTACCCGGCGAGCAGCGCGAAGCCGCTTTGGCGGCGCAGGTCGAGCAGGCCAGCGAGCAGCCTTTCGACCTGCTCAGCGGGCCGCTGCTGCGCGCCAGCCTGTACCGGCTGGCGGACGAGGAGCAGGTGCTGCTGGTGAGCATGCACCACATCGTTTCCGACGGCTGGTCAATGGACGTCATGGTCCGTGAGTTCGTGCACGGCTACCAGGCCTTCAGCCAGGGCCAGATGCCGCAATTGCCGGACTTGCCGGTGCAGTACGCCGACTACGCGATCTGGCAGCGGCGCTGGCTGGAAGCCGGGGAGGGCGAGCGTCAGCTCGACTACTGGCGTGGACAACTGGGCGAGGAGCAGCCCTTGCTGGACGTGGCCAGCGACTTTGCGCGTCCGCTGACCCAGAGCTTCGAAGGCCAGACCTTGAGCTTCGATTTCGGCGCCGAGCTGTCGCGGCGCCTGAGTGCCAGCGCTCGGGCCCAGGGCATGACGTTGTTCATGCTGGTGCTCAGCGGCTTTTCGCTGTTCGTCTCGCGCCTGTCGGGCCAGCGCGATATCCGCATCGGTGTACCCAACGCCAACCGTGGACGCGCCGAGGTCGAAGGCCTGATCGGCTTCTTCGTCAACACCCAGGTGTTGCGTTGCCAGGTGGACGAACGCCTGAGCTTCGATGCCCTGCTGAGCCAGGTGCGTGAGGCGGTGCTCGGCGCCCAAGCGCATCAGGAACTGCCGTTCGAGCAACTGGTGGATGCCCTGGTGCCTGAGCGCAACCTGGGCCACAACCCGCTGTTCCAGGTCAAGTTCAACCAGAACGTCGGCATGCAGCGCCAGCGCACCTTGGCGCTGCCGGGGCTGAGCGTGGCCGAGTACCCGCTGGACAAAGCCGGTACCCACTTCGACCTGGCGCTGGACATCACCGACGACGGGCAACTGATCCATGGCCAGATCACCTACGCCAGCGACCTGTACCGCGAGGACACGGTGCAGGCGTTCATTCCGGCTTTCCTGCACTTGCTCGGGCAGCTGCTCGACGCGCCGCACCTGCCGCTGCACCGCCTGGCGCCGAGTGTCGCGCCGGTCGCTGCGTTCGCCGCGGTGCCCTTGGTGCTGGAGCAGTGGCAACGGCAGGTGCAGGCGCAGCCTGACGCCCTCGCGGCGCGCAGCCCCGAACAGCGCCTGAGCTTCGCCGCCCTCGACCAGGCGGCCAATCGCCTGGCTCACCACCTGCGCGCCCAGGGCATTGCCCCAGGCCAGCCGGTGGCGGTGCTGATGGAGCGGTCGCTGGATTGGCTGACCGCCTTGCTGGGCATCCTCAAGGCCGGGGCGGTGTATATGCCGCTCGACACCAAGGCGCCGGATGCGCGCCTGCAACAGATGCTCGCGGCCGCCCAGGCCAAGGCGCTGCTGGTCGCCGCCGATGACCCGCGCGTGCAGCGCCTTGAGGTGGCCGGTTGCCAGGGCCTGGTGTTCTCGCCCGGGCAATGGCAGGCGCAGCCCGACTGCGCGCCGACCCTGAGCCTGTGGGCGGAATCGCCGGCCTACATCATCCATACCTCCGGTTCCACCGGGCAGCCCAAGGGCGTGCTGGTCAGCCATGGCGCCCTGGCCAGCTACGTCGCCGGCCTGCTCGAGCGCTTGGCGCTGGCGCCGCAGGCGAGCATGGCGCTGGTCTCGACCATCGCCGCCGACCTGGGTCATACCGTGCTGTTCGGCGCGTTGTGCTCGGGCCGCACGCTGCATGTGCTGCCCGAGGCGCTGGGCTTCGACCCGGACGCCTTCGCCCGCTACATGGCCGAGCAGCGCGTGGGTGTGTTGAAGATCGTGCCCGGCCACTTGGCGGCCTTGCTGCAGGCTGGTGAGCCAGCCGCCGCGCTGCCCGAGCATGCCTTGATCCTCGGCGGCGAAGCCTGCCCGCCGGCGTTGCTGGAGCAGGTGCGTCGGCTCAAGCCGGGTTGCCGGCTGATCAACCACTACGGCCCGAGCGAAACCACGGTCGGCGTGCTCACCCACGAGATCGCCGAGCTGGCCGCCGATGCGCGCAGCGTGCCGGTCGGCCAAGCGTTGCCCGCTGCCCATGCGCTGCTGCTCGACGACGTGCTCAATCCGGTGGCCGATCAGGTCGCCGGCGAGCTGTACATCGGCGGCGCCAGCGTCGCCCAGGGTTATCTGGGCCAACCGGGACTGACCGCCGAGCGCTTCGTGCCAGACCCGGCGCAGCCGGGGGCGCGGCTGTACCGCAGTGGCGATCGCTTGCGGCGTAATCGCTTGGGCCAATTGGAATTCATCGGCCGCGCCGACGACCAGGTCAAGGTGCGCGGCTACCGCATCGAGCCGGCCGAAGTCAGCCGGGTGCTGCTGGGCCTGGAGGGTGTCGGGGAGGCGGTGGTGCTGGCGGTGCCGATGGACGGCGATGCCGAGCGCCTGCATCTGGTGGCCTGGTGCGTACCGCGTGCTGGCCATGCGCTGGAGGCCGAGGTGCTGCGTCAGCAGCTGCAGGCCCTGTTGCCCGACTATATGGTGCCGACCCAGCTCGTGCTGCTCGAACGCCTGCCCCTGACCGCCAACGGCAAGCTCGACAAGCGCGCGCTGCCAG
This sequence comes from Pseudomonas boreofloridensis, assembly GCF_030580795.1. Classification (NCBI taxonomy): domain Bacteria; kingdom Pseudomonadati; phylum Pseudomonadota; class Gammaproteobacteria; order Pseudomonadales; family Pseudomonadaceae; genus Pseudomonas; species Pseudomonas boreofloridensis. The sequence goes on along the minus strand of NZ_JAUQOQ010000001.1, from coordinate 14,457 downwards.
CCCCCGGTGCGCCACGGCAGCAGTTCGTGGCGCCGCAGGGCATCGTCGAGCAGACCCTGGCTGCGATCTGGTGCGAGGTGCTCAAGCTGGAGCAAGTGGGCAGCACCGACAACTTCTTCGAGCTGGGCGGCGACTCGATCCTCAGCCTGCAGATCATCGCTCGCGCCAAACGCCAGGGCCTCAAGCTCAGCCCCAAACAACTGTTCGAGAAACAGACCATCGGCCAGTTGGCAGCGGTGGCCAAGATCATCGAGAAAAAGACCGCGCAGCCGGTCGTGGAGCAGGTCACTGGCCACCTGCCGTTGTTGCCGATCCAGGCGCGCTTCTTCGACACCGACATTGTCCAGCGTGGGCACTGGAACCAGGCGTTGATGCTCCAACCGGTGCAGCCGCTGCGCGCCGAATGGCTGCGCACGGCCTTGCATGCGCTGGTCATGCAGCATGACGCTTTGCGTCTGCGCTTTGTCCAGGGCGAGGCCTGGCAGGCCGAATTCCACAGTGCCGTGGACCCCGACCTGCTGTGGACCCGCCAACTGGACGACCCTGACACCTTGACCGCGCTGGCCGACAGCGCCCAGCGCAGTCTCGACCTGAGCCACGGGCCGCTGCTGCGCGCCGTGCTGGTGACGTTGCCCGACGCTACCCAGCGCGTGTTGCTGGTGATTCACCACCTGGTGGTCGACGGCGTGTCCTGGCGGGTGCTGCTCGAAGATTTGCAGCAGGCCTACCGCGCCGTCGCCAGCGGGCAGGCCGTGAGCCTGCCGGCCAAGACCAGTTCGCTCAAGGCCTGGGCCGAGCGCCTGGGCCTGTATGCCCAGTCTCCGGCGCTGCAGGCCGAGGCCAAGTACTGGCTGGCCTGCCTGGAAGCGCCTGTCAGCCCCTTGCCGCTGGACGATGCCAACGCTGCCCGCACCCAGCGCGAGGTGGCCCACGCCACATCACGCCTGGACGCCCAGCAGACCCGCGCCTTGCTGCAAGTGGCGCCGGCGGCCTACCACACCCAGGTCAACGACCTGCTGCTGACCGCCCTGGCGCAGGTACTGTGCGAGTGGACCGACAGCCCGTCGGTGCTGATCCAGCTCGAAGGGCATGGTCGCGAAGACCTGTTCGACGAACTCGACCTGAGCCGAACCGTTGGCTGGTTCAGCAGCCTGTTCCCGGTGCGCCTGACGCCCGGCAGCGGCGCGCTCGGCGCCGGCCTGTGCGCCATCAAGGAGCAATTGCGTGGCGTGCCGAACAAGGGCATCGGCTACGGCATCCTGCGCTACCTGGGTGAGCCGGCACTGCGCGCACGTCTGCAAGCGGCGCCACAGCCCCAGGTCACCTTCAACTACCTGGGCCAGTTCGACGGCAGCTTCGCCGAGGCCGAGGGCGCGCTGTTCAGGCCTGCCCGGGAGTCGAACGGCGCCACACAGGCCGAGGACAGCCCCCTGGGGAACTGGCTGAGCATCAACGGTCAGGTCTACCAGGGCGAGTTGGAACTGGACTGGAGTTTCAGTCAGGCGGTACTGCGTCCGGCGACCGTCCAGGCCCTGGCCCGGCGTTACGAGCAGGTGCTGGGCGAACTGGTCGAGCACTGCGCTCGGGCACCGCACCAGGGCGTGACCCCCTCGGACTTCCCGCTGGCGAGCGTGACCCAGGCCCAGCTCGACAGCCTGGCGCTGCCCGCCAGCGATATCGAAGACCTCTACCCGCTGTCGCCCATGCAGCAGGGCATGCTGTTCCACAGCCTCTATGCCCAGGCGTCCGGCAACTACATCAACCAGTTGCGGGTCGATGTGCAGGGGTTGGACGTGGCCCGCTTCCGCCAGGCTTGGCAGGATGCGGTGAACGCCCACGCGGTGCTGCGCAGCAGCTTCCCGCAGGACCTGCCGGTGGCGCTGCAAGTGGTGCGCCGCCACGTGTGCGTGCCGTTCAGCGAGCATGACCGCTGCGCGTCGGCGACATTGGTCGAGGACCTCGACGCGCTGGCCCTGGCCGAGCGCCAGGCAGGCTTCGACCTGGCGACAAGTCCGCTGCTGCGCCTGAGCCTGGTGCGCACGGGCGATGGCCGTCATCACCTGATCTACACCAGCCACCATATCCTCATGGACGGCTGGAGCAGTTCACGTCTGCTCGGCGAGGTGCTGCAGCGCTATGCCGGTGTCACGCCGGCGCTGGGCGAGGGCCGCTACCGTGACTACATCCAGTGGTTGCAGGTCCAGGATGTGCAGGTCAGCGAAGGCTTCTGGCACGAGCGCCTGGCGGCGCTGGACGAGCCGACTCGCCTGGCGCAGGCGCTCAAAGGCGGGGCGTCGGGCGAAGGGCAGGGCCTCCACGCGCTGGAACTCGACGGGGCGCAGACCCAGCGCTTGGCCGAGTTTGCCCGCGAGCAGCGGGTGACCCTCAATACCCTGGTGCAGGCGGCGTGGCTGATGCTGTTGCAGCGCTACACCGGGCAGTCGAGCGTGGCCTTCGGTGCCACGGTGGCGGGGCGTCCGGCGGACCTCCCAGGTATCGAAGAACAGCTCGGGCTGTTCATCAATACCTTGCCTGTGGTCGCCAGCCCACGTCCGGAACTGAGCGTGGCGGACTGGGTGCAGCAGGTGCAGGCGTTGAACCTGGCCTTGCGCGAGCACGAGCACACGCCGCTGTACGACATTCAGCGCTGGGCCGGTCGCGGCGGCGAGGCGCTGTTCGACAACATTCTGGTGTTCGAGAACTACCCGGTAGCCGAAGCCCTGCAGCAGGCTGCACCGGCTGGACTGCGCTTTGGCGAGGTGCGCACGCAAGAGCGCACCAATTACCCACTGACCGTGGTGGTGCAGGTGGGCGAGCGCTTGCAGGCGAGCCTGGGCTTCGATCTTGCCTGCTTCGATTCATCGACCATTGCCCAGGTGGCCGAGCACTTCCAGCACCTGCTGCTGCAGTTGCTCGATGACGCCCAGCGTCCGTTGGGCGAGGTGGCATTGCCGCCCTTGCCGTTGCAGGCCATTGCTGACTATCCGAGTACGGAGTCGATTCACGCGTTGATCGAAGCCCAGGCGGCGCGCGTGCCCGAGGCCATTGCGCTGACGTTTGCCGAGCAGTCGCTGAGCTATGGCGACTTGAACCGCCGTGCGAACCGCTTGGCGCACAAGCTGCGCGAGCAGGGTGTTGGACCGGATGTGCTGGTGGGCCTGGCGGTGGAGCGCGGGATCGAGATGATCGTCGGGTTGTTGGCGATCCTCAAGGCGGGCGGGGCGTATGTGCCGTTGGACCCGGAGTACCCGCAGGATCGCTTGAGCTACATGATTGAAGACAGCGGTATTGCGCTACTGGTGACTCAACAGCGCCTGCTGGCCGATCTGCCCGCGCCGGCTTCGGTGCGCAGCCTTGTGCTTGAAGCCGATCTTGATGGCTACAGCGATGAAAATCCTGAGCACCTGACTCAGCCGGACAACTTGGCGTATGTGATCTATACCTCCGGTTCGACTGGCAAACCAAAGGGCACCTTGCTCCCGCATCACAACGTGTTGCGCTTGTTCAAGGCGACCGAGAACTGGTTCTCTTTTGACCAGAATGATGTCTGGACCCTGTTCCACTCCTACGCCTTCGATTTCTCGGTCTGGGAAATCTTCGGCGCGCTGCTGCATGGCGGGCGTTTGGTGATCGTGCCGCGTGAGGTGACGCGCTCTCCTGAAGACTTCCATCAGCTGCTGGTCGAGCAGGGCGTTACGGTGCTGAACCAGACGCCCTCGGCGTTCAAACCGTTGATGCGTGTCGCGTGTGAAAGCGCTTCCGACCTGGCCCTGCGCTCCGTCATCTTCGGCGGCGAAGCCCTGGATGTACCTGCCTTGCAGCCCTGGTTCGAGCGTTTCGGCACAGGCTGCGACAACCTGGTCAACATGTATGGCATCACTGAAACCACGGTGCACGTGACTTATCGCCCGATTCGTTTCGAAGACACGCAACAAACCAGCAGCCCCATCGGCGCTGCGATTCCTGACTTGTCGATGTACGTATTGGACGCCGATTTCAACCCAGTGGCCCCAGGTTGCAGCGGCGAACTGCACGTCGGCCACGCGGGCTTGGCACGCGGTTACCACAACCGGCCTTCGCTTACTGCCGAGCGCTTCGTACCAGACCCGTTCTCAAACGAAGGCGGTCGTCTGTATCGCACCGGCGATCTGGCCCGTTACCGCAGCCAGGCAGTGATCGAATACGTCGGCCGCATCGACCACCAAGTGAAGATTCGCGGTTTCCGCATCGAGCTGGGTGAAATCGAAGCCCGCCTGCACGCTCACGAGGCCGTGCGCGAAGTGCTGGTGCTGGACATCGACGGGGCCGGGGGCAAGCAGCTTGCGGCTTATCTGATCGCGCAGGATGCGCAAGTCGATCACAGCGAACTGCGCGAAGTGCTCAAGCAACACCTCAAATCGCAACTGCCGGATTACATGGTGCCGACCCATTTCCTGGTGCTGGAGGCCTGGCCTCTCACCGCCAACGGCAAACTGGACCGCAAGGCCCTGCCCAAACCAGACGCCAGCCAATTGCAAAAGGGCTACGTGGCACCGCGCACGGCACTGGAACAGCAACTGGCCGCGATCTGGAGCGAAGTGCTCAACGTCGAGCAGGTGGGTCTGCACGACAACTTCTTCGAGCTGGGCGGTCATTCGCTGTTGGCCACGCAAGTGACCTCACGCATCCGCCAGCGCCTGAACCTGGAAGTACCGCTGCGGGCCTTGTTCGAATCTGCGGATCTGGCGACCTTCGCCCAGGCCGCCGCCGAGGCCAGCGCCAGTCAGGCACCCGCCTTCACCCACGCCGACCGCAGTCAGCCCCTGGCGCTGTCCTACGCACAGCAACGCCAGTGGTTCCTCTGGCAACTGGAGCCCGACAGCGCGGCCTACAACATTCCCTCGGCCCTGCGCTTGACCGGCGAGCTGGACGTGGAGGCCTTGCGCTACAGCTTCGCCTCGCTGACGGCCCGTCACGAAACCTTGCGCACCACCTTCCGCCAGCAGGGCGTCAGCGCCGAACAGATCGTCCATGCAGCGTTGCCGGTCGCGCTGGACATCGTCGAGGCCTCTGCGGTCAGCGCCGATCTGCCGCGCTGGATCGAGCAGCAGGTGCGCCAACCGTTCGACCTGGAGCAAGGCCCGCTGCTGCGCGCACGCCTGCTGCGCCTGGCTGCCGACGAACATGTGCTGGTGCTGGTGCTGCACCATATCGTCGCCGATGGCTGGTCGATGCCGATCCTCATCGAGGAGTTGGTCGACGGTTACCAGAGCCACCTTCAAGGCCGTGAACCCGTGCGCCCGGCCCTGGCCTTCCAGTACGCCGACTACGCGGCCTGGCAACGCCAGTGGATGGACGCCGGCGAGCAGCAGCGTCAGTTGGACTACTGGCAGCAGCAACTGGGCGGCGAGCAGCCGGTGCTGGAACTGCCCACCGACCGACCGCGCCCGGCCGTGCAGCAGTACGACGGCGCACGCTTGCCGATCGACTTGCCACCGGCGCTGGTGGTGCAACTGCGGCAACTGGCGGCACGTCAGGACGTCACCTTGTTCATGCTGCTGCTGGCCTCGTTCCAGACCCTGCTGCACCGTCACTCCGGGCAGGCGGCCATTCGTGTCGGCGTGCCGGTGGCCAACCGCACCCGTGCCGAGACCGAGGGCTTGATCGGATTCTTCGTCAACACTCAGGTGCTCGATGCCCATTTCAGCTCGCCACTGCGCTTCGACGCGCTGCTGCAGCAGGTCAAGCGCACCGCCCTCGGCGCGCAGGCCCATCAGGAGCTGCCGTTCGAGCAACTGGTCGAGGCCTTGCAGCCGGAGCGCAGCCTGAGCCACAGCCCGCTGTTCCAGGTGATGTTCAACCATCAGGCCCAGGTCTCGGGCGAGGCGCGTCAGATCGCCGGACTGCACCTGCAGGCCATCACCGCCGACAAGCACAGCGCGCCGTTCGACCTGACCCTGGACACTGTCGAGCACCAGGGCGGGCTGAGCGCGACCTTCACCTACGCCACCAGCTTGTTCGATGCCGTCAGCGTCGCCCGACTGGCCGAGCACTGGCGCAACCTGCTGCAGGGCATCTGCGACGACGCCACGCAACCGGTCGAGGCGCTGCCGTTGCTAGCGGTCGCCGAGCGCGAGCGCACGCTGTACCAGTTCAATGACAGTGCCACGGTCTATCCACGCGAACAGAGCGTGGTGCAGTTGTTCGAAGCCCAGGTGGCTCGCACGCCGCAGGCCACGGCTGCGGTACTTGGCGAGCAGTCCCTGAGCTACGAAGCACTCAATCGACGGGCCAACGCGCTGGCTCATCACCTGCGCTCATGCGGTGTCGGCCCCGAAGTGCTGGTGGGCATCGCTGTGCCGCGCAGCTTCGATTTGCTGGTCGGTCTGCTGGCGGTGCTCAAGGCCGGCGGTGCCTATGTGCCGCTGGACCCGCAGTTCCCTCGCGACCGCTTGGCCTACATGCTCGAAGACAGCGGCGTCGAGCTGCTGCTGACCCAGAGCGCGCTGCTGCAACAATTGCCGATCCCGCAGCAGGTGCAGTGCCTGTGTCTGGACCAGGCGCTGCCAGGCAGCCTGCGCGAGGACAATCCACCGTGCCTCACCCAGGCGCAGAATCTGGCCTATGTGATCTACACCTCTGGCTCGACCGGCAAGCCCAAGGGCGTGACCATTCGTCACGACGCGTTGGTCAACTTCCTTTGCAGCATGGGCCGCGAACCAGGGCTGGCGGCCCATGACAAGGTACTGGCGCTGACCTCGCTGTCGTTCGACATCGCGGCATTGGAGCTGTACCTGCCACTGCTGAGCGGCGCCTGTGTGGTGCTGCTGGACGAGCAGGTCAACAAAGACCCGCAGGCCCTGCTGGCGGTGATCGCGCGGCAGGGCGTGAGCGTCATCCAGGCCACGCCATCGACCTGGCGCATGCTGCTGGATGCTGCCGCGCCCCGGGCCTTCGCCGGCAAGACCGTATTGTGCGGCGGCGAAGCGCTCAGCGCCGAACTGGCCCAGCGGCTTATCGACCACAGCGGTCATGTGTGGAATGTCTACGGGCCGACCGAGACCACCATCTGGTCGGCCTGTCACTACCTGACCCACAGCGACGATGTCTGGTTGGGCCGGCCGTTGGCCAACACCCGCCTGCATGTGCTGGGTGACACGTTGCAGGTGCTGCCACAGGGGGCGCGCGGCGAGCTGCTGATCGGCGGCGACGGCCTGGCCCGTGGTTACCACCAGCGCCCAGGCCTCACCGCCGAGCGCTTCGTGCCCGATCCTTACGCCCGCGAGCCGGGGGCGCGGTTGTACCGCACCGGTGACCTGGTGCGCTACCGCGAGGGTGGAGTGATCGAGTACGTCGGCCGTCTGGACCACCAGGTGAAGATCCGAGGTTTCCGCATCGAACTGGGCGAAATCGAAGAGCGTTTGCTGGCGCACCCGGCCGTGCGCCAGGCGTCGGTGATCGATATCGACGCTGCCACCGGCAAGCAACTGGTCGCCTACCTGGTGCTGCACCACGCCGAGGACAGCGCGGACAGCCTGCGTGCGGCGCTGCGCAGTCACCTCAAGGCGGGCCTGCCGGACTACATGGTGCCCAGCCACTGGGTGGACGTACCGGCCATGCCGTTGACGCCCAACGGCAAGCTCGACCGCAAGGCCCTGCCCATGCCTGACCCGCGCGCGTTGCAGCCTGGCCACGTGGCGCCGGTCAGCGAACTGGAGCAAACCCTGGCGGCGATCTGGGCGCAGGTGCTGCACGTTGAGCAGGTAGGGCTGCAGGACAACTTCTTCGAGCTGGGCGGCCATTCGTTGCTGATCGTCCAGGTGATCGCCCAGGTGCGCGAGCAGTTGGGTGTCGAGCTGAGCCTGAACCAGTTGTTCGAACAAGCCACCTTGGCCGACTTCGCTCGACTGGTCGACAGCCTGCGTGGGCAGCGTGCCAGCGCCCATGACGAACTGACTAAATCCCTGGAGGCACTGAAACGTCTTACAGCACAGGAAATAGATAATCTGATCGCTTAGCGGGAGACCTTCAAAGTGCAAGAGCTGCTCGACTCCGTGAAGTCGCTGTCCACCAAGGAGCGCAAGGCGTTGGCTGCCTTGCTCAAGCGACAGGGTGTCAATCTCTACGGGGTCACCCCGATCTTCAGGAGGGAACCTGCAGACGGGACAGCGCTCTCCTACGCGCAGCAGCGCCAATGGTTCCTCTGGCAGCTCGACCCGCACAGCGCCGCCTACAACATCCCGGCGGCGCTGCGTTTGAACGGCCAGTTGGACAGCGCGGCGTTGCAGCGCAGTTTCGACCAGTTGCTGGCACGCCATGAGACCCTGCGCACCACCTTCGCCCAGGACGGTGACGAGGCGGTGCAGATCGTCCATGCGAGCCTGCCCATGGAGGTGGTGGTCGAATCGTTGTCGCTGAGCGACCCTGGCGAGCGTGAGGCGGCCATCAAGGCGCGGGTCGAGGCGCACATGCAGCAGCCGTTCGACCTGGAGCGCGGGCCGCTGCTGCGGGTGCGTCTGCTGGCACTGGGCGCCGATGAGCATGTATTGATGCTGTGCGTGCACCACATCATCTGCGATGGTTGGTCGATGCCGATCCTGATCGACGAGCTCATCCGTCTGTACCAGGCCGAGTGCCAGGGTGTGCCGGCGGCGCTGGCGGCGTTGCCGATCCAGTACGCCGACTACGCCCTGTGGCAACGCGACTGGATGCAGGCTGGCGAGCAGGAACGTCAGTTGGGTTACTGGCGCGAGCGTCTGGCGGGTGAGCAGCCGGTGCTGGAATTGCCCACCGATCATCCGCGTCCGCTGGTGCAGAGTTTGCGCGGCGCACGCCTGCCCATCGCCTTCGAGGCGTCGCTGGCCCAGGCGCTCAAGGACCTGGCCCGGCAGCAGGGCGTGACCCTGTTCATGTTGCTTCTGGCCTCGTTCCAGACCGTGCTGCACCGCTACAGCGGTCAGGGCGAGATCCGCGTCGGGGTGCCGGTGGCCAACCGCAGCCGCGCCGAGACCCAGGGCCTGATCGGCTTCTTCGTCAACACCCAGGTGCTCGATGCCCGCTTCACGCCGACCCTGACCTTCAACGACCTGCTGCAACAGGTGCGCCAGACCGCCTTGCAGGCCCAGGCGCACCAGGATCTGCCGTTCGAGCAACTGGTCGAAGCCTTGCAGCCGGAGCGCAGCCTGAGCCACAACCCGCTGTTCCAGGTGATGTTCAACCACCAGGCCGCCCAGCGTGGCGCCGCCCGGCAATTGCCGGGCTTGAGCGTGCAAGGGCTGGAGTGGGACAGCTACACCGCGCAACTCGACCTAAGCCTGGACACCTACGAAAGCGACGACGGCCTCACGGCGGCCATGACCTACGCCTGCGACCTGTTCGAGCGCAGCAGCATCGAGCGCCTGGCGGGTCACTGGCAGGCCCTGCTGCGCGAGATCGTCCGTCAACCGAGACAACTGATCGGCGAGTTGGCCCTGATGAATGCCGCACAGGTGCAGCAGCTCAAGGACCAGGGTGCCCATCGTGTCGACTTCAGCGACCAGCGCTGCGTGCACGAACTGATCGCGGCGCGTGCGGCCCAGACGCCGCACGCTGTTGCGCTGGACTGTGAGGGTAAGTCCCTGACCTACCAGGCCCTCAACGGTCGCGCCAACCGTATCGCCCATCGCCTGCGCGCACTGGGCGTTGGCCCGGACGTGGCGGTCGGCATCGCCATCGAGCGCAGCCTGGACATGGTGGTGGGCGTGCTGGCGGTGCTCAAGGCCGGGGGCACCTATGTGCCGCTGGACCCGGAATATCCCGCCGAGCGCTTGAGCTACATGATGCAAGACAGTGGCCTGCACCTGCTGCTGACCCAGGCCCCGGTGCTGGCCCGGCTGAGCGTGCCCGAGCAGGTGCGCAGCCTGTGCCTGGACCAGGGCGACGACTGGCTGCAAGGCTGCAGCGAGGACGATCCGCAGAACCTGACCGAGCCTGCGAACCTGGCCTACATCATGTACACCTCCGGCTCCACCGGTCGTCCCAAGGGTGTCGGTATCAGCGCCGCGGCCCTGACCGAGCATGCCCTGGGCTTCGCCGCGTTCTGCCAACTGAGCGATGCAGACCGCGTGCTGCAGTTCTCCACGTTCAACTTCGATGCCTTCGTCGAGCAGTTGTACCCCTCGCTGATCGTCGGCGCGCGCATCCTGCTGCGCGGCCCGACGCTGTGGGACAGCGAGACCTGGTATCGCCAGGTGCTGGAGCACGGCATCACCTTCAGCGATCTGCCGACGGCCTACTGGTACATGCTGGCCAAGGATTTTGCCGTCAAGGGCCCGCGCGCCTATGGCGCGCTGCGTCGCGTGCACATGGGGGGCGAGGCGATGGCCGCCGACGGGGTGCCGGCGTGGCGCGCGGCGGGCCTGGCTCATGTCGAGCTGATCAACACCTACGGCCCGACCGAGGCGACGGTGACCATCACCAGCCAGGACTGCACCGCCTATGTCACTGAACAGGCGCCGCTGCCTAGCCAGATTCCGATCGGCAAGGCCTTGGCCGGGCGCAGCATTTACCTGGTCGATGCTGCGGGCAACCTGGCCCTGCCGGGCGCCATCGGCGAACTGCTGGTCGGAGGCGAACTGCTGGCGCGCGGGTATCACCAGCGTCCTGGGCTCAGTGCCGAACGCTTCATTCCCGACCCGTTCGGCGACCGGGCAGGCGGGCGCCTGTACCGCACCGGCGATCTGGCGCGCTACAACGCCGACGGCGTCATCGAATTCGCCGGCCGGGTCGATCATCAGGTCAAGATCCGCGGTTTCCGTATCGAACTGGGTGAGATCGACGCCAAGTTGCGCGAACACCCGGGCATTCGCGAAGTGCTGGTGGTGGACATCGACGGTCCGGCCGGTAAACAGCTGGCGGCCTACCTGGTGCCGAGCGCGCCGCTGCAGCCGGAGCTGCGCGGCGACCTGCTGCGCCATCTGAAGGCCAGCCTGCCGGACTACATGGTGCCTGCGCACCTGATCTTCCTCGACGCCTTGCCGCAGACGCCCAACGGCAAGCTCGACCGCAAGGCCCTGCCCAAGCCCGACAGCAGCCAGGTGCAGGCTGACTATCAGGCCCCGCGCAGTGTGCTGGAACAGCGTCTGGCCGAGATCTGGGCCGAGGTACTGAAGGTCGAGCGCGTGGGCCTGGGCGATAACTTCTTCGAGCTGGGTGGGCATTCGCTGCTGGCCACCCAAGTCACTGCGCGTATCCGTCAGCGCCTGAACCTGGAAGTGTCGCTGCGCAGCCTGTTCGAGGCTGCCGACCTGCAAGCTTTCGCCGAGCGCGCCGAGCAGGGCACGGGCCAGCAGGCGCTGGCATTCACTCATGTCGACCGCAGCCAGCCGCTGGCGCTGTCCTACGCCCAGCAGCGCCAGTGGTTCCTCTGGCAATTGCAGCCGGACAGCGCGGCCTACAACATTCCCTCGGCCTTGCGGCTCAATGGCGCGCTGGACGTGCAGGCGCTGCGCCGCAGCTTCAGCGCGCTGGTCGCCCGCCACGAGACCCTGCGCACCACTTTCCACGAGCACGGCGATCAAACCTGGCAGCGTATTCATGCGCCGAGTGAATTCGACCTGCCGGTCGAGGCCGTCACCGAAGCCGCCGTGCTGGCACGGGTGGCGGAGGAGGTCGCACAGCCGTTCGACCTGGAGCAGGGGCCGCTGCTGCGGGCGCGTCTGCTGCGCCTGGAGGAAGACGCGCATGTGTTGGTGCTGACCCTGCACCACAGCGTGGCCGACGGTTGGTCGATGCCGATCATGGTCGATGAGGTGGTGCGCCTGTACGCCGGCTTCTGCCAGGGGCAGGCGTGCGTATTGCCGCCCTTGGCGTTTCAGTACGCCGACTACGCGGCGTGGCAGCGCAACTGGATGGAAGGCGGCGAGCAGGTCCGGCAGTTGGCCTACTGGCGCCAGCAACTGGGCGAGGAGCAACCGCTGCTGGAGCTGCCGCTGGACCGCCCGCGCGGCCAGGTGCAGGACCCGGCCGGCGCGCGCCTGAACGTCAACCTCCCGCCGGCGTTGGCGCAGGCCTTGAAAGTCACGGCGCGCCAGCATGGCGTGACCCTGTTCATGGTGTTGTTGGCCTCGTTCCAGACCCTGTTGCACCGGGTCTCCGGGCAGCGCGATATTCGTGTCGGGGTGCCGATCGCCAACCGTACGCGTGCCGAAACCGAGGGCCTGATCGGCTTCTTCGTCAACACCCAAGTGCTCAAGGCCGAATTCTCGCCCCAGCTGACCGTCGCCGATCTGCTGCAGCAGGTCCGGCACACGGCCTTGCAGGCCCAGGCCCATCAGGACCTGCCGTTCGAGCAGTTGGTCGAGGCGTTGCAGCCGGAGCGCAGCCTGAGCCATAACCCGCTGTTCCAGGTGCTGTTCAACCATCAGACCTACGGCGACGACCCGATTCGCGAGGTGGCGGGCCTGTGTGTCGAAGCGCTGGAGTGGGGCAGCCAGACCAGCCAGTTCGACTTGACGCTGGATACCGCCGAGCACGCCCAAGGCCTCGACGCTACGCTGACATATGCCACGGCGCTGTTCGACCGTAGCAGCGTCGAGCGCCTGGCCCGGCAGTGGCGCAACCTGCTGCAGGCCCTCTGCGACGATGCGGCGCAGCGCGTGGCGCAGTTGCCGCTGCTTGACGACGCCGAGCGCGTACAGCTGCTCGCTGAGTGTGGCGCTAGTGCGCAGTATCCGCGTGAGTCGTGCCTGCCAGCATTGATCGAAGCCCAGGTTGCGCGGGCACCGCAGGCCATTGCGCTGACGTTTGCCGAGCAGTCGCTGAGCTATGGCGACTTGAACCGCCGTGCGAACCGCTTGGCACACAAGCTGCGCGAGCAGGGCGTGGGGCCGGATGTGCTGGTGGGCCTGGCGGTGGAGCGCGGGGTCGAGATGATTATCGGGTTGTTGGCGATCCTCAAGGCGGGCGGGGCGTATGTGCCTTTGGACCCGGAGTATCCGCAGGACCGTCTGAGCTACATGATCGAAGACAGCGGTATTGCGCTACTGGTGACTCAACAGCGCCTGCTGGCCAATCTGCCGGTGCCGGCTTCGGTGCGTAGTCTTGTGCTTGAAGCCGATCTTGATGGCTACAGCGATGAAAATCCTGAGCACCTGACTCAGCCGGATAACTTGGCGTATGTGATCTATACCTCCGGTTCGACTGGCAAACCAAAGGGCACCTTGCTCCCGCATCACAACGTATTGCGCTTGTTCAAGGCGACCGAGAACTGGTTCTCCTTTGACCAGAATGATGTCTGGACCCTGTTCCACTCGTACGCCTTCGATTTCTCGGTCTGGGAAATTTTCGGTGCGCTGCTGCACGGTGGGCGTCTGGTGATCGTGCCGCGTGAGGTGACGCGCTCTCCTGAAGACTTCCACCAGTTACTGGTCGAGCAGGGCGTCACGGTGCTGAACCAGACGCCGTCGGCATTCAAGCCGCTGATGCGTGTCGCGTGTGAAAGTGCTTCCGACCTGGCCCTGCGCTCCGTCATCTTCGGCGGCGAAGCTCTGGATGTACCTGCCTTGCAGCCCTGGTTCGAGCGTTTCGGCAAAGACTGCGACAACCTGGTCAATATGTACGGCATCACCGAAACCACGGTGCACGTGACTTATCGCCCGATCCGTTTCGAAGACACGCAACAAACCAGCAGCCCCATCGGCGCTGCAATTCCTGATCTGTCGATGTACGTACTGGACGCCGATTTCAACCCAGTGGCCCCAGGTTGCAGCGGCGAATTGCACGTCGGCCATGCCGGTCTGGCGCGCGGTTACCACAACCGGCCTTCGCTTACTGCCGAGCGCTTCGTACCGGATCCGTTCTCCCGCGAGGGCGGTCGTCTGTATCGCACCGGCGATCTGGCCCGCTACCGCAGCCAGGCAGTGATCGAATACGTCGGCCGCATCGACCACCAAGTGAAGATTCGCGGTTTCCGCATCGAGCTGGGTGAAATCGAAGCCCGCCTGCATGCCCACGAGGCGGTGCGTGAAGTGCTGGTGCTGGATATCGACGGGGCCGGGGGCAAGCAACTCGCGGCCTATCTGATCGCGCAGGATACGCAAGTCGATCACAGCCAACTGCGTGACGCGCTCAAGCAGCACCTGAAAGCTCAACTGCCGGACTACATGGTTCCGACCCATTTCCTGGTGCTGAACGCCTGGCCGCTCACCGCCAACGGCAAACTGGACCGCAAGGCCCTGCCCAAGCCAGACGCCAGCCAACTGCAAAAAGGCTACGTCGCCCCGCGCACGGCACTGGAACAGCAACTGGCTGCGATCTGGAGCGAAGTGCTCAACGTTGAGCAAGTGGGTCTGCACGACAACTTCTTCGCGCTGGGCGGTCATTCGCTGTTGGCCACGCAAGTGACCTCACGCATCCGCCAGCGCCTGAACCTGGAAGTACCGCTGCGGGCCTTGTTCGAATCTGCGGATCTGGCGACCTTCGCCCAGGCCGCCGCCGAGG